>JAUIJB010000112.1 GCA_030430455.1 Verrucomicrobiia bacterium | reverse complement strand
GCCGCGTCTCGACCGAGACCGACGCCCGCCTGTCCTTCGACACCGAGGGCACCATCGCCAAGGCCCGCACCCTCATCGAGGGCTACGAGAAGGAAGGCATCTCGCGCGACCGCATCCTGATCAAGATCGCCTCCACCTGGGAGGGCATCCGCGCCGCCGAGATCCTTGAGAAGGAGGGCATCCACTGCAACCTCACCCTGCTGTTCTCCTTCGCCCAGGCAGTCGCCTGCGCCGAGGCCAAGGTCCAGCTCATCTCGCCCTTCGTCGGCCGCATCCTCGACTGGTACAAGGCCTCGACCGGCAAGGACTACCAGGGCGAGGACGACCCCGGCGTGCAGTCGGTGCGGGAGATCTACACCTACTACAAGAAGTTCGGCTACAAGACCGAGGTGATGGGCGCCTCGTTCCGCAACAAGGGCGAGATCCTCTGCCTCGCCGGCTGCGACCTGCTGACGATCAGCCCGAAGCTGCTCCAGGAGCTGCAGGACTCGAGCGACCCGGTCGAGCGCTTCCTGTCGCCGGACAAGGCCGCCGCAGCCGAGCTCGACAAGGTCAGCTTCGACGAGAAGTCCTTCCGCCTGGCCCTCAACGAGGACGCCATGGCCACCGAGAAGACCGCCGAGGGCATCCGCAAGTTCGCCGCCGACATCGTCAAGCTCGAGGACCTCGTGAAGGAGAAGCTCGGCGCCTGACCGGGCTCCGACCGGGCCCGGACCGGGCGACGGCCGGCGAAAATCCCTAACCGCCCGGTTTTTTCGTTCCCGACCACCGGCCTCCGCGCCAGCCTCTGCGGCCATGATACGCGTCCTGATCCCCGCCTTCGCCTGCGTGGCGGCGCTGTTCCTCGCGATGCCGGCGTCGGCCGGCGGCAAGAAGAGCGAGGAGAACGTCGTCTCGATCCACATCGAGACCGATCCCACCGACCACCCGGAGATGATCTTCAAGCAGTTCGTCGCCGGCAAGGAGCGCAGCTTCAAGCGCGTCCCCGAGGTCGTCGGCAAGGACATCGTCGCCTTCCACGCCTTCCAGTCGCGCGACGGCGAGGGCTTCGGCGTGACCCTCCAGCTCAAGGACCGCGCCCGCAACCGCCTCGCCGCGACCACCACCGCCAGCCAGGGCCGCTGGATGCTGACCCAGGTCAACGGCCGCATGGTCGACGCCGTGCTGATCGACCGGCCGGTCAACGACGGCATCTGGATCGTCTACAAGGGCCTGACCGGGGTCGAGGTCGCGCGCTTCGACGAGGAACTGCCGCGCATGGGAGCCCCGACAACCCAGGAGTGACATGCGACTCGCCGCGCTGCTGACCCTCCTCGCCCTGCCGGTCCTGGCGCCCGCCGCGCCCGCCGCGCCTGACTACCGCCTGCCGACGGAGAACCACAACCTGCTCCACGGCCGGCCGGAGAAGTTCTACATGTACGTCGACCGCACCTTCGAGGGCGAGCGCTCGACGCCCTGGGAGGGCGGCTCCTGGGGCCTGGTGCGCAACCCGGTCCGCGTCGGCGGCGAGGTCCGCTACCTGCGCTTCCACGAGGGCATCGACATCGCCCCGGTCAAGCGCGACCGCGCCGGCAACCCGCTCGACCTGGTGATGAGCATCGCCGAGGGCACCGTCGTCCACGTCAGCGACGTCCCCGGCCGCTCGAACTACGGCCGCTACATCGTCGTCGCCCACCCGGTCGGCGACGACAGCGTGGTGCACAGCCTCTACGCCCACCTCGCCAAGTGCACGGTCAAGCCCGGCGACCGCGTCAAGGCCGGCGGCGTGCTCGGCCAGATGGGCTACACCGGGCGCGGCCTCAACCGCACCCGCGCCCACCTCCACCTCGAGCTGGCCCTGCTCATGAGCACCCGCTTCCAGGGCTGGTTCGAACGCTACTCCGGCGGCACCAACCACCACGGCAACTACAACGGGATGAACCTGATCGGGATGGACGTCGCGCGCTTCTTCCTCGAGCGCCAGGAGGACCCCCAGCTCAGCGTGCCGCGCTTCGTCCGCGACAGCCCGGCCTACTTCAAGGTCACCGTGCCGCGCAAGGGCACGCTCGACTTCGCCCGGCGCCACCCCTGGCTGGTCTACGGCGACCTCGACCAGCCGAGCCCGTCGTGGGAGATCGCCTTCACCGCCACCGGCCTGCCCACCGGCATCGCCGTCAGCCAGCGCGAGGTCGACCAGCCGATCGTCTCCGCCGTGCGCGGCGACAGCGACGTCGGCCACCGCTACTTCACCCGTGGCCTGCTCAGCGGCGAGGGCAAGAAGGTCGCGCTGAGCACCAACGGCCGCAAGCTCGTCGCCCTGATCACCGGCGACTTCCCGAATGCCAAGGCAGCCCGCTGAACCGCCCGGCCGGCTGGCCAATCCGCCCGGCCGACCAAGCCTCCCGCCCACCCATGGACCAGACCCTTGCCCGCCTCGAAGCCCTCGGCCACCGCCTTCCGGAAGCCCCGGCCCCCGTCGGCTCCTACCTCAACTGCGTCCGCAGCGGCAAGTTGCTGCACCTTTCCGGCGGCCTGCCGATCGACGGCGAGCGCCGGGTCCTCGGCAAGGTCCCCAGCCGGGTCTCCGTCGAGGAGGCCCAGGAGGCCGCGCGCATGGTGATCCTCAACCGCCTCGCGGTGATCCTCGCCGAGCTCGGCTCGCTCGACCGGGTCGCGCGGATCGTCTCGCTCGGCGGCTTCGTCAATTCCGAGCCCGGCTTCCACGACCACCCCAAGGTGATCAACGGTGCCAGCGACCTGCTCGTCGAGATCTTCGGCGAGCGCGGCAGGCACGTCCGCACCGCCGTCGGCGTCGCCGCCCTGCCGCTCGACGTCGCGGTGGAGATCAGCCTGGTGGTCGAGGTCGCCGACTGAGCCGACGACGACTCGGCCTTCACCCGCGGAGCCCTCTCCCCTCGGAGTCCCCATCGTTGCGGGCATGGCTGGCATCCCTCCAGGATGCTGACCTTTACCCCACCCTCATCCCGGGGGTGTCGCTTCGCTCAACCCCCGGATCCCCGCACACCGCTCATCCCGACCCCGGCAGGGTCGCAGCCGCGTCCGCCCGTTCCTCCCGGCCCGGCACCGCTCTCGAAGCGCGCCGAGGCCGGCATGCCGATCGATGCTGACACCCGGCGGCTCCGTCGCCATGGTATCCCCCCATAACGTGCTCGACGCCCACAATCACCTCCACCAGTTCGCCGACCCCGAGGCCGTCATCGATGCGATGAAGGCCGCCGGCATCGATGGCTGCGTCGTCAACGGCACCTCCGAGGAGGACTGGCCGGCGGTGGCCGATCTCGCCGTGCGGCACCCCGACTTCATCCGCCCCGCCTTCGGCCTCCACCCCTGGCACGCCCACCACCGCTCGGCCGGCTGGCGCGACCAGCTCGAGCGCCTGCTCGACCGCTTTCCCGCGGCCTCCATCGGCGAGTGCGGCCTCGACCGTTGGGTCGACGAACCCTCGCTCGACGAGCAACTCGAGGTCTTCCTGCCGCAGCTCGCCCTCGCCCGCGAGCGCGGTCTCGCCATCACCATCCACGCCCTCAAGGCCTGGGGCCCCCTGCTCGAGGCCCTCGACGAGGAGCCCCCACCGGAACCGGGCTTCCTGCTCCACTCCTACGGCGGCAGCCCGGAATTCGTCGAACAGATCGCCCCGCGCGGCGCCCGCTTCTCGTTCTCCGGCCACTTCCTCCACCCGCGCAAGGCCGGGGCCCTCGAGGCCTTCCGCGCGGTGCCCGGCGACCGCCTGCTGCTGGAAACCGACGCCCCCTCGATGCCGCCGCCCGCCGAGTTCACCAGCCACCCGCTCCCCGACGGGCAAAACCACCCGGCCAACCTGCCCCGCATCGCCGCCGGCCTGGCCGCCGCCTTGGAGGAAGACCCCGTCCGCCTCGTCGCCCGCTGCACCGAGAACACCCGCGAGTTCTTCTCATCGGAACGCCGACTTTAGTCGGCTTTGAGGTGTGAGAGGGAGGAGCAGGGGACGCACCGGGGCTCCGGGAGACAGCATTTCGAAGGGACAACCCGGCACCCCCGAAAACTGTTCACTTGAACATTTTCACAAACGGGAACACACTGGCCCCCGTTCATGCCCTCCGCCGCCACCATCGAGGACCTTCGCCGGCAGCTCCGCGAAAAGTTCCCCGCCGCCCATCGAGGCCCTCCTCCCGCCCATCGAGGCCCTCCTCCCGCCCATCGCGACCCGCCCGCCCGGAGTGGCTCCCTTCCAGGAGCCATGCCACGGAACGGCGCCGTCCACGGCGCGTCATCCCCGCCCACTCCGCTACCCACTCCGCCACCCACTCCGCCACCCACTCCGCTACCCACTCCGCCGCCCACCACCCCCCTCGACCCGCGCGACTTCCCGCCCGGCGCGATCACCGAGCTCTGCCCCGGCAGCCCCGCCTGCGGCCTCTCCCTCCTCGTCGCCGCCCTGCTCGCCGCCGACTCCCCCCATCGGCAATCGGCAATCGGCAATCGTCCATCGGAGCCCCCCATCGCGCTCATCGATGCCCGCGACCGCTTCGACCCCGCCTCCTTCGATGCCGGGGAGTGCTCACGGCTGCTGTGGGTCCGCTGCCATGACACCCGCCAGGCCTTCCAAGCGGCCGACCTGCTGGTGCGCGACGGCAACCTCCCCCTCGTCCTGCTCGACCTCTCGTCGCTGCCGCTGCGCGAAGTACGCCGCATCCCGTCGTCGCACTGGCACCGCCTGAGGCAGCTGGCGGAATCCACCGGCTGCACCCTGGTCGCCCTCACCCCCTCGCCCATCGTCCCGCGCAGTGCCCTGCGCCTCGAGCTCGCCCGCCCGCTCGGTCTCGCCGACCTCGAGCGCCCCCGCGGCGAGCTCCTCGGCTCCCTCGAAACCCGCACCACCCGCCGCTCCCTCCGCCATCAAATCCGCAGCGCCTAGTCCTCCACTCGTCCCCGGTCCAGCCGCGAGTTCAAGGACGAGGGACGAGAACGAGGACGAATCTCCCATCCACCATCTCCCATCCTCTATCTACACCGCCCTCCATCTCCCCGACCTCCCCCTGGAAGCGCTGCTCCGGCACCGGCCGGAGCAGCGTCACTTCCCCTGCGCCCTGCTGGCGCAATCGAGTTCCCGCCAGCACCCGACGATCAGCCAGCGCAACCGCCGCGCCGCGGGCTTCGGCCTGGAGCCGGGCCTGTCGGTCACCCGCGCCCTCGCCCGCTGTCCGGAGTTGCAGGTCCTCGAGCGCGACCCCGAGGCCGAGTCGCGCGCCCGCCGCGACCTGCTCGAGTTCGCCGAGTCGCTCACCCCCGACTTCGAGCTCACCACCCCCGACACCCTCCTCCTCGACCTGCGCGGCTGCCTCGTCCGCCAAAGCCCTGACGACGGCGGATCACCGGTCACTCGTCACTCGTCACTCGTCACCGACCCCTCCCGCGCCGCGGGCCTCGGCCTGCCGCTCCACCTCGCCACGGCCGCGACCCCCGACCTCGCCCACCTGTTCGCGCTCGCCCCCGCCACCAGCCACTGCCTCGTCTTCCGCGGTGCCGACAGCCGCTGGAAGCCGCCGCGGGCCCGCGACGACGGCGCCCTCCGGCACCTGCCGCTCGCGCTGCTCCGCCACTGCCTACTGGATCCATCGGAGTTGGCCGGCTGGGACGCACTCGCCCAGTGGGGCCTGCGCCACCTCGGCGACTTCGCCGCCCTGCCGCGCCAGGGCCTGGCCGAGCGGATCGGCCCCGGCTTCGCCCGCCTCCACGACCTGCTCCACGGCAAGGTCGAGCGCCCGCTCCAGCTGTTCCACCCGCCCGAGTCGCTCGAGGCCCGCTGGGACTTCGAGCATCCGGTCGACCAGTCGACGGCCCTGCTGTTTCCGCTCAGGCGCTGCCTCGGCCTGCTCGCCAACCGTCTCCACCAGCGTTACCGCAGCGCCACCGCGATCCTCCTCGAGCTGCAGCTCGAAAACCAGCCGCCGCACCACAAGTCGATCCGCCTGCCCGAGCCGAGCGCCTCCCCCGAGGTCCTGCTGCGGCCGCTCGAGACCCACCTCGAGGTGCTCCAACTGCCCGCCCCGGTCACCCATTTCACCCTCACCCTGGTCCCCGGCGAGCCCCACGACGGCCAGCACCAGCTCTTCGGCCAGCAACTCCGCCAACCCCACCGCCTCGCCGACACCCTGGCCCGCCTCGAGGCCCTCGTCGGCCCCGAGCGCCTCGGCTTCCCCGTTCCCGCCTTCAGCCACCGTCCCGACAGCTTCCACCTCCTCCCCGCCCACCGCCTCTTCAGTGGCGGCAACAGCACCACGGATCACTCGTCACTCGTCACCGGTCACTCCCGCGCAGCGGGCCTCCCCCTGTCCCGCTTCCGCCCCCCCGTCGAGGTCGCCGTGGCCTTCGAGAAGGACCATCCCTTCCCCCGTCCCCTCGCCCTGCTCACCGGCCCCCACCGCGGCCGCATCCGCGACACCCGCGGCCCCTTCCCGATCTCCGGCCACTGGTGGGACCCCGCGGAGCGCTGGCAGCAACTCGAGTGGGACATCGAGCTCGAAAGCCACCAACTCCTCCGCCTCGCCCACCTGCCGCCGAGCCTCTGGCAACTCCAAGGCGCCTACCCGTAGCTTTCGAGTAGCCAGTAGCCAGTAGCCAGTAGCCAGTAGCAAGGGACCCCGAAAAGCGGAACCCAATAACCAATAACCAATAACCAATAACCCATGTTCAGCGAGTTCAACGCCCGCTCGGCCTTCTCCTTCCTCCACGGCGCCAGCCTGCCGGAGGACCTGGTCGCACGTGCCGCCGAGCTGGGCTACGAGTCGATCGCCATCACCGACGCACTCGGCTTCCAGGGCAGCGCCCGGGTGCACGCCGCCGCCCGCGAACACGGCATCCGCGCCCATGTCGGCACCTTGTTTCCATGGTCGCCAGGTCCGGCAGGGTCGATGGATGATGGCCGATCGCCGATGGCCCATGTGCCGCTCCTCGCCGCCACCCGCAGCGGCTACGCCCGGCTCTGCCAACACCTCACCACCCACCTGCAGCGCGATCCCGCTGACCGCGGCGGCCTCCCAACCCGTCGCGAAGCGACACACTCGCTCACTGGCTCACCCACCCAAACTGCCGCGACGGCTGACCACTCGTCACTCGTCACTCGTCACTTCCCCCCCATCAACTTCGACCGCGGCTCGGTCGTCTGCCTCACCGGCGACCACGACGCCGCCCTCGCCCGGCTGATCCTCGCCGGCGAGTGGGACCAGGCCCTCGCCCACGCCCGCTCGTTGATCGACGCCTTCGGCCGCGACAACGTCCAGGTCCAGATCGTCCGCCACCACGCCCGCCACGAGGCGCGCCTCAACCGTCGTCTCGTCGAGCTCGCCCGCCACCTCGGCCTGCCGCTGCTGGCCAGCAACGCCCCGCTCCACGCCACCCGCGGCGACCGCCTGCTGTGCGACGCCTTCGCCTGCCTGCGCCACCACACCACCCTCGACCGCGCCGGCGCGCTGCTCGCCCCGAACGGCGAGCGCCACCTGAAGTCGCCGCGACGCCTGCGCGAGCTCTTCGCCGACCTGCCCGAGGCCGTCGACAACACCCTGCGCCTCGCCGGGCGGCTCGAGTTCACCCTCGAGGACCTCGGCTACCGCTTCCCCGACGCCCGCGACGACCACGGCCAGCCGCTCAGCCTCGGCGAGCAGGCGACCCGCCTGCGACGCCTGACCTACGCCGGCGCCCACCGCCGCTACGGCAGGCTTCGTCGCAAGGTGAAGCACCAGCTCGAGCACGAGCTCGCGCTGATCGCCCGCCTCGGCTTCCCCGGCTACTTCCTCATCGTCGAGGAGATCATGAGCTTCGCCAAGGCCCACGGCATCTTCTGCCAGGGCCGCGGCTCGGCCGCCAACTCGGCGGTCTGCTACGCCCTCGGCATCACCAACGTCGACCCGGTCGGCGGTGGGCTGCTGTTCGAGCGCTTCCTCTCCGAGAACCGCCGCTCGTGGCCCGACATCGACATCGACTTCCCCTCCGGCGCGCGCCGCGAGCTGGTCATCCAGCACGTCTTCGAGAAGTACGGCCCGCGTGGCACCGCGATGACCGCCAACGTCATCACCTACCGCCCCCGCTCGGCCTTCCGCGAGATGTCCAAGGTCCTCGGCTTCCCGCCCTCCATCGCCGACCGCTTCTCCGACATCTGCTCCGCCCCCAAGGTCCACGACGAACCCACGCCATCCACCATCCACCATCCACCATCCCCCGCCGGCGGCATGGACGACTACTACCCGCGCAGCCAGGTCGCCGAGCTCGAGGCCACCATCGCCAAGGCCGGCATCCCGCCCACGCACCCGCGCCTGCCCGCCCTGATGCACCTCTACCACGCGGTGCTGGCGATGCCGCGCCACCTCGGCCAGCACTCCGGCGGGATGATCATCTGCGACCGCGGGCTCGATTCCATCGTCCCGCTGCAGCCGGCCACCATGCCCGGCCGCACGATCGTCCAGTGGGACAAGGACGACTGCGAGGACCTCGGCCTGTTCAAGGTCGACCTGCTCGGCCTCGGCATGCTCGCCGCGGTCGAGGACGCCCTCAAGATCTGCGCCGACCGCGGCCACCCGGTCGACGCCGCCCGCCTGCCCATGGACGACCCCGCCGTCTACGACCTGCTGTGCCGCGCCGACACCATCGGCACCTTCCAGGTCGAGTCGCGCGCGCAGATGGCGACCCTGCCGATCATGAAGCCGCGCAGCTTCTACGACCTCGCCATCGAGGTCGCCATCATCCGCCCCGGCCCGATCGTCGGCGACCTGCTCCACCCCTACCTCAACCGCCGCAACGGCCGCGAGAAGGTCGACCACATCCACCCCGATC
>JAUIJB010000019.1 GCA_030430455.1 Verrucomicrobiia bacterium | reverse complement strand
CCGAGATGGTGCTCGCCGGCAACCTGGCCGTGCGCCTCGGCAAGCGCATCGACTGGGATGCCACCCAGCTCAAGGCCCGCGGACTTCCCGAGGCCGCTCGATTCATCAAGCGACCCTACCGCAAGGGCTGGGAGCCGGAGATTGGGTAGCCTTCCCCACCCCCCGGAAGCCCGACGGACCGCGCGACCCCAGTCGCGCCCGGACCTGCGCGACTGGGGTCGCGGGGGTCGCGCGGTTCGTTCACAGGTCGAGCGAGTCCATCCCGGCGTAGAGCTTCTTCAGCCAGATGCGGACCCGCTGGCGGTCCATGATGCCGAGTGCGTTGCCCTCGGTGTTGTTGGCCGCGGCCCAGAACGAGCTGTTCGAGTGGTCGATCTTCTGCATCGACGCGGCATGGAGCTTGGGCAGCTCGACGATCGTCGCATTCAGCGCGCGGGCACGGCGGCAGGTGTCGGAGGCCAGGAAACCGTCGAAGCGCTCGCCGCGGCCGTGGTTGAGCACGATGAAGTAGTTGAGCCGGTCGTGGAAGCGGCCGAACAGCCGGGCGAGCAGGTCGTAGGAGTCCTTGCCGTCGTCCATGACGTGCCAGTAGTCGACCCGCACCTCGCTCTCCTTGAGCAACTCGAGCACGCCGGAGCTCTCCAGCCAGTCGGTGAAGGCCTCGTCGGTCTGAGCGGCGAGGTCGACGATGATGTGCTTCGAGGGGTCGCTCACCGCCAGCTCCGGAATCCGGTCGAGGCTCTCGTACCTGCCGGCCTGGATCGGCGAGGCGTATTCCTGGTAGAAGCGGCTGAAGGTCCCGTGCGAGGCGTCGGTGTCGAAGCCCACGAAGGGGATCCCCCGGTCGATGAAATACTGCGCCAGGACCCGCGAAACCACGGACTTCCCGACCCCTCCCTTTTCTCCTCCGATGAAGTGGATGCGGCTCACGGCGCCACTCCTAGATCGATCGGCCCGAATGGGAAGCGGGAAAACGCCGCTGCCCCGCCAAAGTCCGCCCCTGCTCCCGGCTCCGCCCCCGCCCCCCAAGACAGCCTTCCTCCTTGTCCAAACCGCCCGGATCGGCCCTTCTAGGGCCCTCCAACGCACCGACCCATGTCCTACTTTCCCGACGTCCCGACCATTCCCTTCGAGGGCCCCGAATCGAAGAACCCCCTCGCGTTCAAGCACTACGACCCCGAGGCCGTCGTCGAGGGTAAGACCATGCGCGAGCACCTGCGCTTCGGCGCGGCCTACTGGCACGTCATGCGCAACGGACTCGCCGACCCCTTCGGCGGCCCGACGGCGCTGATGCCCTGGGACGACGGCAGCGACTCGATCGACAACGCCAAGAAGCGCGCCGAGGTGTTCTTCGAGTTCCTCGAGAAGACGGGCATCGACTTCTACTGCTTCCACGACCGCGACATCGCCCCGGAGCTCGATGACTTCGCCAAGTCGACCGCCGCGCTCGAGGCGGTCGTCGAGCACCTCGGCCAGCTGCAGGAGAAGTCGGGCAAGAAGCTCCTCTGGGGCACCGCCTGCCTGTTCAACCACCCGCGCTATGCCCAGGGTGCCGGCACCTCGCCCGACGCCGAGGTCTTCGCCTACGCCGCGGCGCAGGTGAAGGCGGCGATCGACGCCACCCACAAGCTCGGCGGCCTCGGCTACACCTTCTGGGGCGGCCGCGAGGGTTACGCCACGCTCCTCAACACCGACATGAAGCGCGAGCTCGACCACCTCGCCGCACTGCTGCACCTGGCGGTCGACCACAAGAAGGCGATCGGCTTCGAGGGCCAGTTCTACATCGAGCCGAAGCCCCGCGAGCCTTCCACCCACCAGTATGACTCGGACGCCGCGGCCTGCCTCAACTTCCTCCGCGAGTACGACCTGCTCGACCACTTCAAGCTCAACATCGAGACCAACCACGCGACCCTCGCCGGCCACAGCATGCAGCACGAGCTGACCGTGGCGCTGAATGCCGGGGCGCTGGGGTCGATCGATGCCAACCAGGGCGACACCCTGCTCGGCTGGGACACCGACGAGTTCCCGACCGACCTCTACGGCACCACCCAGGTGATGCTCAAGGTGCTCGAGATGGGCGGATTCACCACCGGCGGCCTGAACTTCGACGCCAAGCGCCGTCGCGAGTCGCACGAGCCGATCGACCTGTTCCACGCCCACGTCGGCGGCATGGACGCCTTCGCCCGCGGGCTCAAGATCGCCGCCGCGATCCGTGCCGACGGCCGTCTTCGCGAGTTCGTCGCCAACCGCTACGCCTCCTGGGACTCGGGCATCGGTGCCGAGATCGAGGCCGGCAAGCTCACCCTCGAGGACCTCAGCAAGCACGTCCGCCGCAAGGGCGAGCCGACCCTCGCCTCCGGCCGCCAGGAAATGCTCTCCAACCTGATCAACGAGTTCATCTGAGGGAGCCCGGCTGGAAAGCACGGCATGGGTGTTGAGCGACCGGGGGTGAGGGCGTCGTGAGGCGTTTTGCCGGTGCGGACCGGCTGGAAAGCGCCGACTGGGCGACCAAGCGGCTGGGAGAACAGGCGGAGCACAGGGCATGGGACCGATAGGACCGATGGGACCTATCTGGCGTGAGGCTGCGCCTCACCCTGGTTTTTGGGCGGCTCCGGAAGGTGAGCTCCCGCCCCGCCCATCTTCGCAGCGCCAGGGCCGACACTGTGGAGCTCATGAGGTGCTCGCATAGGTCCTATAGGACCCATAGGACCTATTCCCTGCGCTCAGCTTGCTCTCCCGGCCGCCCGACTGGCGCGTCCCAACGCCCCCTACTCCACCCCGATGCGGATGAACTGGACCGACATCGCCGGCAGCAGGTGATCGAACTCACGGGCCACCTCGATGGTGCGCTCGACCGTCCGCACCCGGTCGGGATGAAGCACCGTGTTGGTCGCCTCGCGGTCGCCGGTCAGGACCAGCAGACGCGCCTCGGGCTCGACCGCGCCGACGCCGTCCAGGCGGACCCTCGAGTCCTTCGGATTCTCGGTCGGGTTGACCAACTTCACGATCACCTCGCCCGCCTCGCGATCGAGGGTCGATGAGACGCAGACTCCCGGCGGGTCGAGATCGACATCATGAACCAGCTCCCGGTCGAGGAAGCAGCGGATCCGCCCGGGGGTCAGCTCGACCTTCAGGTCATACCAGCGGCCGGTTTCGATCGTGCCGTCGCGCCGGTCGAGCTGGCGGCTGGAGACGCCCTCGATCCGCTCGATCCCGTGGGCGGTGTTTTCCCAACCGCCGAGGTTCCACCAGTAGGTGTCGTGGCGGCCGGTCCCCCCGAAGGCGACGAGGAAGCCCTCCTCGCCCGCCAGCTTGCGGGCACGGAGCGTGTAGGTCACCGCCTCGCCCTCGAAGCTCCTGCCGCTCATCAGCAGCACCCCCTCGACGCCGACGTCCCGCTGGACCCAGCGGCCGCCCTCCTCGCGGAAGTCGCCGCCACTGCTGTTCCACTCCACCGGGTCGATTTCCTCGCCGTTCACCGCCAACTTCTCCACCTCGATGGACGTGCGCACCACCGTGCGCTTGTCGAAGTAGATCAGGTCGGGGTTCCACTGGGTGTGGTCGACGTTGGCGAATAGCGGCGCGTAGCAGGTCATGTCGACGATGTCGCCGTTGCGCTCGACCCCCGTCAGGTAGGCCGCCTCGGCCACCGCATTGAACAGGGTGCGGCCGCGCGAGGCATACTCACCGATGAAGATCTTCGGCTTGTCGCGATCGAAATTGTCGAAGCGATCGACGTTGTCGAGGAACCAAGTGGGGTCCTCGTAGTAGTGCTCGTCCGAGCTGTGGACCGCGTGCTCGGTCATCAGGTCGTAGATCGGGATCTGCCAGCCCAGCCCGGAGGTGCCGATGATCTTCAGGTCCGGGTGGCGGTCGCGGATCGCCTCGACGAAGAGCGGAAAGCGGTCGCGGAACAGGCGGTTGTCGTGCGGCTCGTTGCCGATGCAGATGAACTCCATGCCGAAGGGCTCGGGGTGGCCCATCTCCGCGCGGACCGAGCCCCACTCGCTGTCGGCCGGACCGTTGGCGAACTCGACCAGGTCCAGCGCGTCCTGCACGCAGGCGTCCATCTCTTCCATCGGCACGGCCTCTTGCGGTCCGCGAAAGCCGCAGGAGACGCCGACCGGGACCACCGGCAGCGGCTGCATGCCGAGGTCCTCGCAGAGCAGAAAATACTCGTAGAAACCCAGGCCGTAGGTCTGGTGGTAGCCCCACAGGTTCCAGTTGGGCTTGCGTTCGGCGACATCACCGACGGTGTCCTTCCAGTGGTAGACGTTGTCGAGGCCGTGGCCGTGGGCGATGCAGCCGCCGGGAAAGCGCAGGAACTTCGGGTTGAGGTCGGCCAGCGCCTCGACGAGGTCCTTGCGCAGCCCGTTGCGCCGTCCCTTCCAAGTGTCCTGCGGAAACAGCGAAACCATGTCCAGCGCCAGGGTCCCCCGCCCCGGCGTGGTGGCCACCAGGCGGCCGACGTCGCTGGTTGCCGACGAGGTCAGCGTGGCCTCGTACTTCTTCCACTCACCGCCGATGCCGTCGACGACCGCCTTCCCGAGCACCCGGCCCTGCGGATCCTCCAGGGTGATGTCGAGCCGGCCCTCACCCGTCCAGTCGATCGTGCGGGCGTAGAGGGAAAGATCGTAGCTGGCCCCGCCATCGAGGCGGACGCCGTCGAAGCCGAGGTTGCGCACGCCGGCTCGGCCCGGCGCGGCGATGCGGACCTCGAGGTAGTTCGTGTTGTTCGCGTTGAGCGGATCCTCGTCGACCACGGCCAGCTCGCAGCTTGCCCCGTCGCGCTCGACCTTGTCCCAGGCGGACAGCGGGTGAAGCTCGCGCCCAGCCGGGTCGTTGCCATTCACGGGGAAATACTCGAAGGAGCGGTTCTGGACGAGCTCGGCATAGAGGCCACCGTCGGCGGCGAAGTTGATGTCCTCGTAGAACAGCCCGTAGAGGTGCGGGCTGAGCTCGACGGTCGGGTTGTCGACATCGATGGTGATATCGAGGTCGGTGGCCGACCCGCGGGCACCGGAGAGGGACAGGAGGGCAGCAAGTGGCAACAGGATGGAGGATCTCATGCCGGTGGGATCGGGACGCCGGGTTTGATGCGGGCGACCCTCATCAAAGACCAATTGGAAATCCGAGGCAACCCGAAGATCGGCGCCTGGTCGCCTCGGCATGAGGGAAGAGGGATCACACGCTGCCGGAAGGCCGGAGCAGCGGATCTGCAGGACCGTGCCGTCTGCAGTCGCCTGAGGCAGCCGCCGCGCCGGAGAAGTTTGCCCGCCAATCAAGGCGCCGGCGAATTTTTCCCTCGTTCCGTCGCGGCACAGGCGATGAAATCACGGCGAATCCATCCTGAAATCCACCATGTCCTACACCATCGGCATCGACTACGGCAGCAACTCGGTCCGCGCCCTCGTCGTCCGCACCTCGGACGGCGCCGAGCTCGGCACCAGCATCTTCAACTACCCCTCCGGCGAGCAGGGCATCCTGCTCGACCCGGTCGACCACAACCTCGCCCGCCAGAATCCCGCCGACTACATCGCCGGCCTCGAGCAGACCGTCCGCGCCGCGCTGAAGGAGGCCGCCTCGGACCCGGATTTCTCGCCCGACCAGGTGGTCGGCATCGGCGTCGACGGCACCGGCTCGAGCCCGATTCCGGTGGATGCGAACAACCGCCCGCTGGCGCTCGACGACCGCTTCAGGGACAACCCGAACGCGCAGTGCTGGCTGTGGAAGGACCACACTTCCATCGCCGAGGCCGCCGCGATCACCGAGACCGCCGCGAAGATGCGGCCGCAGTACCTCGCCAAGATCGGCGGGACCTACTCGTCGGAGTGGTTCTGGGCCAAGCTCTGGCACTGCCTCAAGGTCGACCCCGGGGTCTTCAAGGCCGCCTACTCCTGGGTCGAGCTGTCCGACTTCGTCCCGGCGATCCTCACAGGCGCCAGCGACCCGACGAAGATCCGCCGCGGCGTCTGCATGGCCGGCCACAAGGCGATGTATTCCGAGGACTGGAACGGCCTGCCCGACGAGGAGTTCCTCTCCGCCCTCGACCCGGAGCTCGCCAGGCTGCGCGGCCGGCTCTACGACAAGGCCCACGACGCCTCGGCCCCGGCCGGCACGCTGTGCGCCGAGTGGGCCGACAAGCTCGGCCTGAAGGAGGGCATCGCCATCGCCATCGGCGAGATGGACGTCCACTACGGCGCGATCGGCTGCGGCGTCGACGAGGGCACCCTGGTCAAGGTGATCGGCACCTCGACCTGCGACTGCGCGGTGGTCTCCGCCGACAAGGAGGTCGCCGACATCCCCGGCATCTGCGGCATCGTCCCGGGCGCCATCCTGCCCGGGTTCTACGGCGTCGAGGCCGGTCAGTCGGCCGTCGGCGACATCTTCAAGTGGTGGGTCGAGGTCGTCCTCAAGGGCGACGCCTCGCTGCACGCCGAGCTGACCCGCGAGGCCAACATGCTCAAGCCCGGCCAGAGCGGCCTGCTCGGCCTCGACTGGAACAATGGCAACCGCACGATCCTGGTCGACCAGGAACTCACCGGCCTGCTGCTCGGCCAGACGCTGCACACCAGCCGCGCCGAGATCTACCGCGCGCTGATCGAGGCCACCGCCTTCGGCGCGCGGGCCATCGTCGACCGCATCAAGGAATACGGCGTGCCGGTCGAGCGCATCGTCTGCTCCGGCGGCATCGCCGAGAAGAACCCGATGCTGATGCAGATCTACGCCGACGTCACCGGCTGCGAGATGCGCGTCACCCGCTCGTCGCAGGGTTGCGCGCTCGGCTCGGCCGTGGGCGCCGCGGTGGCGGCCGGCACCTTCGCCGACTTCCCCAGCGCCCAGGCCGCGATGACCGGCCTCAAGGACGTCGTCTACACGCCGCAGGCCGACAGCCGGGCGATTTACGAGGAGCTCTACGGGCTCTACCGCAGCCTCCACGACGCCTTCGGCGGGGTCACCGACTCGGCCGACCTCGGCGGCGCGATGAAGAAGCTGCTCGAGATCAAGGCGCGCACGCGGGGCTAGGCCCCGCACCCACGGCCTTCGGGGGACCAGGGTGAATGGGAGATCCGCTTCCATTCCACCGCGACGGCCCCGCTGCAGAGTCCGGCGCAGCGCCGGACCCTGGAGTGCGGCGGCTTGACGCCGCTTTCGCGGGTCGTTCGGGGAATCGGTTTCAGGCAAGACGGTCACGAAGCAAGGAGTGCCAGGCCTCCACTGGCCGGAGACCAAGCGTTCCTCCAATCCGGATCTTCTCGCGGAAGAGGACCCGGTCGATGGCTACGAGTTCCGGGAAATCACCGGAGCTCGGGGGGCGAAGGATGGGAAACCGCAGCGGCGGAGATGGGCGCAGACTCAACAACACCAATCGATCTGCGAGAATCTGCTCAATCTGCGGCCCTCCATTTCCACCAGAACGTCAGGTGGTTTCCCTGAACAGCGACGGTTCGGAAGCGCGGCTGTCCGGGTGGGGCCGCCTCTTGGTGGGTGCTTGGTGGGTGCTTGGTGGGTGCTTGGTGGGCGCTTGGTGGGCGCTTGGTGGGCGCTTGGTGGGCGCTGCAGGCCGCCTTTCCCGTCCGACAGCATGCTGGGTGGCGACGTTCCAGAACGACACCAAAGCGGTGTCAAGCCACCGCAGTCCAAGGCCTCCGGCAGCAGATCCGGAACCTCCGCCGGCTCTCATCGGACCGCGGGCTTCAGCCCGCCTCGAAGCACCCTTCAACTCCGCCTCCACACCTCTCAGCCGACTGAAGTCGGTGCTCCGATGAGACTCTGGAACCTCCGCCGCCTCGACCCTTCCCGGCCTACTGCCTCCCCTCACCCGCGCCTTTCCTGGATCCGGCCGTCCTCGTAGGCCACGACGAGCTCCTCGAGGGCGCGGATCTGGGCGCGGATCGCCTCGCCCTTCTCGGTGTCGCCGACCGAGCGCGGCTTTTCGTAACCGCGCAGCAGGGTCATCGTCGGCACCAGGTCCTCGCCCTCCCGCACGGCCTGGACCGGGTTCGGGAAGGCGTGGTGCTCGGCCAGCACCTCGCCCTCGGGACCGAGGATGAGCGTGTAGCCGCGGTCGCCGTAGGCCTCGGAGAAGGCGCCATCGATGGTCACCGCGTTGCCGCCGTCCTTGAGCGGGCTCTCGCCCTCCTTGACCTTCACGGGAACGTGGCCGTTGACGATGATGCCGCCCTCGTCGACGCCCATCTCGCGGCAGATGCGGTCGCAGAACCCGAAGTCGTGGATCCAGCGGAACCACGGGTTGCGGGTCTCCTTGTGGGTCGCCTTGTCGGCGACGAAGTAGGTCTCGAAGGTCGCCATGCGGTCCTTGCCGAACAGCGGCGAGCTGGGGCCCGCCCAGAGGTAGTAGAACCAGTCGAGGTCGTCCTGCGAGGCCTCGACGCCGTCGCGGAAGGCGCGCTTGATCACGCGGTTGAAGGCGTCGAACTGCTCGGGCCCGCGGCACTCGCGGCCGTCGATCTCGAGCGGCAGGTAGGCGCCGTCGTCGTCGGTCGCCAGGCAGGCGTGGAAGATCACCGCGCGGTCGCGCACCAGCGCCATGCGGCCGCGCTCGGCGACCCACTTCATGTGCTGCCACAGGCGGTCGGATGACATGAACGACTCCTTGAGCCGCTCGAGGCAGTGCTGCTCGGCCTCCGACAGGCGGTTCGGGTCGGCCGGGTCGACTGTGGGCAGCAGCGGGTCGCGCAGCGGGTGCTCGGCGCCGTCGACCATCACCGTCCGCTTGTCGTAGTCGATCCGCCGCAGCAGGTTGCGGTCGTCCATTTTCCACTCCGGGTGGCGCTCGATCATCTGTCCCTCGAGCTTGAACTCGAGGATCGCCGCGGCCTTGTGCATGCGGGCGATGAGCAGCGGGTCGCGCTCGCCCTTGCGCTTGGCCAGGAAGTGCTCGGCCGGGTCGTCGCCGTACTCGGCCTCGGCGAGGTGCTCGAGCGCCTTGGTCAGCAGGCCGTAGCCCTCCTCGAGCTGGTAGAGCCGGCGGTAGCGCAGCGAAATCCTCAGCACCAGGGCGATCAGCGCCTCGTGGCCGAGGCAGGCGCCCATCCAGCTGACGTCGTGGTTGCCCCAGATCAAGGTGACGTTGGGCTGGCGCTGGAGGATGTCGATGACCCGGTCGATGCGCGGGCCGCGGTCGCCGAGGTCGCCGGCGACGATGGTTTCCTCGACCGTCAGGCTGCGGATGAAGCGCGACGCGCTGCGCACCGCGGTGAAGGCCAGCCGGCGGTGGACCAGCTCGCGGATCTGCACGGTGAGGAACTCCTCGGCATGGCCCCCGGCCGGGTAGTTGAGCAGGACCTCGAAGAGCTCGCGGAACTCCTTCGGCGCCAGCGTCTTCACCGCCTTGCGGCGGCGCTCGCGGATCATCACCCGGATGAGCTCGAATTGGCGCTGCAGGGTCGCCGTGACCCAGCGCGCGCGGGCGTCCTCGTCGCGCAGCTCGTCGCGCTTGATCTGCAGGACCTCGGCCGGGTAGTAGAGCACGTGGAGCAGCTCGCGGAACTCCGCCGGCGCCAGCTTGTCCTCGAACATCTCGGCCACCAGCGGCCGCAACCGCCCCGAGGCGTTGTTGATCACGTGGCGCAGCTTCTTGTCCTCGCCGTGGATGTCGGAGATGACGTGGATCACCCCCTTGGGCAGCTGCAGCTGCGCCTTGAGCGCGGCGATCTCGGAGACCGCCGAGACGATCGTCGGATAGCGCTCGGCGAGTGCCCGGTGGATCCAGTCGGACATGGGGGAGAGATTCGGGGAAGGATTGCGCGGGGCTTCGTCAGGACTGGCCGTAGTAGGCGCCCGGTCCGTGCTTGCGGAAGAAGTGCTTGTCGAGCAGGTGCTGCGGCGCTGGGTCCGCCGCCGGCTGGATCGACAGGGTCTTGATCGCCATGTCGGCGACGATCTCCAGCGCCAGCGCCGTCTCGACCGCCTTGGCGGCCGAGGGCCCCCAGGCGAAGGGCCCGTGGTTGCGGACCAGCACGGCGGGGACGTTGAGCGGGTCGATGCCGCGGCTCTCGAAGGCCTCGGCGATCACCACCGCGGTTTCCCACTCGTACTCGCCGCCGACCTCCTCCGGCGTCATCGTGCGGGTGCACGGGATCGCGCCGTGGAAGTAGTCGCAGTGGGTGGTGCCGAGGCAGGGCAGGTCGCGGCCGGCCTGGGCGAAGGCGACCGCGCTGCGCGAGTGGGTGTGGACGACCGAGCGGATGCCCTCGAAGCGCCGGTAGAGGCAGCGGTGGGTCGGGGTGTCCGACGACGGCCGCAGCTCGCCCTCGACGACCTGGCCGTCGTAGTCGAGCACCACCATGTCGTCGGCGCGCAGCTTGTCATAGTCGACCCCGCTCGGCTTGATCGCGAACACGCGCGCCTTCGGGTCGGCGACCGAGACGTTGCCGAAGGTCAGGTCGACCAGGCCGGTCTTGGGAAGCTCGAGGTTCGCCTGCAGGCACTCTTCCTTGATGGATTGGTGGGACATGGGATGGATGGGCTTGATGGATGGAGAGCTGGCTGAATGACAGTGGAGCCGCCGCCGCCAGCCTGCGGCGATTCCCCGCACGGCGGAACTGAAATCTGCGGCTTGGCGGGAAAATCACCGATCCGTTGCGGGCCCGACTTCCCCCTTGGCAGGCCGCGCGGCAATTTTCACCCTGCCGCCATGCTCATCGTCCTCGAGGGAACCGACGGCACCGGCAAGTCGACCCAGTGCCGGCTGCTCGGCGAGTGGTTCGAGTCGACGGGCCGCGAGGTCGTCCTCAGCCGCGAGCCGACCGACGGCCCCTGGGGGCGCCGGCTGCGCGAGTCCGCAGCCACCGGGCGGCTGTCGCCGGAAGAGGAGCTCGACTGCTTCCTCGAGGACCGCCGCGAGCACGTCGGGCAGCTCATCCGCCCGGCGCTCGACGCCGGCAAGGTGGTGATCCTCGACCGCTACTACTTCTCGACCATGGCCTACCAGGGCAGCCGCGGCCTCGACCCCGCCGCGATCCGCCGCCGCAACGAGGCCTTCGCCCCGCTCCCCGACCACCTCATCCTCCTCGACCTGCCGATCGACGACGCCCTGCGGCGCATCGGCGCCCGCGGCGACACCGCCAACGAGTTCGAGCAGCGCGAGGCGCTCACCAAGTGCCGCGAGATCTTCCTGTCGCTGCGCGACGAGCCCTTCGCCACCGTCATCGACAGCCGCGGCAGCGTCGAGGAAGTGCAGCAGGCAATCCGCGCCGCCGTGGCGAAGCCGGGCCGGGAGGAAGGGGCGGCGTGAGGCGGGTTGGCAGTGCGGACCGGCTGGGAAGTGCGGGTTGGGTGGTGAGAGGCTGGGGAGTGGAGGTGTCGTGGGGCGTGGTGCCGGTGCGGACCGGCTGGGAAGCGCGGGTTGGGTGGTGAGAGGCTGGGAGAGGTGGCGGAGCGCAGGGCATAAGACCTATAGGACCTATGGGACCTATATGGCGTGAGGCTGCGCCTCACCCTTGCACTTGGGGCGGCTCCGGAAGACAAGCTCCCGCCCCACCCGTCTTCGCAGCGCCAGGATCGACACTGCGGAGCGCAAGAGGTGCTCCCATAGGTCCTATAGGACCCATAGGACCTATTTCTCCCGCTCCGCCACCTCTCCCCGGCAGCTTGGTTGCCCGGGCGGTGCTTTCCAGCCGGCCCGCACCGCCAACCGGCCCTGCCAGCCCCAGTTCCTCCCTACTCCTTCAGCTCCACCCGAATCTCCCCCGGCACCACCTCGATCGACTTCACCCCGGCGAGGCTGCCGGGCTTGCCGCCGAGGGCCTCGCCGATGAGGTCGCGGCCCTTGAGGCCGCCGAGCCAGTCGTTGGGCAGCGAGACGCCCCAGACGGTCACGTCATCGATGACGAAGTGCGTGCCCGCCTCGTCCTGGCTCACCAGGAAGCGTGCCCGCGCCTTGAGCTTGCGCCCGCCGAAGAGCGGCAGGTCCTCGTCGAGGTCGCTCTCGAGCCGGGCGTGGATCGCGTCGGTGGCCAGCTCGAAGCGCACCTTGTCGCCGAGATTCGTGCGCTCGTTGAGCAGGCCGTTCAATTCGCGCTCGGTGAGCACGATCGACTTCTTCCCCGGCTCGTAGCCCGGCTCCTCGGGCTCCTCCGGCCCGGCCTGGATCGCCTCGACCTTCTGCTCGACCTGCTGCTTCTCCTGCTCGCTGAGCACAACCGGCCGGATCGGCCGGTTGTGCCACCACCAGAAGACCCCCAAGACCAGGGCGAGCAGGCAGAGCGCGATGAAGACCTTGAACCAACAGGAGCGTCCCTTCGGCGGCGCTGGCGTCTCTTCCGGCATCCCTCACCTCTACCCTCCCCACCCCCCAGCACAAGCTGAAGATGGAGGATGGCAGATGGTGGATGACGGATGAGCGCCTCTCCACTGCTCACTGCTCACTGCTCACTCCCCCGCACCTCGGCGGCGCCCGAACCACCTCGACACCGCCAACACCACCCTCACTTCACGAACACCTCGCGCGCCTTCGCGCCGTCGCCGGGACCGACGACGCCGCGCTGCTCGAGGATGTCGACCATCCGCGCGGCGCGGGTGTAGCCGAGCCGCAGGCGGCGCTGCAGCAGGCTGGTGCTGCACTTCTGCTCCTGGCGCGCCACCTCGATGCAGCGGGCGACCAGCTCCTCGTCGGCGTCGGAGACCTCCTCGCCGCCGTCGTCGGCACCGCTGCTCTCGATGGTGGCCTGAATGTCCTCCTCGAAGTTGACGTCGGCCTGGTCCGAGCAGTGGTCGACGAGGCGCTCGACCTCCTCGTCGGAGACGAAGGCGCCCTGGGCGCGCTCGAGCTTGGCCGACCCCGGCGGCAGGTAGAGCATGTCGCCCTTGCCCACCAGCTTCTCCGCGCCCTTGGAGTCGAGGATGACCCGCGAGTCGAGCTGCGAGGAAACCTGGAACGCGACCCGGCACGGGATGTTCGCCTTGATGATGCCGGTGACCACGTCGGCACGCGGCGTCTGGGTGGCGATGATCAGGTGGATGCCCGCCGCGCGCGCCTTCTGGGCGATGCGGGCGATGCACATCTCGACGTCCGCCGGCGCGGTCTGCATCAGGTCGGCGAGCTCGTCGACGATGACCACGATGTAGGGGTAGCGGTCGGGGATCTCCTCTTCCTCCTCATCCTCCTCGTCGTCGCCGGCCTGGGGCCCGAGCTCGCCGTCCTCGAGCGCCTGGGCGATCGACTCGACCTGCTCCTCGTCGACCTCCTCGTCGGCCTCTTCCTCGACTTCCTCGACCTCGGGCTCCTCCTTCTCCTCGACGACGCGCTGGTTGAAGCTGTCGAAGTTGCGCACCCCGCACTTGGCGAAGACGCGGTAGCGCTTCTCCATCTCGTTGACCACCCACTTCAGGGCGGCGACGACCTTGCGGGGATCGGTCACCACCGGCACCACGAGGTGCGGCAGGCGGTTGTACATCTGCATCTCGACGACCTTCGGGTCGACCATGATGAAGCGCAGCTCGTCGGGCCCGAACTTGAACAGCATCGAGGCGATGATCGAGTTGATGCAAACCGACTTGCCCGAGCCGGTCGCGCCGGCGACGAGCAGGTGGGGCATCGCCGCGAGGTCGCCGATGACCGTCTGGCCGTAGACGTCCTTGCCGAGGGCCAGCGGGATCTTCTTCTTCGCCGAGCGGAACTCGGGGTCCTGCAGCAGCTCGCGCAGCGGCACGGCGACCTTGGTCGAGTTGGCCAGCTCGATGCCGACCGTGTCCTTGCCGGGGATCGGGGCGAGGATGTTGATCCGCTCGGCGCGCGTCGCGCGGGCGATGTCGGCCTCGAGTTGGGCGATGCGCGAGACCCGCAGGCCGACGCTGGGATAGATCTCGTAGCGGGTGATGGTCGGGCCGCGGGTGATGTCGCCCGGCGTGGTCTCGATGCCGAAGGACTTGAGGGTCTCGACGATGTTGCGCTGGGTCGCGAGCAGCTCGTCGCGGTTCGCCGCACCATCCTGCTCGTCGCTTTCCTCGACCGCGTCGAGCATGTCGAAGCCCGGCAGCTCGTAGTCCTCGAAGCCGGTGGTGCTGAGCGACTGGTGCTCGGGCTTGCGCCGCTCGAAGGGCTTGGAGCCGGGCTGCGGCGCCTCGACGCGCTTCTGCGAGGCATCGATGATCTGCGGCGCGGGCGTCTCGCGCAGTGGCAGCTCGGCCTGGGTCCCCTCCTCCTCCGCCTTGGCGCGTTCCTTCTCGGCGCGGGCCTCCTCGCGCTCCTTGCGACGCCGCTCGCGTTCCTTCTCGCGCTCCTCCTGGCGGATCGCGTCCTTCTCGGCCCTGGCCTGCTTCTCGGCGCGCACCTCCCTGAGCTTCTCCACCCCGGCACCGGCGAGCCCGCACGACTCGCGGATGAAGTGGATCGGTTTCTGCCCGACCAGCAGGATGAGGGAGACCAGGTAGAGGCAGCTGGTGACGATCAGGGTGCCCATCGTGCCGATCAGCGGGACCAGCAGCTTGCCGCCGAGCAGGCGACCCAGCAGGCCGCCGGCACCGAGCGGCTCCCCCGGCGCGGCCCAGCCGGCATGGAGGAAGGTGGCCCCGCTGAGCGCCAGCACGGCGAAACCGATCACGGTGCGCGGGAAGAGGCGGCCGTCGAAGACCAGCTTCACCACCCCGAACCAGACCAGCGCCACGGCCACCACGAAACCCGCGCCCCCGAACAGGGCCACCTGGGCCAGGCCGATCAGCACGCCCAGCTTGCCGATGAAGTTCGCCGGCTCGCCGGCCGGCTCGGCGGCATCGGCAAAAGTCTTGCCCAGGCCCCACACCGGGAGGTCCTGGCGCGAGAACGACACCACCGAGAGGAAGGCAAGCAACCCCACCGCAATCAGGATGATCCCGACCACCTCGTTGGACCACTTCGCCCCCGCCTTGCCTCTCTTCCGCTTGTTCGTCTTCGCCATCACGCCATCAGCCCTGAGAATGCCGCCGCCGAGTCTCCCCGCAGCACCCCGAAACGGCAAGATTGATTTCGGAGTTCAAAAAATCAGGAAATCCAAAGGAAATCAGCCCTTTTCCCCGCCTTGCGGGGTCTCCGCTGTGTCCCCGGCTTCCCTCGCTTCCCCGGAAATGCGGACCAGCGCCTCGGCGCTGCGCAGGTGGAGGTCGCGCTGCGGGAAGGGAATCTCGATTTCGGCCTCGCGGTAGCGCCGGTCGATCTCGCGGTGGAGGTCGGTGATCACGCCGAGCCGGTTGTCGCGGTCGGGCAGGTAGCAGCGCAGCATCAGGTTCAGGCTGCTGTCGCCGAAGGCCTCGAAGGTGGCGAAGGGGCTGGGCTCGTCCATCACCAGCGGGTGCTCCTCGGCGACTTCGCGGAGGATCTCGAGGGCGCGGGCGACGTCGCTGCCGTAGGCGATGCCGACCGGCAGGTTCACCCGGTTCACCTTGCTGCTCAGGGTGCAGTTGAGCAGCGAGCCGGTGATGAAGTTCTTGTTGGGCACGACGTAGTCCTCGCGGTCCCAGTTGGTGATGGTCGTCGCGCGCATGCGGATTTTGGCGACGGTGCCGCTGACGTTGTCGACCACCACCACGTCGCCGACCCGGATCGGCCGCTCGAACAGCAGGATGATGCCGCAGACGAAGTTGGCGACCACCTCCTGCAGGCCGAAGCCGAGGCCGACACTGAGGGCCGCCGCGATCCAGCCGAACTGGGCGAGGTCGAGGTCGACGATCTGCATCACCAGCACGGCGATGAGGGCCGTGGCGGCATACTGGGCGATCGTGGCGATGGCAAAGCGCGTGCCGGAATCGGGAGCCGCCCGCCGCAGGCCCGCCAGCTCAAGCAGGCCCGGCAGGTTGCGGATGACGGTCGTGCCGATCCAGATCACCAGACCGGCCTTGATCCAGGGCACCCAGGCCGGAACCTCGGTGCCCTGCTGCGCTTGGGTCGACTCCGGGATCATCGCCGAAGCATAGGCCCAGATGCCCACGAGGGTCGCAGCAGCGGCGAGCGAGGTGAGCAGCCGGCGGGTCTGCTGGCCGACCGTGTCGAGGTCGAGCTTCACCTCGTCCTCGTTCACAGGCGGCATCTCGCTCTCGCCCGCCGTGTCGGAGTCCGCCTCGGCAGCCGCCTCACGGCGGGCCTTGCGCTCGCGGATCACCTGCTCGACGGCGAGCCGGCGCTCCTTGATCATGAACCAGCGCAGGACGAGCCCATAGGTGATCCATCCCAGGATGGCGATCGCCACCGCGCCGAGGAAGACGAGGCTCAGGGACACCGCCGTGTTGATCCAGCCGCCGGCAGCGAACAAGACGAGGAGGGCGGGAACGACGACCAGCAACCCGAGCAGGATCACCATCAGCGGTCGCAGCGCCCCGAGGGTGTCGAGGTTCATCGCACTCCATGCCCGCCGCATCCCGTGGCCGAAGACCACCGCGATCACCGCGAGCGAGAGCATGAGGACGATGCGGCCGAGACTTTCGAAGGCCAGGTTGCCGGTGTCGAGGACGCTCGCCGCGGCGATCAGCAAGGCCGGGATGAAGACCCAGACCACCCGGTCCAGCACATGCCGCGTGCTCCGGATCGCCCGCTCGGCCCAGCGGAAATGATCGGGGCCCAGGCCACCATCGCGGACGACACCGCGAAACAGGAAGTGGAAGAAGAGGATCACTCCCGTCACCACCATTCCACCCCCCAGGCCTCGCCCCCAGCCGTCCACCACCGGGTCGCGCAGCAGGCCGAACCCGGCCATTCCCACCAGCAGGGGCAAGGGCACCGCCAGCAGGATGGTGACCAGCAGGGCGCGCATCGAACAGGCATAGGAATCGGTCGATATCCGCCGGGTCAGACGGCCCTCCTCCTTGAGGCGGGCCACCAATCGCTGCCGTGCCAACATCAGGGCGACCACCACCAGGATGGTGAGGCCGGCGAGGAACGGGTGACGCCCGATGCTGCGACCAAGGGCATCCACTGCCCCCTTGAAATGCTCCGCGCTGAAGAACCAGCGCAGCGAGCCGGGCAGGTTGCGCAGGGTTTGTCCGCTCATGTTGCCGGTGCTGCGGGCCCAGAACAGGTTGCTGCGGAGAAACTCCTCGAGCTCTTCCACCAGGTCCCCGAGCATGCGTTGTTCGCTGTCGAGGGCCGCGAGCTCACGCACCTCGGCGCGGCGGCTTTCGGTCAGGTTGCCGAGCAGCTCGCGGCGCAACTCGAGCAGCTCGCCCAGCGGCCCGACGGGCGTGGGGCCGAAGCTGGCGGCAAATTCATCGTGGTTGGCGAGCAGGTTCTCGGCACGCAGCTCGGCGATCCGCAGGGACGTCAGTTGCTGCTGCCGATCGCGGATCTCATAGCGGTAGCGCTGGGCATTGGGAAGCCGCCGCCGCTCCTCGAAAAGCACCTGGGCCGCGCCCGCTTCGAGCCCGCCCAGTTCGAACTGCCGCCGCAGCCGCGCGAAGTCGGCGGTGAGGCGCCCGCGGGTGGTGGTCGCCGCCTCGCGCGCATCACGGAAGTCGCCGAGGTTCCCCGTCGACGAGCGGTAGTCGTCGGCCAGCTCCCGCACTTCGGCGATCATTTCGGTGACTTTCTCTTCCTCCGGGACCTGCGCGGCGAGCTGGTCGATCCGTGCGCGGATCGCGTCGGCCTCATTGGCCTGGCGCTCGCGAAACGCCGCCTCGCGGGCCTCGAGGTCGGGACGGGCACGCTTGAGCCGCGCGGAGAGCAGGTCGCGCCGCGCCACCGCCAAGCGTTCGCGCAGGCTCTGGCTGCGTTGCTCCTGCTCGAGCATCGCCACCTCCGCCTCGAGCGCCTGGCGCTCCGCCGCCTGCTGCATCCACTCGGCCATTTCCCTGGAGGGCACCTCCGCCGCGTCGGGGCGCGTTGGCAGCTTGCCCTGGCTCAGCTCGCTGCGGGCCGCCGGCAGCCGCTCGGCCACCTGCACCGGGCGCCCGCGCACGCGGGCGAGCTCGTCCTCGGCCTGGGAAAGTTCGGACTCGAGGCTGGCGACCTCGGCGCGGGCTTCCTCGAGCGCCTCGCGCTGCTCGTCGAGCGCCTGCGGGATTTCCGGCGGGGCGGCCTCGGTGGCGTCGCCAAGCTCCGCAGCCTGCTCGCCGAGTTTCTCGATCGCCGCCGGCGCCTCGTCGAGCACGCGCCGCGCCTCTTCCTCGACCTCGCGGAAGCCCCGCGCCCTCTCCAGCGCCTCCGAGGCAGCCTGCAAGCCGGGCCGGATCGTCCCCTTGACCACGTCGTCCAGCGACGAGCCCTCGAGGGCCTCGAGCTGCGCCTCGACCTCGCCCGGCTCGAGCAGCGGCCCCGCCGACGGCGCCGCCTCCTGCCCGGCCAGCCGCGTGGCAAGCACCAGCAGCAGGCCGATGGCGAGGGTCGGGAGGCATCTCATCGCGGGGATGATGGAACCGCTCGCCAGCTTGGCAAGTCTCCCCGGAGCACTCCTCGCCGGGCCCGGCCGCCCACCCCACTCCCGCGCGATGCCGGGATCGACCTATCGCCCGGTCTGGTCCATGCTCGCCGCCATGGACCCCCTCCGTTTCACCCCCCTCTACATGCAGCGCGTCTGGGGCGGGCGCGAGCTCGAGCGCCAGTACGGCCGCCAGCTCCCCGACGCCGCGCCCTACGGCGAGTCCTGGGAAATCGTCGACCGCGAGGACGAGCAGTCGATCGTCGCCGACGGCCCCCTCGCCGGCACCAGCCTGCACGAGCTGTGGACCACCCGCCGTGACGAGATCTTCGGCGCCGGGATGCCCGACACGCCGCGCTTCCCGCTGCTGATCAAGGTCCTCGACGCCCGCGACGACCTCTCGATCCAGGTCCACCCGCCGGCCGCCATCGCCCCGGCCCTCGGCGGCGAGCCGAAGACCGAGATGTGGTACATCGCCGATGCCGATCCCGGCGCGACCCTCTACGTCGGCCTCAGGGCCGGCATCACCCGCGAGGAATTCGAGACCGCCATCCGCGCCGGCAGCGTGGCGGAGGTCGTCCACGCCATCCGCCCCGCCACCGGCGAGTCGATCTTCATTCCCTCGGGCCGGCTCCACGCGATCGGCGGCGGATTCCTCATCCACGAGATCCAGCAGAACTCCGACACCACCTACCGGGTGTTCGACTGGAACCGCATGGGCCTCGACGGCAAGCCGCGCCAGCTGCACGTCGAGGAGTCGCTGCGCAGCATCGACTTCAACGACTACGAACCCGGCATGGACCGGCCGGACGGCACCGTCATCGCCGAATGCGGGCACTTCCGGGTCGAGAAGCTCGAACTCACTGAAGGCGAGGGCTTCAGCAATCCCGATGCGCGGCGCTTCTCGATCATCTCGATCGCCGAGGGTCGGGTCTCGACCCCCGATGGCCCGGCCTTCGAAAAGGGCGACTTCTTCCTCCTGCCACGCGGCGCCGGCGGACTGGTGGCCGAGGGAGCGGCGACCGTGTTGCGGACGACCCTGCCCTGAGCCCCGATGGCAAACTCGTCAGTTGGTGCGCCAAGGGGGAATTCCGCCTTGTCCAAGCTTGGGATCTGGTGGATAGACTACGGGTCCCATTATGAAACACCGGTCCTTCGTGCCGACCTTGCTCGGCCTCTCGGTCGCCGCGGCCCTGCCGTGCCTCGCCCAGGCGGATTCCTCCCGGGAAGAGTCATCAACCGCGGATGAGTCCTCGCCCGCCGGGTCCACCGACGACGCCAGGCTCGCCGCGCTCGAAAAGGCGGCGCAGTCCCTCGTCGAGGCCTTCAACCAGCGCGACGCCGCCGCCATCGCGGCCACCTACCTGCCCGACGGCGAACTCACCCTCTCGAGCGGCGAGATCCTCACCGGCCGCGAGGTCATCGAGGAATACTACGCCGGTCTCTTCGAAGAGGCGGGCGACGGGGCCCCCGTGGCGGCCGTCGAGGCCGGCGAGGTCCACTTCGCCGCGCCGTCGATCGCCATCGAGAACGGCGTCTTCCACCTCACCGCCAACGATGGCGAAGTCAGCTCCCACGGCTACAGTGCGGTGCTGGTCCAGCAGCAGGACGGATCCTGGCTCGCCGCCACCGTCCGCGGCGAGAAGGACGACACCGCGCTGCCCGACGAGAAGCTCCTCGGCCTCGACTGGATCGTCGGCGACTGGCTGATCGAGAACGACGGCAGCCGGACCTACATCGCGTTCAACTGGAGCGACGACGGCCCCTACATCGATGCCCGTGCGCTGACCGAGGAGTCGGGTGTCGAGAGCACCGCATCGACGCTTCGAATCGGCTGGGATCCACGGCGCGACGGCTACGTTTCCTGGCACTTCGATGCCCAGGGAGGGTTCAGCTTCAACGAGTGGACCGAGGCCGAGGCCGACCGCTACCTGATCCGCTCGCTCGGGGTCACCGCCGACGGCGAGCCCCAGCGCGGCACGATCCTCCTCGAGCTCGGCGACGACGGCCAGAGCTTCACCTGGACCACGCGCGACAAGGTCATCGGCGACGAGGTCCTGCCGGAAGCCACCCTCAAGGTCGTCAAGCGACCGCCCGCCCCGAAGGCCGCGGCCACCTCCGAATGAACCCCCGACTCCAGCCAGCCATGAAAACCATTCTCAAGTTTGCCCTGATCCAGCTTCTTCTCGCCACCCTCGTCGGCTCCGAAGCCATGGCGCGCGGCTTCGGCGGCGGCGGTGGCGGCAACCGCAGTGCCGCACGCGGCGGCGGCGGCGCCCGCAGCGTGTCCCGCGCACCCGCCCGCCAGGTCAGCCGCGCCAAGCCCCAGAGCCGCAAGGTCAACCGCAACGCCTTCACCGGAAGCAGCACCCGCCAGGCTCGCCCCAAGGTGCAACGACCCCAGGTCCAGCGGCCGAAAACCAGGCCAACAACCAAGCCACAGGCCCGCCCACAGACCCGCCCGCAGACCCGTCCGCAGACCCGTCCTCAGACCCGTCCTCAGACCCGTCCGCAGACCCGTCCGGAGGCCAAGCCGACCCTGCCGAGCAATCGCCCGGCCACCCGGCCCACCAAGCCCTCGGCGCGTCCCTCGACCCGTCCGGGCAACGTGAGCTATCCAAAGCAACCGGCCAAGCCGATGCCGCTCCCCGGCAACCGCCCCGGCGCCGGCAACCGTCCGGGACAAGGCAATCGGCCCGGTGCCGGCAACCGCCCGGGACAAGGGAATCGTCCGGGAGTTGGCGACCGTCCCGGCCAGGGCAACCGACCGGGAGCCGGCAACCGACCCGGACAAGGCAATCGCCCGGGGGTCGGCAACCGACCCGGACAAGGCAATCGCCCGGGGGTCGGCAACCGACCCGGACAAGGCAACCGGCCCGGCCTCGGCAACCGGCCCGGCCAGAACACCCGCCCGATCAAGCGGCCGAACTTCGACAACCGGCCGGGGAACCGGCCCGGAAGCCGCCCGGGCAACCGCCCCAACAACAACTGGTGGAACACCGGCAACATCGGCTCGGGCAACCGGGTGGTGAACATCAACAACAACTTCCAGCGCAACGTCAACTGGTCGACCAACCGGCGCGCCTGGGGCTACAATCCCTGGTGGAACCGCCCGGCGACCCGGCCCTGGTACGGCGGCAGCTGGAACTATGGCTGGAACCGCCGCTACTACGGCCGCTACCGCCCGTATGTGAACCACTACCACTATTTCCCGGGCTACTACAGCGGCCCGAGCACGGGCGAGATGATCGGCTGGGGCCTGGTCGGCTGGGGCATCGGCAAGCTCGTCTTCGACAGCGGCTACAACACCTACTCGAACCCCTACCCGACCCAGCCGGTGCCGACCTCGAGCGGATCGCAGGTGACCTACTCGCAGCCGATCACGGTCGTCGCCGCCGAGACCGCGCCCGAGGACGAGGACGCCGCCGAGAAGATGGCCGAGCAGTCGGAGAGCTTCATCACCCAGTCGCAGGAGGCCTTCAAGGAAGGCAACTACGTCAAGTCGCTCGAGGCCTGCAACGAGGCGGTCGCCGCCTCGCCGGGCGACGGCGCCCTGCACGAGTACCGCGCGCTGATCCTCTTCGCCCTCGGCAAGTACGGCGAGGCCGCGGGGGTCATCAACCCGCTGCTCGCCGGCGGCCCCGGCTGGGACTGGACGACCATGATCACGCTCTACCCCTCGCAGGACACCTACACCGACCAACTGCAGAAGCTCGAGGAGTTCAGCGAGTCGAAGCCCGACGACGCCGCCGCCCACTTCCTGCTCGGCTACCACTACATGGTCTGCGGCCACATCGAGGAGGCACAGGCGCAGTTCGCCCGGGCCTCCGAGCTCCAGCCGGCCGACAGCATCTCCAAGCAGATGGCCGACCTGCTCGACGCCACCACCGGTGACGGCGAGGAGGCCGAGGAAGAGGAACCCGCCGACGAGGACAGCGAGGTCCCCGCCCCGGAGCCGGTCCCGGTCGAGCAACTCACCGGCACGTGGGTCTCGGACAAGGGGGATGACGGCAAGATCACCCTCGAGATGAAGGACGACGGCAAGTTCTCCTGGACCTTTGCCCGGGGCTCGGACAGCTCCGGCTTCGACGGCGACTTCAGCATGAACGACAACGGCCTGCTGGTCCTCGACGCCGACGAGTCGCAGATGGTCGCGGCGGTCGACCTGCCCGAGGACAACGAGATGAAGTTCATCCTCGCCGGCGGCCCACCGGGCGATCCCGGCCTCGACTTCAAGAAGCAGTAGCGATTCCCCAGGAAACCCGAAACCCCGCAGCAGGCCCCGGAGGTGAAAGCCCCGGGGCCTGTTCCTTGCAGGGGGCCGCGGGGCCGGTTGGGTGAGGAGCAGCTGGGAGATCGGTGGCGGAGCTCCAAGAACTGGTGGTGACGCAGCCGGTTGGCGACTCGGACCGGCTGGAAAGCGCCGGCCAGGCAACCAAGCGGCTGCAAGAGCAGGCGGGGCGCAGGGCATAAGACCGATAGGACCTATGGGACCGATAGGGCGTGAGGCTGCGCCTCACCCTTCAGTTTAGGACGACTCCGGAAAGCAAGCTCCCGCCCCACCCGTCTTCGCAACGCCAGGACCGACACTGCGGAGTCCGGGAGATGCTCTTATAGGTCCTATAGGACCCATAGGACCTATTTCCTGCACTCCGCCACCTCTCCCCGGCTGCTTGGTTGCCCAGCCAGCACTTTCCAGCCGGTCCGCACCGCCAACACACTCCGCGACACCCCCATTCCCCCTACCGCCCCCCGGCCCGCTCGATTTGCTCGAGCAAATGCCGCCGGCGCCTCTCGTAGCCGCTGCGTGCCTGATTCATCCCGGATGACTTCGCCAGGTTGCGGAAGGCGCCGAAGGCGGCGGCCGCAATGAACACGAAGCCGAAGAGCGGGAAGAACGCGGGCGCCCCCATCCGGCTGGTCTGGCCGATCCAGAAGATCCCGAATGCAATGCCGACGATGGCCATGAGGATCCCCGCGACCGGATTCGGGGCGCTCGCCTGGCCGTTCTTGCCGGTGACCATGAAGCGCTGCGAGTCCGCCTGCCACTCGCGGTCGAGTTGCTCGAGCTCGTTCTGCAGGCGGATCACCTTGAGGTCGCCCGCCATCGCGTCGGTCTGCCGGCCGATCTTCTCCAGCAACCTCGAGTGGGTCACCGTGTCGTCGTGCACGATCTCGAGCCGCGCGCCGCAGAAGTTGCAGGTCACGAAGCGGATCCCCTCGTCGACATCGAGGTCGGCCCCGCATCCCTGGCAGCAGACTTTGGTGACTTTCATTTCCGGAGCCGCGATCCTAGCGGATCGGGGACCTCGATCCAGTTCCAGAATTCAGCCTCGTTTCCACCGCCGCCGCTACCCCTCGCGGCGCAGGCGGGCCGCGTAGAAGCCATCCCAGCCGGTCGCCGCCGGCGAGACCTCGAGTTCCTCCTCCAGCGTCCAGCGCGGGTCCCGCTCGAGCAGGTTGGCGACCTGGCCGCGGTTCTCGCCCGGCAGGATCGAGCAGGTGGCGTAGACCATCTTCCCGCCGGGCTTCACCAGCTCGCCGTGGTGGTCGAGAAGCCGGCGCTGCAGGCGGCGGACCTTCTCCAGTGCCGGCTCGGCCAGGCGCCACTTCAGGTCGGGCTGGCGCCGCAGGGTACCGAGCCCCGAACACGGCGCGTCGACCAGCACCCGGTCGGCCCAGCCGGCGTAGCGGCGGTCGGTTTCCTGGTCCCACACGCCGACCTTCAGCCCGCGGACCCCGGCGAGTCGCGCACGCCGCTTCAGCTCGCGCAGCTTGCGCGGGCCGACGTCGAGCGCCAGCAACTCGCCCTTGCCAGCCATCAGGGCGGCGAGGTGAAGCGTCTTGCCGCCGGCGCCGGCGCAGCTGTCGATTGCCCGCATGCCGGGCGCAGCCTCGAGCAGCGGAGCGACCTGCTGCGACCCCGCGTCCTGGATCTCGACGCGGCCGTCCTCCGCCAGCTTGCGCGGCAGCAACTTGCCCAACGGAAGCACCAGGCCGTCGGGGCAGCCCTCCACGGCCGCCGCTTCCACGCCGTGGTCGGCGAGCCAGTCGAGCACGCCGCCGACCTCCGCCACCAGCCGGTTCACCCGCAGGAACACCGGCGCCCGGTGGTTCATCGCGGCGATCTCGCCGTCCCAGGCATCACCCAGCTCCGCGGCCCCGCGCTGGTCCAGCCAGTCGGGCAGCGACTCGCGGATGGCACGCGGCTGCCCGCCGAGTTCCGGCTCCCGCGCCGCCATCTCCGCGACATCGCCTCCCGGCCACGACCACCACTCCGGAATCTCGAGCTCCATCCGCCGCCACTGCGCCGCACACAGCGACGATGGATCCCCGGAATCCGCCACCCAGGCCAGCGCCCGCCGCCAGCGGACGACCTCATAGGCGGTCTCCGCCACGAAGGACCGATCGCGCTTGCCCCACTTCGGGTAGGCACGGAAGGCGGCGGCCAGCTCCCGCTCGAGCACCCGGCCGTCGTCGAAGACCCGCCCGAGCACCCCGACGCAGGCATCGGCCAACACGCGATGAATCCTCACAACCCCCGCAGGCTGCGCCACTCCGCCCACCCATGGCAACTCCCGTCGGTCGGAGTGGCGCCGGAGTGGCGCCTGGCAGGCGCCATGCCCACGGACCGGCGGCTTCCAGCCGCCTCCAGCCACCACGGCCTCGCCATCACCGACGACATCACCGGCGACGTCGTCCACGGCGAAACGCGGCCAAGCCGATGCTCCGACGGCGCCCCTCAGTCCCCGGCCTCGATCCGCAAGGGACGGCTCTTGCTGCCCTCGACGCTGAGCTCGACCCTCTTCTGGATGATCTCCGCCTCCCGGATCGACTTCCCGACCTCCCGCAGGCCGAGGTAAATCATCACCGAACTGGCAAAAAGTCCTGCTGCGAGAATGAATGCGGGGCCCTTGGTCATCGAGTCGTGGGTTTCTTCGGGGTGCCCGGACCGGACGCATCGGCCGGGCCGGAAAGCGGACACCCAATCAGGTTCCCTGGCAGACAACAAGAGCTCATCGCTGCGGAACTGGACCTCGGATCAGGGTCGCCCGACGCCGGCATCTTCTGCACCGCTATCCAAAGGGCAGAATCCCGAGCGCAGCTCCAATGAATGACAGGGCGATAATTACCCAGGCGATTTTGGTGTAGCCAAGATGCCCGCTTCTCTCGTCGCCGCGGACAAGGACGGCCTCGGCTCCGAGTGAGACCAGGGCAACCATCCAAACCAGGAACAACGTCACGACCACTCCAAAGACGATCAGCACAATCATCGCGTGAGGCTCGGCCCAGAATGCGAGAGCAATGGCAATTGAAATACCTGCCGGAAAGCAGCAGGTAATAGTCCAAGGCGACCCTGGGAGGATCAGATCGCGTGACCAAGAGCGCCTCCTCGTCACCCGTCAATGTGACGGGTCGCCACTTCCATGAAGTTATTTCGTGACCGGGGCTGTCGAAGAGGACTTGGCGCTCCTCGGACCACGCCACGCTCTGTAGAAGTGCAATCAGGACGAGTAGTGCAGTTTTCATTCTTTGAGCGAACAGTGCTTATTCCAACGTGTTCGGAGGATGATATCGAAGGGGACGTCCAACTTGGGAGCATGTCCGGCATTCCTGAGTCCACAAGGAATTTGTCGGCTCAGACGGCTGATGTCCGGAGTCCTGCAAGGTCGGCACCGGGTGTTCCCGTTGTTCCTTCAAAGGAGCTGCGGGTGTTTGTGCTTGGTGCTTGGTTTGAAGTGCGGAGCGGATACGCGACTTCGCGGCGTGTGGCAGCTGCGGCGCTGTTTTGTCCGTTGTCGATCATGGGAAGCGCCAAGGCTCACTTCATGATCCGCCCAAGAGCTGCCCACGCCAGGCGCTTGGAAAGTGCCTGGCCCGACTTCAAGCGCCTCTTCGACAACGGACAACGGACAGAAAGCCCGCCACCTCGCACCGTCCCGCACCACCAGAAAACAAAGCACAAAGCACAAGGCACAAGGCACAAGGCACAAAGCACAAGGCAACAAAACACGCGCGAACGACCATCCGACCTCCGACACAATCCCCCTTCCTCCCCGGCACCCCGCTTGCTAGCTTCCCCGGGAGAGATCATGAGTTCCCCTGCCGACCGCCCAGCCACCGCCATCGGCGTCCCGCGCGAGACCAAGTCCCAGGAGGCGCGGGTGTCGATGACCCCCGCCCCCGTCGGCGCGCTGGTCAAGCGCGGCCACGCGGTCTTCGTCGAGACCGGCGCGGGGGCCGGGGCGAGCTACCCGGACGAGCAGTACGTCGCCCATGGCGCGTCGCTGGTCGAGGACGCCGCCGCGGTGCACGCCGCAGCCGACCTGATCGTGAAGGTGAAGGAACCGCAGCGCGACGAGATCGCGCTGCTCGAGCCGCGCCACACCCTCTTCACCTACCTCCACCTCGCCGCCTCCAAGCCCCTCACCGAGGCGCTGGTCGCCTCGGGCTGCACGGCGATCGCCTACGAGACCATCGAGGTCAACGGCCACCTGCCGCTGCTCGAACCGATGAGCGAGATCGCCGGGCGGATGTCGTCCCTGGTCGGCTCCTACCACCTCGCCAAGCACACCGGCGGCCGCGGCATCCTGCTCGGTGGTGTTCCCGGCGTCGCCCCCGGGCGCGTCGTCGTGATCGGCGGCGGCACCGCCGGCATCAACGCCGCGCGGGTGGCCCGCGGCATCGGCGCCGACGTCACCATCCTCGAGGTCGACTTCGAGCGCATGCGCTTCCTCGACATCACCATGGACGGCACCCACACGCTCTACTCGACCGAGGCCAACCTCGCCGAGCTGCTGCCCCGGGCCGATCTGGTCATCGGCGCGGTCCTGGTCCCAGGCGCCGCGGCGCCCAAGTTGATCACCCGCGAGATGCTCGCGATGATGGCGCCCGGCTCGGTCTTCGTCGACATCGCCGTCGACCAAGGCGGCTGTGCCGAGACCACCCGGCCGACGACCCACGACGCGCCGACCTTCGTCGAGGAGGGGGTCATCCACTACTGCGTCGCCAACATGCCCGGCGCCTACGCCCGCACCGCCACGCAGGCGCTCAGCTCGGTCACCCAGCGCTGGATCGAGCTCATCGCCGGGCGCGGCCTGGCCGATGCCTGCCGCGAGCAGCCGGAGCTCCTCGGCGGCATCAACGTGGCCGGCGGCCGGCTCACCTGCGCGCCGGTCGGCGAGGCCCACGGGCTGCCCGTCGTCGATGCGGCCGAGGCGCTGGCGATCGATTCTTGAAGGCGCGGCAACAATCGCCTAGGAAGCCACCGATGAACCACCGGATCTCCGTCCTTCCCACCCTGTTCGCCCTTCTTTCGTTCCCGGTCGCCCGCGCCGCCATCGAGGAGCACTACGAGGAGAAGCCCATCAAGATCGAGGAGGCCAAGGCCTTCGACGACGACAAGCAGGTGATCATCCGTGCCGGCGAGGACATCACCTTCAAGCTCAAGATCTACCAGAACGATTTCTTCGGCCAGACCACCATCAGCGCCAACGCGCAGATGGACAACACCACCGACCGGAAGGTGAAGGCGGTCTACTCGATCTCCTTCCACGACAAGGACGGCAAGCTGGTCGGCTGCCACCAGGGGTCCTGGGACCTCGACCCGAACGACGACGTCAACTACGGCAGCGGCATCATCTACACCGACGCCGAGTCGATCGCCTCCGTCACCACCTACAAGCTCCGCACCCAGGTCCTCGAGTCGACGAAAGACGATTGAGCGAGTGGCGCCACTCCCCTTCACCCCTTGCGGGTGATGATGCCGCCGGTGGAGGCCTCGGTGATCTGGTTGAGGTCGCGGAGGACCTCGTCGACCGAGGAAATCCGCGCGTAGCGGTCGCGCATGGTCGCCAGCGAGGCGTCGTGCAGCAACTCGTTGACCGTGGCGCAGGCATCCTCGACGACGGTGACGAAGTAGCCGAGGTCGCAGGCGTCGCGCGCGGTGGTCTCGACGCACTCGTTGGTGTAGACGCCGACCAGGTAGACCGTGCGGATGCCGAGGTTGCCGAGGACGTAGTGCAGGTTGGTGCACGAGAACACGCCGCTGGCGGTCTTGTTGATGATGATCTCGTCGCCCACCGGGGCGACCTCGTCGAGGAAGTCGGCCTCCTTGCTCCCCGGAGCGGCCAGCAGGTTGAGCCGGCGGTGGCCGGCACCGCGGTCGCGGCCGTCCTTGGTCAGCGCGCAGATCCGGCAGTGGATCACCTCCAGGCCCGAGCTGCGGAAGGCATCCTGCAGCCGCCGCATCCCGGGAAGCACCAGCTTCTTGAGCCGGTCGAAGTAGTAGCGCCTGCCCTCCTCCGGCACGCCGCTCGTCTCGGGGTCCTTGAACAGGCCCCAACCCTCGGCGGCGTCGAGATACTGCACGTCGATGCAGAGCAGCGCGACGTTGCCGTCCGACAGGTGGGCGGCCCTTCGCGGGTTGGTGACGAATGCCGCGCGATACTGCTTGCGCAGCGGGTCCTCAATGGCGGTGACGCTCATGTCGTTACTTAACCCGGATTGCCGGCGTTTCCAACCGTGGCTTCACCTTCACCGAAAGCGAAGCGGCGGATCGCCCCGAGCATGACGCGGGCGCCCGCCTCGATGTCGTCCAGCGCCGTCCACTCCGCGGGCGAGTGCGAGCGGCCGTCCTTCGACGGCACGAAGAGCATCGCCACCGGGCAGACCCTGGCGACGATCTGGGCGTCGTGGGCGGCGCCGGACTCCATCCGGCGGTGGCGCACCCCGCACTCGGCGGCGGCTTCGGCCACCATCCCGACCAGCCGCGGGTTGCAGTCGACCGGGTGGATCCAGCTCTCGGTCTCGTAGTCGAACCGAAGCTTGCGGCGCCGCGCGATGGCGGTGAGAGCCTTGCCGATCGAGATCGCCAGCTCGTGCATGACCGTCTCGTCGGTGTCGCGGACGTCGATCGAGAACCTCGCCTCGCCCGGCACGGTGTTGGCCGAGCCGGGGACCAGCTCGACGCGGCCGATGGTGGCGCGCGAGCGCTTCGAGCCGTTCTCGTCGAGGATCCGCGGCAGCTCGTGGGCGAAGTCGGCGACCCCCATGAAGGCGTCGCGGCGCATCCGCATCGGCGTGGTACCGGCGTGGTTGGGCTCGCCGCTCAGGGTCACCGTCCACTTGAACAGCCCGGTGATCGCCTCGACCACGCCGACCTGCTGGCGCGACTTCGACAGCACCGGGCCCTGCTCGATGTGGAGCTCGAGGTAGCCGGCGAGGGTCTCGGGGTCGCGCCGGGCGTGGAGCGCCTCCCAGGGGTCGAGCCCGTGGCCCTCGAGGACCTCGGACAGCTTGTTGCCGTCGAGGTCACTCGCCTGGTGGATGGTGTCCGGCGTGATCTGCCCGGCGAAAGCCTGCGAGCCGAACATCCCGCCGAAGCGGCCCTCCTCGTCGGAAAAGGCGATCAGCTCGATCGGGATCGACGGCTTCCCGCCGGCCTCGTGCAGCGCCCGCAGGCACTCGAGCCCGGTGAGCACGCCGAGGGTGCCGTCGAGCATCCCGGCGCAGGGCACCGTGTCGATGTGCGACCCGATGACCAGCACGGGGGCCTCCGGGTCCCTGCCCTCCATCCGGCCGATCACGTTGGCGGCGCCGTCGCGGCGGGTCTCCAGCCCGGCCTCGCGCATGCGCTGCTCGAGCCAATCCTTGCCGCGCATGTCGGCCTCGGTGAAGGCCATGCGGTAGAGTCCGCCGTCCTCGGCCCGGCCGATCTCGGCCAATTCGCGGAGATCGCCGGACAGGCGGTCGATCGAGATCATTTGGTCCTGCGTCGTCGACATTGCCCCACGAAAAGCACCGGATCGGGCTTTCGCCAGAAAGAATTTGCAATCGCCGCCCGCGACACCAAGGCTTGGTGCGGCATTTTCCGGCCCGGAGCTCGCCTCCGCGGCCGTCGGACAACCCACCGGAAAGATCCGTTTTCTCACTCCCAACGCACGAACCTGGAGGTCGGTCATCGCCGGCCCGCTGCTCGGTATCCTGGCGGTCTCGGGAGCCCCCGCCGCACCGCCCGCGCCGCAGCTGGATGCCGACCACCAGCCGGACGCGGAAACGCAGCGCCGGGTGAGCGACGACGGCACCGTCGACCTGGTGTGGTCGATGCCCGACGAGCCGATGCCCGACGCCGTCGACCTGCTCGAGTTCGGCGACGACGACGGCCGGCTGAGCTACCGGCTCGAGCAGGCCACCCGCGCCGACTTCGCCGACGCCAGGCTGCGCTACGAGGGTCCGGATCCGGCCAGCGTCCTGACCGGCCTGCGCGAGGGCGATTACCATTTCCGCGTCCGCGCCACCGGCCCGGACGGCGAGTCCGGCCCGTGGTCGGAGCCGCTCGTCCTCCACGTCGAGTTCATGGGCCGCCGCACGCTCACCCTGCTCCTCGTCACCGGCGGCCTGGTCGCCACCATGACCATCGTCGCCATCATCTCCGGATTCCTCAAGAACCGATGACCCTCGCCGTTTCCCTCACCTCCGAGACCGGATGGGCGATCGTCATCGGCCTGGGGATCCTGTGGGTGCTGCTCGGCGTCTGGTGGGGCCGCCGCGCGAAGACCAGCGAGGGCTTCATGCTCGCCGGCCGCAACGTCGGCCTGTCGCTCGGCGCCGCCACCGCCATGGCCACCTGGGTGACCTCGAACACCACCATGGTCGCCCCGCTGCTGGCCTACGAGAAGGGCGTCTGGGGCATGCTCGCCTACGCCTCGGCCTCCTTCGGCCTGCTGCTCTTCGCCCCGCTCGCCTTCCGCATCCGCCGGCTGCTGCCCGAGGGCGTGACCGCCGGCGACTTCTTCCGGATGCGCTACGGCAAGGTCGGCTGGGGCGTGTTCCTCGTCATCACGCTGGTCTACTCGGTCACCTGGCTGGTCACCATGGCGATCGCCGGCGGCAAGCTGCTCGAGGCCCTCGCCGACATCCCCTACGCCCAGGGCATGACGCTGATCATGGTCGTCTGCGTCCTCTACACCCTCTTCGGCGGGCTCTACGCGGTCATCGGCACCGACTTCATCCAGAGCCTGATCATCCTGATCGGCATCGTCTTCATCGGCTTCATCGTGGTGAGCCACATGGACGTCCCTAGCGTCCATGAGCAGCTCGCGCGCGACCAGCCGGCGCTGCTCGACGTGATGATGCCCGCCGCCCTGCTGGCGATCTTCAACAACATGCTGTTCGGCTTCGGCGAGGTGATGCACAACAATGTGTGGTGGTCGCGCGCCTTCGCGATGCGCGAGAAGGTCGCCCCGAAGGCCTTCTTCCTGTCCGGCATCCTGTGGTTCCCCATCCCCATCGCCGCCGGCTTCATCGCCCTCGCCGCCGGCCCGCTCGGGGTCAACGTCACCGACCCCTCGAAGGTCGGCCCGCAGGTCGCCGAGCACGCCCTCGGACTCGCCGGGCTCGGCAGCTTCGCCGGCGTCATCATCCTCGTCGTGCTGTTCTGCTCGATGGCCTCGTCGATCGACTCCCTGCTCGCCGCCACCTCCGACCTGCTCGTCCGCGACATCTACGAGGGCCTGTTCAAGCAGGACCTCGACCCGGTGAAGTTCCGCCCGGTCGCCGCCACCAGCATCATCGTCGTCTCGATCACCGCCTGGGCGCTGGCGCTGAGCGGGTGGAACGTCGACCAGGTCCTGTTCAGCGCCGGCGCGCTGGTCGCCAGCCTGATCTGGCCGGTGATCGCCGGGCTGTTCTGGAAGCGCCTCAACCCGGCGATCGTCATCGCCGGCATGATCTGCGGGTGCATCATCGGCATGGTCTGCTACTTTGAGGTCCAGAACTACACCGGCGCGCTGGTCGGCGCCGCCGTCTCGATGGTGTTCACGCTCGCCGCCCGCTGGATCCGCCCGACCGAGCTCCACTCCCCGGCCCCCTGATCCGATGTTCCCGGAAAGCTTCCTCCAGTTCCTCGTCTTTCTCGGTCTCATCTGGACCGGCCTCGGGGCGCTGGCCCTCATCGTGCTGCTGATCCGCGACTGGAAGCGCGGCGAGCTGTGGTGATCCCGCTGACTCGGTCAATCCGACCCCGCGAAACCCGACCTCCAACCTGCCTGTCCCATGAGTGAAGATCTCGAACCCAACCCGGCGACGCCCTACCTCACGCCGCCGCGCGACTCCGAGGCCACGCGGCCCGAGCCGGGCAACCTCTTCGAATCCTCCCCGCCCGACCTCAACGTCCTCGCCGAGCTCTCCGGCCAGAACGTCCTCTACGCCCGGCAGTTCTCCTTCCAGCAGGTCGCCGAGATCTGCAAGCTCGCGGCCTTCCTCGAGGAGGTCGAGATCTGGCCCTACCACCCGCTCGACGGCAAGATCGTCACCACCGCGTTCTTCGAGGCCTCCACGCGCACGCGCACCAGCTTCGAGAGCGCCGTCCACCGGCTCGCCGGCAAGATCATCTCCATCCCCGACGGCTCGGTCACCGGCGCCAAGAAGGGCGAGTCGATGCAGGACATCGGCGAGATGTTCAACGCCTACTGCGACTGCGTGGTGATGCGCCACACCGAGACCGACGCGCCCAAGCGCATCCTCGAGAACCTGCGCGTCCCGCTCATCAACGCCGGCAACGGCTCCGGCGAGCACCCGACCCAGGCGCTGACCGACTGGTATGCGCTGCTGAAGTGGAAGCCGCGCCTCGCGGCCCCCTTCGAGACCGGCGACAAGAAGCTCCAGCTCGGCATCCTCGGCACGCCGGGTTCGATGCGCGCGGTGAAGTCCTTCCTGCTGATGTCCCTGCTCTTCAGCGACCACATCGAGAAGGTCACCGTCATCTCGGAAATGGCCGACCCCTTCGGCAAGGACGTCACCGACAGCCTCAACCGGGCCAACATCGACTACGAGGTCACCAACGACATCCGCGAGAGCCTGCCGCGGCTGGACGTCATCTACATGAACTCGATCGCCTTCCTCGGCGACTCCTACAAGTCGCTCGACTCGCGCTACAAGCTCGACGCCGACAGCCCGCTCAAGGAGGACGCCGTCATCCTGCACCCGCTGGCGCGCCTCGACGAGCTCGACACCTCGCTCGACAAGACCCCGCACAACCTCTACTTCAGCCAGGCTCACGGAGCCGTCTTCGTGCGCCAGGCCCTGCTCCTCGCCGTCCTCGGCCGCCTCGACCGGCTGCCGGACTTTTGACGGCGGCAGGGCGGCAGGGTTCCGGATCCGCCATCGGGTTTCGCTGCACCTGCTCCCCGCCAACCGGGCTCCCCCGTCCGCTGGCCTCCCCTTCCCCCAAGCTTCTCGCGTTTTCCCATCAACCAGGACCCGCCCGCCCGGGTCGATCATCCGAACTTCAACCTCCGAACTCCAAATCCTGAACTCCTGAACTTGTATGTGCGGAATCGCCGGTAGCTTCTCCACCCGCCCCCTCGACGAGGGCCGCGAGCCGATCCTCCAGGACCAGCTCCAGGCCATCCTCCACCGCGGCCCCGACGCGCAGACCACCTGGCTCGACAAGGAGCGCGGGCTCGCGCTCGGCCACACCCGGCTCTCGATCAACGACCTCGAGCACGGCTGCCAGCCGATCCACTCGCTTGACGCGCGCTTCGTGTCGACCGTCAACGGCGAGTTCTACGACTTCAAGCGGCACCGCTCGATCCTCATGGCCGAGGGCCAGCGCTTCGCCACCAAGTCGGACTCGGAGGTCGCCCACGGGCTCTACCGCAAGCACGGCCTGGACTTCATGAAGCACCTGCGCGGCGAGTTCGCCTTCGTGCTCTACGACCGCGAGAAGGACGAGCTGCTGCTGGTGCGCGACCGCTGGGGGATCCGCCCGCTCTTCATCCACGTCCAGGACGACCACACCATCCACTGGGGCTCGGAGGTCAAGGCGCTGCTGGCACACCCCGACATCCCCGCCGAGCTCGACGAGAAGGCCGCGCTGCACCAGCTGATGCAGACCATCGCGCCCGGGATGAGCGCCTTCAAGAACATCGAGTCCCTCTCGCCCGGCCACCTGCTGCGCATCCGCCGCCGCGACGGCCGGCTCGACATCGAGAAGATCAAGTACTGGGACCTCGACTTCCCGGGCGAGGGCGGCCACGACCGCCCCGACGACGAGCAGTACCACGTCGAGACCATCCGCGAGCAGCTGACCAAGGCCGTGGTCCTGCGGCTCGAGGCCGACGTGCCGGTCGGCTGCTACCTCTCCGGCGGCATCGACTCCTGCTGCATCCTCGGCCTCGCCACCGGCGCCATGCAGTCGCCGGTCAAGGCCTTCACGATCGCCTTCGACAACGTCGACTACGACGAGTCGGGCATCGCCCGCGAGATGGCGGTGTCGATGAAGGCCGACCAGGAGATGATCACCCTCGCGGCGGACGACCTCTACGGGCAGAACTACATCGACACCGTCTGGCACGCCGAGCGGACCTTCTACAACACCCTCGGCGTCGCCAAGAACCTGATGTCGAAGCGCGTCTGGGACTGCGGCTACCGCTGCGTCGTCACCGGCGAGGGTTCCGACGAGCTCTTCGCCGGCTACCCGGGCTTCAAGCGCGACATGTTCCTGCACGGCATCAGCCACGAGCCGGAGCACATCCGCGCCGAGTACCAGGCCGCGCTGGAGAAGACCAACTCGCTCTTCAAGGGGGCGATCCTGTCGGAGAACGAGCGCCACCACCCGGCCTTCGACGCCATCTGCGGCTTCACCCCGTCGTGGATCCAGCCGTGGATGGAGACCCTCGACCTCGCCCGCCCGCTGCTCGACCCCGACGTGGCGAACGAGCTGAGGGACTACGACCCGATCGAGGAGATCGCCTCGCGCATCGACGGCTCGATGATGGAGGGCCGCCACCCGCTCGACCGGGCGCAGTACACCTGGGCGAAGTGCCAGCTCGAGGGGCAGATCCTCAACTGGGGCGGCGACCGCGTCGACATGGCCAACTCGATGGAGTCGCGCCCGGCCTTCCTCGACCACCACCTGGCCGAGGCCGCCTTCAAGGTGCCGCCGCACTACCGCATCAAGGGCAACATCGAGAAGTACGTCCTCCGCGAGGCCGTCCGCGGCGTGCTTCCCGAGGTCCTCTACAAGCGCGAGAAGTTCGCCTTCATGGCCCCGCCGGCGCACACCGACGAGAAGAAGAAGGCCCGCGTCCAGGAGCTGATCAGCTCGTTCCTCAACCGCGACGCCGTCGCCCGCTGCGGCATCCTCTCGCCGGACAAGGTCGGCCAGTTCATCAAGGACTACGAGGCCGACACCGACCCGACCTCGCTGGTCCGAAAGGACGCCCTGCTCAACCACCTCCTCGGCCTGCACATCCTGCACGCCAAGTTCTGCTGACGGTTGGCCCTCCAAGTTCTCGCCGGCGATCGGACCGCGGACTTCCAGTCCGGCTCGAAGCGCCCCTGAGAGTCTCTTCCTCACCTCTCGACCGACTGAAGTCGGCGCTCCGCTTCATCCACACCGGAGCGACGGGAGTGGCGAAGGATGGCCTCCAGGGCTCACTCAGCGGAACCACACGACGAGCGCGGCGGTGAGCACCAGCAGCACCACGGACCAGACCCGGTAGTTGCGGAACCACGGCCGGGCGCGCAGGGCGCGGGTCTCCTCGTGGAAGAACTCCGGCGTCCAGCGGATCGGCGAGCCGGCGCCCTCGGCCGGGCCGAAGGAGTTGCCGGCCAGCAGCGCCAGCAGCGAGACCACGCAGCCGATCGGGGCGACGTAGAGGAAGTGGATCGAGGTCACCCCGAGGACCGCGTTGAGCACGAACATGACCGCCCCCGCGACGGTCCCGCCGATCAGGCAGGCGTAGGCGCCGACGTGGTTCGAGCGCCGCGAGAAGATCGCCGCGAAGAACAGCACGACCACCGGCGGGATGGTGTAGGCGAGGACCTGCTGGAGGTAGCGGAACAGCGAGGTGAAGCGCTCGATCTCCGGCGCCCACAGCGCCGCCAGCAGCATGAAGCCGAGGGTCACCCAGCGGCCGACCCGCATCAGCTGGCCGGGGTCGAGGTCCGGCCTGAGCGGCCGCACGAAGTCCATGGTCACCAGCGTCGAGGCGGCGTTGAGGGTCGAGTCGATCTGCGACATCAGCGCGGCGATGAATCCCGCCAGGCACAGCCCGAGCAGCCCGGTGGGCAGCAGGTCGAACATCAGCGTGGGATAGACCAGGTCGGCGTTGCCGAGCTCGGGGTAGAGGTGGATCGCCATGGTTCCCGGCAGCACCATGATGAACAGCACCGGCAGCTTCAGCGCGCCGGCGAGCAGGAGGCCGCCGCGACCGTGGTCGAGGCTGCGCGCCGAGAGCACCCGCTGGGCCATGAACTGGTTGGTGCACCAGAAGTAGAACCCCAGCACCGGAACGCCGATGAGCAGTCCCGGCCAGGGCACCGAGTCGCTGTCGGCGGGGCGGATCAGGCTGAGCCGCTCGGCCGTCAACCCCGCCGTCATGCCCTCCCAGCCGCCGACCTTGTCGAAGGCGATCCACGAGACCACCACCGCGCCGACCAGCAGGAACACGGTCTGGATGAAGTCGGTGTAGATCACCGCCGCCAGCCCCCCGGCCATGGTGTAGACCCCGGCGAAGAGGGCGAGGGCGAGAATCACCCAGCCGAGGTCGATGCCGGGAAACACCAGCCGCAGGATGATCCCGCCGGCGTAGAGGCTGCCGGCGGTGTCGACCACGATGTTGAGGAACAGGGTCAGCGCGGAGAAGTAGCGCCGCACGCCGTTGCCGAAGCGCAGGCCGAGGAACTCGGGCAGGGTGTAGACGCCGCTGCGCAGCAGGAAGGGCAGCAGGAAGATGGCGAAGAAGACCAGCACCACGCTCGCCATCCACTCGTAGTTGAACACCGCGATGCCCGTGGCGTAGGCATCGCCCGCCAGGCCGACGAGCGTGGTGCTCGAGATGTTCGATGCGAACAGCGAGACGCCGACGAAGAGCCAGCTCATCGAGCGCCCGGCGAGGAAGTAGTCGTCGGCGTCGTGGTGCCGGCGGCCGATCCAGAAGCCCAGTGCGATGACGAACAGGAGGTAGCCGAGGATGATCCCGTGGTCGGCGGCATGCAGGGCGGGCTCGGCGGCGCTGGCGAGGGTCACCCCTCCACCCTAAGGGGCGAGTCAAACCGGGACGGGCCCGGTTCCGGCAGAGGTCCGGTTGATACGAGCTCCAAGAAAGAACCGGACTCCACAAGACTCGAAGAATGGGAACCCGCAGATTGCGCAGATGGAGGCAGATTTCAGAATCCATCTGCGCTCATCTGCGCAATCTGCGGCCATCCCACCCGACCAGGAGAGTCAGGTTGTTTCACTGACACGGTATCAGGAGGCTGTTGAGAAACCTCGGATGGTCCCGCGGGACTCAATGGGAAGGCTGCCCTGTGCAACTGAAGCACCCCGATTCACGGCGCAACCTCGGAGTGCGGTGGGCCTGGGCGCGGAAGCGATCAGGCAGCGAGCCGCCGGAAACACCGGTCGAGACCTCCACCCATCGCGCCCCCCTGGGTGGACGCTGCGAACCACCTCCTTCCACCGCCAGCGAACCCCGCGGCGATGGCGTTGAACGACACGAAAGCGGCGTCAAGCCGCCGCACTCCAGGGCCTTCGGCTCGTGGGTTCGCAGCGCGACAGGTGTCACTTCCGTTCAACCCAACACCGCCGTGATCGCCGCGAGGATCCGGCCCTTGCCCTCGCCGGTCTTCGCCGAGCAGCTGAGGACCTCCCACTCCCCGCCGCCGGGAAACCCGGCCTGGAAGGCGGCGATGTTCTTCTTCAACTGGCCCGCCTTCACCTTGTCGGCCTTGGTGAAGACCAGACGGAAGGGAATCCCGCCCTCGATCACCCAGGCGACGAAGTCGAGGTCGATCGCCTGCGGCGGGTGACGCGAGTCGATCAGGACGAACAGGCAGGCGAGGTTCATCCGGCCCGAGAGGTACTCGGCGATCATCTCCTGGAAGCGCTCGCGCTCCTGCTTCGAGCCCTTGGCGTAGCCGTAGCCCGGCAGGTCGACCAGCCGCCAGCGGTTGTCGACGCCGAAGAAGTTGACCAGCTTGGTGTGCCCCGGGCTGCCGGAGACCCGGGCGAGGTCCTTGCGGCCGGTCAAGAGGTTGAGCAGCGAGGACTTGCCGACGTTCGAGCGGCCGATGAAGGCGAACTCCGGCTGGTCCGGCGGCGGGCAGGAAGCCAGGTCGGGCGAGCTGGTCAGGAAGGTCGCGGTGCGGAGGTTCATCGGGGCGGCCCGAGCGTCGCCGCTCGGCGGGAAAAAACAACCCTGCCGGCGGCTCGCCGGCAGGGTCGGGGGAAGGGTTCGCGGTGACCGGTGGCCTCAGCCGAGGACCTTCATCTTGCCGACGCCGAAGATCGCGTCGTCGCCCAGCTCCTCCTCGATGCGGAGCAGCTGGTTGTACTTCGCGATCCGGTCCGAGCGGCTCATCGAGCCGGTCTTGATCTGGCCGGCGTTGAGCGCCACGGCGATGTCGGCGATGGTGGCGTCCTCGGTCTCGCCCGAGCGGTGCGAGATCACCGAGGTGTAGCTGTTCTCCTTGGCCAGCTCGACGGCGTCGAAGGTCTCGGTCAGCGAGCCGATCTGGTTCACCTTGACGAGGATCGAGTTCGCCACGCCGAGGTCGATGCCCTTCTGCAGGAACTCGACGTTGGTGACGAAGAGGTCGTCGCCGACCAGCTGGGTGCTGTCGCCGATCGCCTCGGTCAGCTTCTTCCAGCCGTCCCAGTCGTTCTCGTCGCAGCCGTCCTCGATCGAGATGATCGGGAACTTCTTCTTCAGCTCGGCGTAGTAGGCGACCAGCTCCTCGGCGCTCTTCACCGAGTTGTCCGACTTGTGGAAGACGTAGGCGCCCTTGTCCTTGTCGTAGAACTCGGAGGAGGCGACGTCGAGGGCGATGGAGATGTCGTCACCGACCTTGTAGCCGGCCTTCTCGATCGCCTGGCAGATCACGCCGAGCGCGTCGTCGGCGCTGTCGAGCTTCGGGGCGAAGCCGCCCTCGTCGCCGACGGCGGTCGACAGGCCGCGGTCGTGGAGGACCTTCTTGAGGTTGTGGAACACCTCGGCGCCGTAGCGCAGCGCCTCGCGGAAGGTCGGCGCGCCGACGGGCATGATCATGAACTCCTGGAAGTCGATCGGGGCGTCGGAGTGCGAGCCGCCGTTGATGATGTTCATCATCGGCACCGGCAGGACCTTGGCGTTCGGCCCGCCGAGGTACTTGTAGAGCGGTTGATCGAGGTGGTTGGCGGCGGCCTTGGCCACGGCCATCGACACGCCGAGGATGCCGTTGGCGCCGATCTCGCTCTTGGTCTTGGTGCCGTCGATCGCCAGCATGGCGGCGTCGATCGCCGCCTGGTCGGTCGCCTGCATGCCGCACAGCGCCGGGGCGAGCTTCGAGTTCACGTTGTCGACGGCGTTGAGCACGCCCTTGCCGAGGTAGCGCGACTTGTCGCCGTCGCGCAGCTCGCAGGCCTCGTTCTCGCCGGTCGAGGCGCCGCTGGGGACGGCGGCCCGGCCCATGGCGCCGCTTTCGAGGTGAACGTCGACCTCGACGGTCGGATTGCCGCGCGAGTCGATGACCTCGCGGCCGCGGATTTCAACAATGGTGGTGTAGTCCATGTGATAGGTGGGGTTCAGGATTGGTAGGGGACGATCGACTCGACCGTCCAGGTCTTCATCTGGTCGTCACCGTGGTCGCGGATCTCGACCTCGTCACCGGGTGCCTTGCCGAGCAGGGAGGCGCCGGTCTCGGAAAGGTAGGAGACGATCTGCTTGTCGGGGTCGGAGTCCCAGGCACCGAGCACGGTGTAGGTCACGGTCTCGCCCGCGGCATTCCTGAGGGTCGCGACGGTGCCGATGTTCACGGCGGCGGCGTCGCCGCCCTTGAAGTCGGTCCCGCGGGCGCGGTCGATCTCCTTCTCGAGCTCGCTCTTGCGGCGCATCAGGACCTTCTGCATGTCCTTGGCCGACTTGTACTCGAAGTTCTCGCGCAGGTCGCCGTAGGAGCGCGCGATGGCGATGTCCTTGGTGTTCTGGGGGATGCGGCTGCGGATGAGGTCGTCGAGCTCGGCCTTCTTGCGCTCGAGGCTTTCCCAGGAGACCACCAGGGCCTCGTCCTCCTTCTTCTTGCGCTCGCCGCTGACCAGCTCGCCGGTGTCGGGGCGGGCCTTGATCACCCGCGCCATCAGCGACTTGCGGTCGAGCTCGCTGAAAACCGGGCACTCGAGCAGGCGGCGCCCGAAGTTGCGCGCCTCGTTGCCGGCCATGGTGCGGACGATGTCGCCGATGAGCTTCTTGTCGTCGCTGAGAAGCGTCTGCAGCCGGGTCGTCTTGCGCGGGCCGTCGGCCAGGTGGTCGGCCTCGAGCAGGTTGAGGATGGCCGATCCCACCTCGGCCCCGAAGACCTCGGCGGCCATGCCATGACGCTCGCGGCAGACCCAGATCAGCGCGTCGGCCTCGAGCGAGCGGCGTGCGAGCGAGAGCTTGAGGTGCTCGACCAGCGCGGTGGACTCGTCCTTCTCGTGGAGCAGCTTGGCGATCTCCGCCACGCCGCGCGAGCTGACGTTGTCGAAGACCTCGGTGATCACCTCGATCCAGCGCTCGCCGAAGGCCTCCGGGAAGACCTCGAACAGGGCGCGCTGGCGTGCCGTCGGCAGGGCGCCCAGCTCCTCCTTGAGGCGCGCCTCCTCGGCGAGCAGCAGGTTGGGGAGGCGGATCGAGTCGTCCTCGAGCTCGAGCGACTTGATCGAGCGGACCAGCTGGTCGCGCAGCGAGAGCACCTCGAGCACGCCGCCGAGCTTGACCCGGACCTCGCGCTTGGCGGAGCCCTCGATGTCGTCCAACACCTCCTTGAGCACGGCCGGTTCCGAGCGGAACAGGGAGGCATCGCCGGCGATCGCCTCGAGCGCCTTGGCCTTGGCCTTGAGGTCACGCGCCTCCTTGAAGTCGGCGATCAGGGCCTCGGCGGGACTCAGGTCGCCGGAGCGCAGCGACAGCTCCTCGGTGCGCCGTCCGGGGACGATCACCCGCTTGCTGTCGCGCAGCGCGCGCTTGGTCGACTCCCACCACTTCTTGAACTGTCCCTCGGGGATCACCGCGCCGGAGAGGTCCTTCTCGAGGGCGTCGATCGTCATCGACCCGCCGTGGCTGTCGATGAGGTGGATGACCAGCTCGACCGGATCGCTCTTGGCGAGCTCCTTGAGGGTCTCCATTTCCTCGACCTTGCGGGCGCGGAAGTCGCTCGAGTCGAGTGCGGCGGTCTTCTGGACCGCGAACTGGAGGTCCATCTGGCGGCCGTCGGCCTTCTCGAAGTCGATGGTCACCTTCTTGGACGGCAGGTCCCAGGCGATCACTTTTCCGGCTCCCAGCGCCTTGTGCAGACGAAAACGGCCGGGCGAAACCTCGTCCAGCCGTTCGGCGATCGCCGGCGTGATCCGCCCGGCTTCCAGAAGTTTTTCGAGGTCGGGATGCATCGCGGCGGCGAAAATGGGAACCGCCGTTCGAAAACGCAAGGCCCATCCGGTCGAAATCCGGCCGCAAATTGCCCTCGAGGATCAATCCCGCCGCGACGGGGGCACGACGACCCGGGGCCTGGGGGCCCGCCCGCTGCGCTCGGCCTGCGACAGCCCGCGGAGCAGCGCGCCGGCCTGGCAGCGCCATTTCTTGGGCACGACCCACTCGCCGTCGCGGCGCAGCGGCCCGGAATAGACCGGCTTTCCGTCGGGGTCGTCGATGTCGATCTGCGGCTTGCCGTCGGTGAAATAGAGCCGCATGACGCTGCCGTCGCTGCGGGTGCTGTGGGCGGTCCGCTGCCCCGGCACCATCACCACCTTGGGCATGCCCGGCACCCCGGCGGGGGCCAGCGAGATGTCGAAGGGCGGATTGGCCGTCGAGCCGCGGTCCTCCGGCATGGTCCCGATCACCAAGCGGCAATCAAGCGCCTCCCCGGAGCGGACGAGGCTCAGCACCACGGTCTCACCGGGTGCGTGCATCCGCAGGAGCGTGGCGAACTGCGCCTCGTTGACGATCATCTGGTCGCCGAGCTTCCAGAGGATGTCGAAGGGGCGGATCCCGGCCTGCTCGGCGGGCCCGCCGGAATCGACGCCCTGGACCACGAAGCCGACCCCCGCGGGCACGGCGGGGGCGTGGGCCCGCACGGCGGCCTCGAGCTTGCCGAGGCGGATGCCGACCCAGGGCTGCTGCCCGGGGGCGGCCTGCTCCTCGAGATTCTCCCCGGCCATCCTGGGCAGCGCGGGCGGGGCCGGCGGCTGGGCCACGACCACCTCGTCGGCCGCCGCCACCGGGGCGAGCAGGCCGATGAGCCCGGTCAGGGCCGCAAGTCCATGGAGTGATCGGCTTGGCATCGGAGGTCGGAGGTCGGAGGTCGGAGGTCGGAGGTCGGAGGTCGGAGGTCGGAGGTCGGAGGTCGGGAGGAGCCCGTCCGTCCGAGCATTTCAGCGTTTCAACGTTTCAGCGTTTCAGCGTTTCAGCGTTTCAGCGTTTCAGAAATGGGACACCGGCATCATGACGAGTTCGTCACGCGGGTGGACGACGCGCACCTCGTAGCCGGTCTCGACGTCGCGGTAGGTTTCCTCCTTCACCACGTTGAGGTGCCAGGCGCGGTTGACCGAGCCATCGTCATCGGTGAGCAACTCGGTCTCGGCCGCGGCCTCGACCACCCGCTCCGAGCTCTCGAGCAGGACCACCTCGGCCGGCTCGATCACCGCGCGGCCGGGCTCGCCGCGGTCCGCCGTCACCGCCCAGCCCATGCCGAGCGCCGCCAGGCCGCCGACGACCGCCGCCGCGGCCGCCCAGCGGACCACGCCACGGCGCGAATCTTGGCGCGAATCCCGGCGCGATTCCCCGCCGGTCGCGGCGGATTCGGCGACCGGGGTGCCGGCAAGCTCGTCGATGGTTTCCTCGATCGCGGCCATGCCGTCCCCGCTCAGCGAGGCCGGGACCAGCCGCGCCAGGGCGCGCTCGATGCCTTCCGGCGTGTCAGCTCCCGGTTCCATGGCGTGCCTCCTTCACCCGGCGCATCTCGCCGGCCAGTTGTTCCAGTGCGTAGCGGTAGCGCGACGCCGCCGTGTTCGGCGAGATCGCCAGCGCCTCGGAAATCTGGGCAAAGGTCAGGCCACCCCAGACCTTCATGGTGACCACCTCGCGCAGCTTGTCGCTGAGCCCCTGCACCGCCTGCCGCAGCAACAGGGCCTCCTCGTCCTCCTCGAGCGCCGGGTCGAGCCAGACGTCCTCGAAGTCGTTGAGGTAGATGATCGACTCCTCGCGCCGGCGCCGGCGCTTGGTCGAGCGGTGGGCATTGAGCCCGCAGAAGCGAATGGTGGAAAAAGCCAGCGGCAGGTCCGGCGGCCCGGTCCTGCCCTTGTCCTGCTGAAGGTTCCACAGCCGGACGATGGCGTCCTGGACGAGGTCCTCGGCGTCCTGCCGGGTCGGCGCCCAGCCGCGGGCAAACAGCAGCAGGCGATGACCGTTCTCGGCCATCCAGTTCTTCCACTGCTGCGCGGTGGTCGTGCCCATTCACAAAGAGAATGCCCCCGGAGCCCCCCTTTGTCTGCGAATTTTCCCTCCACGGTGGTGGAATCCCGCGGATTTCTTGCCCCGCCGGGCCGGAATCGGCCATCGTCGCGCCATGCCACGGCTCGCCCTCCTGCAGTCCCGCGCCTTCCCCGACAAGGATGAGGCCCTCTCGCGCCACGAGGAGCTGATCCGCCGGGCGGCGGCCGACGGCGCCCGGATCGTGGTCACCCAGGAGCTTTTCCTGACCCCCTACTTCTGCCGTCACGAGGATCCCGTCCTGTTCGACCTCGCCGACCCGCTTCCCGGGCCGGTCACCGAGCGCCTCGGCGCGCTGGCCGGCGAGCTGGGCATCGTGCTGGTCTCCTCGCTCTTCGAGCAGCGCGGACCGGGGCTCTATCACAACACCGCGGCGATCCACGACGCCGACGGCTCCCTGCTCGGCCTCTACCGCAAGAGCCACATCCCGCAGGACCCGGGATTCGAGGAAAAGTTCTTCTTCACCCCCGGCGACTCCGACTGGCCGGTCTGGGACACCCGCTTCGGCAAGCTCGGCGTGCTGATCTGCTGGGACCAGTGGTATCCGGAGGCCGCCCGCCTGATGGCGCTGGGTGGGGCCCAGCTGCTGGTCTACCCGACCGCGATCGGCTGGCTGCCGGAGGAGAAGGCCGAGCTCGGCGCGGCCCAGCACACCGCCTGGGAGACCGTCCAGCGCGGCCACGCCGTCGCCAACGGCTGCTTCCTCGCCGCCGTCAACCGCGTCGGCACCGAGGGCGAGACCGAGTTCTGGGGCCAGTCCTTCGTCGCCAACCCCTACGGCGAGGTGGTCGCCCGCGCCTCGGCCGAGCGCGAGGAGATCCTGCTCCACGACATCGACTTCGCCGCCGTCGAGGACTTCCGCCGCATCTGGCCCTTCTTCCGCGACCGCCGGATCGACCTCTACGGCGACCTGGCGAAGCGCTGGCGGGGGTGATCTTGCCCGTGGCCGGACCGGCCGGGTCCGGAGTTTCTGCCGAAGGCCTTGGACTGCGGCGGCTCGACGCCGCTTTCTCGAGTCGCTCCAGCGGGCTCTCATCGGGCAGGGATCCAGCCCGGGGACATGCTCCGTTCACGGCAGAGGGAGGCACTCCGCCAGAGGGGCCGGAGCCTGGCATACCGAGCCCGAGCGCATTCATGTCACGCAAGAGCGGCGTCAAGCCGCACGCAGTCCAAGGAGCGATGCGCCACACCTGCGCCACGACTTCGAGGACACGACAGAAAACTCGAAGCTCCCTCACCCCCCGGGCGGGCCACCCGGCCTCCGCCGGGTCACCAGCCTGCCGTTCTCGAGGTAGGTCTCCACGGTCCCCCGCTCGCTCCACCAGCGGTCGAACCAGAAGAAGCCGAGGCCCACGGCCACGCCGCCGAGGTGGGCGATGGCCGAGACATTGGTGAAGCCCGCGACCTGCTTCCAGGCGCCGAGCAGCTGCAGGCCGATCCAGATCGCCAGCGCCCAGCGGACGTTCAGGCGGATGAAACGGAAGATGTAGTAGAAGCGGAGGAAGTAGACGATCCGGACGTGCGGAAAGCGCATCGCGTAGTAGCCGAGGATCCCCGAGATGGCCCCGCTGGCGCCGACCAGGGGCGTCGAGGCCCTGGGATCGACCACCATGTGACACAGGTCACCGACCAGCCCGGCCAACAGCAGCAGCGCGGCATACTTCCCCCGGCCCAGCGCCTCCTCGCTGTTGTCGCCGAAGACCAGCAGAAAGTAGAGGTTGCCGAGCAGGTGGACCACGCCGCCATGGAGGACCAGGCTGGTCAGGAAGGTCAGGCCGTGGTGACGGCCCCAGTCCGAGGGGAGCAGTCCGAAGTCGCGGATCAGCTCGCCGAGGTTGCCGCCGACCATCCCGCCGACGGTGACCAGCACCATCGCCAGTCCCAGCGACCAGGTCAGCAGCGGCCAGGCGGTGACCCGCTCGGCGCGCTCCTCCACCGGCATCCCGAGCAGGCTGCAGACGACCTGCCACCACTCACCCGGGGGCGCCAGCGGCTCTTCCGCCAGCTCCCTCATCTGCCCCGCCCGGGCGATGGCGACCTGCTGGCGGACCCGCGGATCCAGCTCCGGTTCCGGCTCCACCGCGACCGCATCCGGCCGCGGCAGCGAGTCGAGCTCGCCGGGGTCGAACCAGACGAAGTGGCAGGCATCGCAGACGTCGAGCTCGATGCCCTCGACCGGCGCTGGCGAGGCCACCTCGACCATGCGCCGGCGGCATGACGGACAGTCCTTGGGCGAGCGGAAACCGTCGGAGGCCGCCCGGACCTGCCGCCACAGGGCGCCGACATACTCGACCGGTGCCTGCCGCCTGAGCATGCTCAGGGTGATCGCCCGGCCGTCGCAGTCCGGGCAGCCCCACAGCAGGCCGGCCGCGGTCCGGCCCTTCACCAGGGCGGTGTCGTCGCAGTTCGGGCAGGCAAACATCGCGCCGCGAGGCTAGCCCGGCGGCGCGCGACCGGGCACGAGAATCTCGTGCCCGGTTTGGAGCGGCCTCACTCCTTGCGGAACACGATCCTGCCGTCCTCCAGCTCGGCCCTGACCACGTCGCCGTCGACGAACTTGCCGTCGAGCAGGTCGAGCGAGAGCTCGTCGAGCAGGTGGCGCTGGATCGCCCGCTTGAGCGGCCGCGCCCCGTAGACTGGGTCGTAGCCCTGGTTGGCGAGGAACTCCTTGGCCTCCCCGCTGAGTGCCAGTCCCAGGCCCTGCTTGGCCATGCGCCGGCGCACGCGGTCGAGCTGCAGGTCGACGATCGTCGTCAGCTCGCCTCGCTCGAGGCGGTCGAAGATGATGATCTCGTCCACCCGGTTGAGGAACTCGGGACGGAAGTGCCCGCGCAGCGACTCCAGCACCTTGGCCTCGCGCTGCTCGGCGTTGTCCTCGCCGAGGATGAACTGCGAGCCGATGTTCGAGGTCATGATCAGCACGGTGTTGCGGAAGTCCACCGTGCGGCCCTGGCCGTCGGTGATGCGGCCGTCGTCGAGCACCTGCAGGAGCACGTTGAAGACGTCCGGGTGGGCCTTCTCGATCTCGTCGAAGAGCACCACCGAGTACGGCTTGCGCCGGACGTGCTCGGAAAGCTGGCCGCCCTCGTCGTAGCCGACGTAGCCGGGCGGCGCGCCGATCAGCCGGGCGACGCTGTGCTTCTCCATGTACTCGGACATGTCGATGCGGATCATCGCGCCCTCGTCGTCGAAGAGGAACTCCGCGAGCGCCTTGGACAGCTCGGTCTTGCCGACCCCGGTCGGGCCGAGGAACAGGAACGAGCCGATCGGCCGGTTCTCGTCCTGCAGCCCGGCGCGGGCGCGGCGCACGGCGTTGGACACCGCCTCGACGGCCTTCTTCTGGCCGACGACGCGCTCGCCGAGGCGCTGCTCCATGTGGACGAGCTTCTCCTTCTCGCCCTCCTGCAGCCGCGACACCGGGATGCCGGTCCACGACGAGACCACCCGGGAGATGTCCTCCTCGGTGACCTCCTCCTTGAGGATCGCGCCGCTCTGCTGCAGCGCGGCGAGATCGGCCTGGGCCTCGTCGAGCGCCTTCTCGGCCTCCGGCAGGGCGCCGTAGGTGAGCTCCGAGGCCCGCGTCAGGTCGCCGATCCGCTTGGCCTGCTCGGCCTCGGTCTTGAGGGTGTCGATGCGGGTCTGCTGCTCGCGCACCTTCTCGATGACCTCCTTCTCGTTGCGCCACTGCGCCATCAGGCCGGCCGACTGCTCGCGCAGGTTGGCCTGCTCCTCGGTGACCTTCCCGAGCCGCGCCGCGGAGGCCTTGTCGCTCTCCTTCTCGAGCGCCTTCTTCTCCATCTCGAGCTGCATGATCTGGCGCTCGACCTCGTCGATCTCGGTCGGCATCGAGTCGAGCTCGATCTTGAGCCGCGAGGCGGCCTCATCGACCAGGTCCACCGCCTTGTCGGGCAGGAAGCGGTCGGAGATGTAGCGGTCGGAGAGCGCCGCCGCGGCGACCAGGGCATTGTCCTGGATGCGCACGCCGTGGTGCACCTCGTAGCGCTCCTTCAGGCCGCGCAGGATGGCCACGGTGTCCTCGACCGAGGGCTCGCCGACCATCACCGGCTGGAAGCGCCGCTCGAGCGCGGCGTCCTTCTCGACGTGCTTGCGGTACTCGTCGAGCGTGGTCGCGCCGATGGTGTGCAGCTCGCCGCGCGCCAGCTGCGGCTTGAGCAGGTTGGAGGCGTCGACCGCCCCCTCGCTGGCCCCGGCGCCGACGATCGTGTGGAGCTCGTCGATGAACAGGACGATCTCGCCCTCCGACTCGGTGACCTCCTTGAGGAAGGCCTTGAGGCGGTCCTCGAACTCGCCGCGGTACTTCGCCCCGGCGAGCATGCCGCCGAGGTCCATCGCGATGATCCGCTTGTTCTTCATCGCGTCCGGCACGTCGCCCGACACGATGCGCCGCGCCAGCCCCTCGACGATGGCGGTCTTGCCGACCCCGGGCTCGCCGATCAGCACCGGGTTGTTCTTGGTGCGGCGTGACAGCACCTGGAGCACCCGGCGGATCTCGGTGTCGCGGCCGATCACCGGGTCGATCTTGCCCTCGCGGGCCCGCGCGGTGAGGTCGGTGCCGTACTTCTCGAGGGTCTGGTATTTCCCCTCGGGGTTCTCGTCGGTGACCTTCTGCGCACCGCGCACGCCCTCGAGCGCCTCCTTCGCCGACTGCTCGGTCAGGCCGGCATCGGCGAGGAGCTTGCCGGCCGGCGAGTCCGCCTTCAGCGCGCCGAGCAGGAAGTGCTCGACGGAGAGATACTCGTCGCCCATCGACTCGCGGATCTCGTCCGCGGCGTCGAAGGTTGACCGCAGGCCGTAGCTGAGCTGCGGGTGGGTGCTCGCGCCCTGCTGGCGCGGCTCCTTGTCGAGGGCCGAGAGCACGGCCGCCTTCAGTCGCGTCACGTCGACTCCCGCCTTCTGCAGGATCGGCACGATGATGCCGCCCTCCTGCTGCAGCAGGGCCAGCAGCACGTGCGCGCTCTTCAACTCCGGGTGGGCCGACTTGCTGGCCAGCCGCTGGGCCGCCTGCAGGGCTTCCTGGAGCTTCAGGGTGATCTTTTCGAGTCCCATACGTTTGTCTTTCTAAGCGAGTTTTTCCACGGGGCCAAGTCGGCGCCACGCCTTCCAAGCCATTTGCTGCCCCTTGGATGTCATAGCAGGAACTTTATTCAAATAATTTGATCGAAATACCTGTTATGATCTGGCCCGGATCTTGGAATCGAACGGTCGGCTCAACGAGCCGCGAGCGAAGCCCGGGCCCGTCGAAGCAGCCCGTGAAACCATGCTCCCCTATCCCACGAGGTCGCCGATCGACCCGAAGTCGGGGGTGAACAGGCGCTTGTAGAGCCGCGCGGCGTAGCCGTCGGTCATGCCGGCGAGGAAGTCGCAGACCAGCCGCGCGCGGGCGGCCTCGTCGTCGGCGGCGGCGATCTCCTCCGCGGCGTCCTCGGGGAGCAGCTGGAAGTGCTGGCCGTCGATGGCCTCGTCGCGGACGTAGCGGGTCTCGAGCACCTCCCACAGCCGGCGCAGCAGGACGCTGCCCTTGTGCTCGAGCTGCTTGAGCTGCGGCGAGAGGAACACGACCTCGAAGGCGAGGCGCTTGAAGACCTTCGACTCGGCGCGGACCGCGGGGTCGACCTCGAGCCGGAAGCGGTGCCGGTTGGTCTCGCCGCTGAGGATGTTGCTGTCCTCGGCGAGCCGCACCGACTGGATGTAGCGGCCGATCCGCTTGCCGACAAAGGGGTCGACCCGGCCGCCGCGGATCGCCTTCATCAGGTCGCCCAGCGGGGAGCCCTCGCCGCAGTCCTCGCCGCTGCGCTCGGCCCAGCGCTCGACGCGCTCGAGGTTGAGGAAGCCGGCGCGCACCGAGTCGGACAGGTCGTTGAGCGAGTAGGCGGTGTCGTCGGCCCAGTCCATGATCTGGCACTCGATCGACTTGAACCCGTCGCGCGCGTCGCCGGGCGGCAGCTCGGCCGGAAAGTCGCGCCCGCCCATCGCCCAGTCGAGCGTTTCGTGCTGGAAGTCGTAGAGGAAATGGTTCTCCGGGGGCTCCCCGGCCAGCCGCCGGCGCTCGCTCCACAGCGACTTGTACTTGAGCACCGAGTCGACGAAGGCCCGCGTCGGGTCCATCCCGGTCCGCCGGGCGGAGAAGATCCGCTCGCCGAGCAGCCGCAGGGTCTGGGCGTTGCCCTCGAAGCCGCCCCAGCGCGCCATCAGGTGGTTGAGCGTGCGCTCGCCGGCGTGGCCGAAGGGCGGGTGGCCGAGGTCGTGCGACAGGCAGGCGGCCTCGACCAGGTCGGGATCGACGAAGAAGTCCGCGCCCAGCGGGTCGCCCTGGACCCGCAGGAAGTGGCAGATCGAGCGGCCGATCTGGGCCACCTCGAGGGAGTGCGTCAGCCGCGTGCGGTAGAAGTCATACTCGCCGCTCCAGAAGACCTGGGTCTTGTTCTGCAGGCGCCGGAAGGTCGGCGTGTGGAGGACCCGGTCGCGGTCGATCTGGAACGGGCTGCGGAAGTCCCCCTCGTCCCCCCGCCCCGACATCCGCTCGCTGTCAAAGGCGTTGTAGAAGCGGTTCATGAAAAGGAGTAAGGAGGGGCCGCCTGCCAGCGGCAAAACATTTGTGGCCGCGGCGCCGTGAGGCCGATTTTTCCATCGCCCTGCCCCGCGGCAGCCGTTGGAATGCCGGCGCATGGGCGACCTGCTGATTCTTGCCGCGACCACGGGCCATGACATGTCCCCGCTGGTCTACCTGACCCTGGTCCTCGCCCTCGGCGTGATCGCCCAGTGGTTCGCCTGGCGCCTCAAGCTGCCGTCGATCCTCCTCCTGCTCGCCTTCGGCTTCGGCCTCGGCCAGTGGACCGGGGTCCGCATCGACGACTTCCTCGCCGTCGGCGACGGCCACGGCAGCCCGCTGCTGTCGGCGGTCGGCCTGTTCGTGGCGATCATCCTCTTCGAGGGCGGCCTGACGCTGAAGTTCTCCGAGCTGCGCGAGCCGGGCGTTCCGATCCTGCGCCTGTGCACGATCACCGTGCTGCTGTCCTTCGCCCTGACCGGGCTGTTCATGTGGCTCGCGCTCGACTACGACCCGCGCCTGGCCGCGCTCACCGGTGCGATCCTCACGGTGACCGGGCCCACGGTCATCGCGCCGCTGCTGCGCCACGTCAACCCGATCCGCAAGGTCGCCTCGATCATCAAGTGGGAGGGCATCGTGGTCGACCCCATCGGCGCGATCCTCGCGGTGCTGGTGTTCCGCGTCGCCCTCGCCAGCAACGCCGGCGCGGCGTGGACCGAGATCGGCGTGGCGCTGCTCAAGATGATCGTCGTCGGCGTGCTCGGCGCCCTGCTGGTCGCCAAGGCGGTCGAGTGGCTGCTCAAGCACCACCACATCCCCGACTACCTGCAGCCGGTGTTCCTGCTCGGCGTGGTCGCGGTCTGCTTCACCGGATCGAACTACTTCGAGAAGGAGGCCGGGCTGCTGACGGTGACCGTCCTCGGCATCGCCCTGGCCAACCAGAAGAGCGTCTCGGTCCGCCACATCCTCGAGTTCAAGGAGAACCTGCGCGTGCTGATCATCTCGCTGCTGTTCATCGTGCTGTCGGGGCGCATCGCCCTCGAGGACCTGCAGGGAACCCTGTTCAAGGGACTCGCCCTGCTCGCCTTCCTGATCGTCGTCGGCCGCCCGCTGTCGGTCTTCCTCGGCCTGATCGGGTCCAGGCGCATCACCGCCGCCGAGCGGATCTTCATCGCCTTCCTCGCGCCGCGCGGCATCGTCGCCGCCGCGGTGATCTCGATCTTCGCCCTCGAGTTCGAGGAGGCCGCCGCCGCCGGGCGCTTCGAGCCCGGGCTCTCCGAGGTCATCACCGCCCAGGCCAACGAGCTGGTCGCGCTGGTCTTCCTGGTGATCATCGGCACGGTCGCGGTCTACGGCCTGACCGCGGCGCCGCTGGCGCGGCGGCTCGAGCTGGCGGTGAAGAACCCGACCGGGATCCTCTTCGCCGGCGCCGACGCCTGGGCGCGCCTCGCCGCCAAGACCCTCAAGGACAACGGCCACCGGGTCCTCCTGCTCGACACCAACTACGCCAACATCTCGGCGGCGAAGATGCTCGGCCTGGAGGCCCACCGTGCCAACATCCTCTCGGAGTTCGCCGAGGAGGAGCTCGATTTCAATGGCCTCGGCCACCTGATCGCCGGGACGCCGAACGACGAGGTCAACTCGCTGGCGACCTCGCGCTTCGTCCATGCCTTCGGACGCGCCGGGGTGTGGCAGCTCGCGCCGCACGACAAGGACCGCCACCACAAGACCACCGCGTCGTCCGAGCTGCGCGGGCGGATCTGCTTCACCGGCAGCCCGACCCACTCGCGGCTGCAGGGGCTCACCTTCGAGGGCGCCGCGGTGAAGAAGTCGAACATCACCGAGGTCTTCACCCTCGAGGACTTCCGGCTCACCTACCAGAACCAGTCCGCGGTGATCCTGTTCATGGAGGGCGCCGACAAGGTGCTTCAGCCGGCACCCGCCGAGCTCGACAAGGTGGCACCCGGGACCACGCTCTACGTGCTGGTTCCCGAGGGGGCCGAGGACGGCAATGGCGGCGGCAACGGTGGCAGCAAGGGCAAGGAGGACGACTCCCCCAAGCTGCCGTGAGGCCTCTGCCGGCCCGCTACTGACCCAGCTGCTGGATCATCTTGAAGAGGGGCAGCACCGCGACGGCGTGGAGCGCCATCGCCAGCAGCCCGGTCAGGAAGGCGATGACCAGGGTGTAGACCAGCGCCCGCAGTCGGTCGCGGACCAGGGCGAGGACGGCGAAGCCGCCAAGCAGGGCGAGGATGACGAGGCCACGCAGCACGAGGCCCACCGCCGGCTGGAAAATGAGGCGGGTGACCGCCGGCAGCTGCACCCCCATCTCGACATACATCCCGGCCATGCCACGGACCTGCTGGATCGTGACCATCGCCCAGGCGCTGACCAGGATGAGCACGATCACCGTGGCGGCGCAGGCCAATGCGTCGCCGGCGACATGTCTGCGGGAATCCTCCATGATGGCGAGACGATCATTGAAGGGCTGCCGGCACTCAATGAGAATCCGCGTGCATGCCCGGGTCCTACACCTCGCTCGAAGCCCAGCTCCACGACGCCTTCTGGGACGCCGAGGAGGGCGTGCCCGAGCTCGAGTGGCTCGACGCCCTGCTCAGCGGACACCCGGGGAACTCGCTCGAGGTCGGCTGCGGCTCGGGACGCCTGCTGCTCCCGCTGCTCGCGAAGGGCCACGCGGTGGAGGGCATCGACTCCTCGGCCGAGATGCTCGAGCTCTGTCGCCGGGCCGCAGCGGATGCCGGGCTGGAGGCGGTCCTGCACCACGGCGACATGGCGAGCTTTCCGTCGGACGGGCCGCTGCGGCCCTACGCCAACCTGCTGGTCCCGGCCTTCACCCTGCAGCTTGCCGGCGACCCCGCCGCCGCCGTGGCGAACTTCCACCGCCTGCTCCGGCCCGGCGGCCGGCTCTACCTCACCGTCTTCGTCCCCTGGGCCGAGCTCAACGGCGAGCTGCCCGAGGACGAGTGGTACGCGGACCAGTCGGTCGAGCTCCCCGACGGCCGCCACGCCAGCCTCGCGACCCGCCACCGGCTGGACCGGTTCAACACAGGGAGGATCATGGATGAG
>JAUIJB010000148.1 GCA_030430455.1 Verrucomicrobiia bacterium | reverse complement strand
AGTCGCTGGAAATCCTGGAGCCGGTGGTGGCGATCGATCCCTCCAATCAGGCGGCCTTGAGCAACCGCGCCACCACCGCCGGTCAGATCACCAACCTGCTCATGATCGCCGGGCGCAACGACGAGGCCGTCGAGGCCTCGCGGCGGCAGGTGGATTTCACCCGGGCCCTGTTCACGCAGAACGAGGACCTGCTCGAGAACCGCGTGCTGCTCGTCGAGGCCCTCACGCGTCGCTCGATGCTCGTCCGTCCCGTCGATCTCGCCGCCGCCGCCGAGGCCGCCGCCGAAGCGGTGCGTCTCGCGGATGCCTTCGGAAGCGTCTCGCGGGACCTCTGGCAGGTCGCCCTGGCCGAGGGCAACGCGCTTTCCGAGAAGGCCGAGTGCGAGCTTGCCGCCGGCCGCGCCCGACCGGCCGCCGAACTCTGGGAGAAGGCCCACGCCCTCTACCTGCGGGCGAACCGCCCCTACCACGCCTCGCTCGCCCTGCTCTATCGCGCCGATGCGCTCGGCAAGTCCGGAGAGGAGGCCGCGCCCCACTTCCAGCGCGCGGAGGATTACATTGAAGCGAACATCGAGTCGCTGACCGCCGCCGAGGTCGAGCTGTTGAAGGGCTTCCTTCCCGGCGGCGGGTGAACCCACCGCGGACTCCGGCTCTCCGCCCGGCGGGATCCCTCCTATTCGTTCTCCTCGGATTTCGCACTCCCCCTTTCGTTGCGCCGCCGGGTAGGGTGATCGCGAGTCATGGCGGACAAGAAGCGCAAGAAGGGCAACGGCATTATCTTCGGCCTCGTTTTGCTGGGGGCGTCGATCGTGGCCATCTGGAAGAACGAGCACCGCTTCGACTACTACAAGGCGGCGCGCGACACCGTGCCGGCCGACACCGTGGACGGACTCGCCGCCGGCGCGCTGTTCTCCCACACCGGCGGCATGGACCGCGATCTCACGCTCGAGGGACGCTATGTCGAGTCCTTCGTCGGCTACCTCCAGGTCGACCGCATCGCCGAGATCTACGCCTGGGATCGCGATGAGGACGACGACGGCGTGAGTTGGTCCAAGGAGTGGATGACCTCTCTCGAGAGAAACGAGCGGAACGAAGGGCTGACCAAGCAATTCGACTCCGGCACCCTGAGTCCGCCGAGCTACCAGGTCTCGGACCTTGCCGTCGACTCGGCGAAAATCCAGTTCGTCGATCCGGGTCAGGCGATCCCGCCCGCCGGCCTCCAGCTCACCGACCAGGGCCGCAGCGAAGGACTCGCGGCGCGCGAGGACGACTTCTTCCTTTCCAAGGGCGATCCCGAGCGACTGGGGGACGAGCGGGTTTCCTACCGCGGCATCCCCGTCCCCGAGGTGGCGACCTACTTCGGAAAGTGGGGCGACGGGGTCGCCGTCGCGCATCAGGCCGAAGTGAAGGAGGGGCTCATCGAAGGCATCATCCAGGACAAGGGCCTCCTGCACCACCTCGTCGCCGGACCGCGCGAGACCGCCCTCGCGACCCTCAAGGCCCACCTCGCCCGGATGAAGATGATCTTCCGCATCGTCGGCCTGATCCTCAGCACCATCGGCGGCGGCATCCTGTTCTCAAGTCTCACCCGCGTGCTCGTCTTTCTCCCCTTCGTCGGCCCTTTCCTCAACCGGGTCACCGGATGGATCGGCATGCTCGTCGGTTTCCTTCTCG
>JAUIJB010000018.1 GCA_030430455.1 Verrucomicrobiia bacterium | reverse complement strand
TCCGGAAGTCCTCGCGCTGGAGCATCTGCTGCATGGTCACCCGGGCGTTGAGGCGCAGCACGTCCTCGAAGGTCATCTTGCGGAACCAGTCGCCGTTGTAGACGATCTCGGTTTGGTCGCGGTCGAGCAGCTTGAAGATCTGGTCGGTGTAGGTCTTCGCGTTGACCAGCACCTCGTCGCGCGACAGCGGCGGGCGGGTGGCGGAGCGGCCCGAGGGGTCGCCGATGGTGGCGGTGAAGTCGCCGATGATGATGACGATCTGGTGGCCGAGCTGCTGGAACTGGCGCATCTTCTCGAACACGACGGTGTGGCCGAGGTGGATGTCGGGGGTGGTCGGGTCGAGGCCGAGCTTCACGCGCAGCGGCCGGCCGCGGCGGAGTTTTTCCAGGAGTTCGTTTTCGGAGAGGATCCTGGCGGTGCCGGCGGCGAGGGTCTCGAGCTGGGCTTCGGGCGTCACGCGGGCAGGGAGTAGGCCACCAGCTGCCCGGTGGCAAGGGGCGAAGGGGGGGCTGCGGGCCGGGGGAAGCCTGCGGCTGTCGGGGAACGGACCCTTCAGCCGGCCGGGTGGACGCCGTCGGCGCTGGCGAGGTGGGTCATGCGCAGGTCGTGCGGTTCGGCGGGAAGCTCCCTGAGGACCTGCTCGCGGAAGGCCACCCCGATCCGCGGGCAGTCGGGCGCGAGCCCGGCGAGGAAGCGGTCGTAGTAGCCCCGGCCGCGACCGAGGCGGAGCCCGCCGGGAGTGAAGCCGAGGCCGGGGCAGAGGACGATGTCGATCAGCCCGGCGGACAGCGCCGGGACCCCGGGGGCGGGTTCCGGGATGCCGAAGGCGCCGCGGCGAAGCTCAGCGGGCGCATCGATGGCGGAAAACCCGAGGCGGTCGCCGTCGATCCGTGGAAAGCACCAGTGGGCCGCCTCCGGCGGTTTCGCATCGAGCAAGGGCAGCAGGTCCGGCTCGCCGGGCAGGGCCGCGAAGGTGGCGATCATCGGCGGTCGCCCGTGCCGCCGGGCCCATTGGTCGATCCAGCCGGCGAGGTGGCGCCGGATCGCCGCCGACTGCGCGTCGGGGTCCGCCACGGCGCGGAGTTGGCGGCGCAGGAAGATTCGGAAGGCGGGTTTGCCGGTGCTGGGATCGGGACTTGTCACGCTGCGGATCGGAGAGGACTTTGTGGACGTGAAATGGTGCTGGCAAGCGGTGCTTTCGACCGTCCTCCTGCTGTCCTGGCTGCGGGCGGAGGAGCCCGCCGGCGCGCGCGCGGCCAGCTTCGACTGGAAGGAGCCACGGATCGGTGCCGGCCTGTTGAGCGACCAGCTGGCGATGCTCGACCGCGAGCGCGAGGAGTATGCCGAGAACCTCGCGGTCTACGCCGCCAACCGGGTGGCTGAGCGCGGCGCGTCGAAGGCCTCGCTGGCCGAGGCGCGGCGGCTGCTCGCGGTGTCCCTCCAGCTCGCCCCGCGCAACAAGCGCGCGCTGGTGCTCAACTACCAGCTCAAGCGCGGCCTGCTGCCGCAGCCGGTGCCGAGCGAGTACAGCGGCGAGGTGCTGGCGCGGCTGCTCTTCACCCGTGCCCAGATCCTGCGCCAGCAGGCCGGGATGGACAACCGGCTGGTCGCCCGCGCCTTCACCGAGCTGGCCGCCGAGATGGACCCGCGCAACGACGACGCGGTCTATGCCAGCGAGCTCCAGCGGCTCGACCAGGGCGGCGTCGACTGGGACCGCTGGACCGACGGCAAGTCGGCCGCCGCCGGTGCCGGGCCGGCCGGGCGGGACGGCGCCGATGGCACCGCTGCCGGCGACGGGGAGCTGCCCTGAGCGGGCCCAACCCGGTGCTTGCCAGCGCGGCGCGCGGGACTAGGCTGCGCGCCTGATGTCGATGAAGATCTGGCTGGATGGCGAGTTGGTGGACGAGAACGAGGCGAAGATCTCGGTCTTCGACCACGGCCTGCTCTATGGCGACGGGGTGTTCGAGGGGATCCGCTTCTACAAGCGCCGGGTGTTCCGGCTCGAGGAGCACGTGCGCCGCCTGTTCGACTCGGCGCGGGCGATCGTGATGAAGATGCCGTGGAGTGAGGAGGAGGTCTGCCGCCACGTGGTCGAGACCATCCGCGCCAACGGCCTCGACGACGGCTACGTCCGCCTGGTGGTCACCCGCGGCACCGGCGGCCTCGGCCTCAACCCCTTCCTGTGCGAGCGGCCGAGCATGTTCATCATCGCCTCGACGATCACCCTCTATCCGAAGGAGCACTACGAGAACGGGCTGGCGCTGATCACCTGCGCGACCCGCCGGCCGACGCCCGGCGCGCTGATGCCGCAGGTCAAGTCGCTCAACTACCTCAACAACGTGATGGCCAAGGTCGAGGCGATCCAGGCCGGCGCGCTCGAGGGCATCATGCTCAACGAGCAGGGCTACGTGGCGGAGTGCACCGGCGACAACATCTTCGTCATCCGCGACGGCGAGCTGCTCACCCCGCCGGTCGCCGCCGGCGCGCTCGACGGCATCACCCGCAACGTCATCCTCGAGTTGGGTGAAAAGCTCGGTGTGCCGTGCCGCGAGGTGACGCTGAGCCGCTACGACCTGTTCACCGCCGACGAGTGCTTCCTGACCGGGACGGCGGCCGAAGTCATCCCGGTGGTCAGCCTCGACCAGCGCCAGATCGGCGACGGCAAGCCGGGTGCGGTGACGCGCCGGTTCCTCGATGCGTTCCACGAGCTTACCGGTTCCACGGGCACCTCGATCGACTGATTTTTCCCCCCGATCGCGGAGATTTCCTTTCGCATTCCGGGGTCCCCCACCTAGGGTTTCGGCGTGGCCGGATCGTGTGACTATTGCGACAAGGAGGCGAAGGTCCACCTGACCCAGCTGGTTGGAGGCCAGGTGAAGAAGGTCGCCCTGTGCGACTCCTGCGCGGCCGAGAAGGGGGTCACCGACCCGACCGGCTTCGCCCTGGCGGCGCTGCTCGGCGGCGAGTCGGCGCCCGCCCCGGGGCCGACGCCGAAGCCCTCGTCCGGAGGGTCGCGCAGCTGTCCGGGCTGCGGCTTCACGCTCGACGACCTCAAGCGGATCCGGCGCTTCGGCTGCAGCCGGTGCTACGAAACCTTCCGCGAGGAGGTCAGCCGGATGCTGTCCGGCATGCACAAGGGGGTGCAGCACTGCGGCAAGGTGCCCGAGGGCCTGATGGAGCAGTTCCAGCGCAACAAGCGCCTCGAGGACCTGCGCCAGCGCCTCGAGCACGCCATTGATGCGGAAAACTACGAAGAGGCCGCGGGCTTGCGTGACGAGATCCGCCGGCTTGATTCCCAGGAGGCGGAGGCAGGCTCCGATTGATCCGATGATGCGATTTTCCACCCTGGTGAAACATCCCGCCGACTGGATGGTCGGCCGGGATGCGGACGACGGCGTCGTGCTCACCTCGCGCATCCGCCTGGCGCGCAATCTCGATGGGGTTTCCTTTCCCGGCTGGGCGACCAAGGAGCAGCGCATCGAGACGCTCGGCACGCTGCGCCCGGCGGTCGAGGGGCTCGACTGCATGAAGGAGCCCTTCTCGCAGGAGCTCGAGGACCTCAGCTCGGTGCAGAAGCAGGTGCTGGTCGAGCGCCACCTGATCAGCCGTGAGCACGCCGCCCGCAGCGAGGGCAGCGCGGCGGTGATCGAGCGGCGCCAGTCGATCGCGATCATGCTCAACGAGGAGGACCACCTGCGGATGCAGTCGATCCGTCCCGGGCTGATGCTGGGCGACGCCTACGCCGCGGTGTCGGAGGTCGATGACCAGCTGGCCGACCAGCTCGAGTACGCCTTCGACCCCGAGCTCGGCTACCTGACGACCTGCCCGACCAACCTCGGCACCGGCCTCCGCGGCTCGGCCATGCTGCACCTGCCGGGCCTGGTGCTCAGCGACCAGATCGGCCAGGTCCTCCAGGCGGTGAACAAGATCGGCCTGGCGGTGCGCGGGATCTTCGGCGAGGGCACCGAGTCGCTCGGCAACCTGTTCCAGATTTCCAACCAGTCGACCCTGGGCGAGAGCGAGGAGACGATCCTGCGCCGGCTCGACCGGGTGATCAGCCAGGTGGCCACCCACGAGCGCAATGCCCGGGACAAATTGATGGAGGATGACCCGGACATGGTATGCGACAAGATCGGACGGGCATACGGCGTGCTACGCCATGCCTGGGTGATCGACTCCAAGGAAGCACTGAACCACCTTTCGCTGCTGCGTCTGGGCGGAGATCTCGGGTTTTTTGACGACGAGGTCGTCTCCCTGTGCGACGCTCTGCTGATGGACATCCAGCCGGCTCACCTGCAGATGCACAAGGGCGGCAGCCTCGGTCCGGAGGAGCGCGACGCGATCCGGGCCGAAATCGTCCGGTCCCGGTTGCAATGTCTAGGACACCCTGATAGTCATACCGCCAAGACTCGAAATGGGGGAGAAGAGCCCCCGCCAGACCTCGGAATCGCATGAACAATTTCACTCCCCGGGCCCAGCAAGTCCTCGCGCTGGCAAGGAAGGAAGCCGATCGCTTCAACCACAGCTACGTCGGCACCGAGCACCTGCTGCTCGGGCTGATCAAGCTGGGGCAGGGAGTTGCGGTGAACGTGCTCGAGCGCATGGGGCTCGACCTCGAGACCGTCCGGATGGAGGTCGAGAAGGAGGTCGGCACCGGCAACGGCCAGAAGGTTTCCGGCAGCATTCCCTACACCCCGCGGGTCAAGAAGGTGCTGGCGCTGGCCAACAAGGAGGCCAAGGCGCTCAACCACAGCTACGTCGGCACCGAGCACATCCTGCTCGGGCTGCTGCGCGAGGGCGAGGGGGTGGCGGCGCGCGTGCTGCGGCGGATGGACGTCGACATCCAGCGCACCCGCAACGAGATCCTCGCCGAGATCGACCCGAACTTCAGTCCCGACGACGAGGACGACGACGATCTCGACGTCTTCGAGGACGAGGCTGGCGACAGCGAGGAGGCCGAGGGCGAGGGCAAGACCAAGACGCCCGCGCTGCGTGCCTTCGGCCGCGACCTGACCAAGCTGGCCCGCGAGAGCGGCCTCGACCCGGTGATCGGCCGCGAGGCGGAGATCGAGCGGGTCATCCAGATCCTCTGCCGCCGCACCAAGAACAACCCGGTGCTCATCGGCGAGGCCGGCGTCGGCAAGACGGCGATCGTCGAGGGCCTCGCCCAGGAGATCGCCGGCGGCAACGTGCCGGAGCTGCTGCGCGACAAGCGCGTGGTCACCCTGGACCTCGCGCTGATGGTCGCCGGCACCAAGTACCGCGGCCAGTTCGAGGAGCGCATCAAGGCGGTGATGGACGAGATCCGCAAGGTGAAGAACGTCATCCTGTTCATCGACGAGCTCCACACCATCGTCGGTGCCGGCTCGGCCGAGGGCGCCATGGACGCCTCGAACATCATCAAGCCGGCGCTGTCGCGCGCCGAGCTGCAGGTGGTCGGCGCCACCACCCTCAACGAGTACCGCAAGTACATCGAGAAGGACGCCGCGCTCGAGCGCCGCTTCCAGCAGGTCAAGGTCGAGGAGCCGTCCGAGGACGACGCCGTGCAGATCCTCAAGGGCCTGCAGGAGAAGTACGAGACCCACCACAAGGCGAAGTTCACCCCCGAGGCGATCGATGCCTCGGTGAAGCTCACCGCGCGCTACCTGACCGGCCGCTACCTGCCGGACAAGGCGATCGACGTGCTCGACGAGGCCGGCGCGCGCGCGCGCATCGGCCAGATGACCCGGCCGCCCGAGATCAAGCAGCTCGAGGCCCGGATCGAGGAGATCAACCGCGACAAGATCGCCGCGATCGGCGAGCAGGACTTCGAGAAGGCGGCGGCGCTCCGCGACGACGAGAAGAAGGCCAAGAAGGAGCTCGAGGAGGTCCTCGAGGCGTGGCGCTCGGACTCCGAGGAGACGGTCGTCGAGGTCGACGACGAGGACATCATGTCGGTGGTCTCGAAGTGGACCGGGGTGCCGCTCAGCCGGATGGAGGAGAAGGAGGCCGAGAAGCTCCTCAAGATGGAGGACGAGCTCAAGGGCCGCGTGATCGGCCAGGACGAGGCGGTGGTCGCCATCTCCAAGGCGCTGCGTCGCTCGCGGGCCGACCTCAAAGACCCGCGTCGCCCGATCGGCTCGTTCCTCTTTCTCGGGCCCACGGGGGTCGGCAAGACCTACCTCGCGCGCAACCTCGCCGACTTCATGTTCGGCGACCCGGACGCGCTGATCCAGATCGACATGTCCGAGTACATGGAGAAGTTCACCTCGAGCCGCCTGATCGGCTCGCCTCCCGGCTACGTCGGCTACGAGGAGGGCGGCCAGCTTTCCGAGGCGGTCCGCCGGCGGCCGTACTCGGTGGTCCTCTTCGACGAGGTCGAGAAGGCCCACCCGGACGTGATGAACCTGCTCCTGCAGATCCTCGAGGAGGGCCTCGTCACCGACTCGCTGGGCCGCAAGATCGACTTCCGCAACACCATCATCATCATGACCTCGAACGTCGGGGCCTCGACGGTGAAGCGCCAGACCGCGCTCGGCTTCGGCGCCATGTCCGAGGACGAGGCCGACTTCGAGGGCATGAAGGAGAAGATCCTCGAGGAGTCGAAGAAGCAGTTCAAGCCGGAGTTCCTCAACCGCCTCGACGAGCTGGTGGTCTTCCACATGCTCGAGAAGAAGGACCTCGACCGCATCGTCGACCTGGAGGTCGACAAGCTGCTCAAGCGCCTGCGCGAGAAGGAGATCACCCTCGAGCTCGACGAGACCGCCCGCGACCTGCTGGTCAAGAAGGGCTACGACCCGAGCTACGGCGCGCGGCCGATGCGCCGCGCCGTCGAGCGCTACCTCGAGGACCCGCTGGCCGAGGCCCTGCTGCGCGGCGACGTCAAGCAGGGCGACAGCGCCCGCGTCCACTGTCCCGAGGGTGCCGAGGAGCTGGTCTTCGAGACCACCAACGGCGCCGACGGCCCCGAGTCCCCCGCGCCCGACGAGGCGGAGGTGTGAGCCAGTGAGCCAGTGAGCCAGTGAGCCAGTGAGCCGGTGAGCTGGTCTTGAGCCTGGAGCGAGTGGCCCCGTGAATGCGGAGCCTCAGACATTGGTCCTATAGGACCCATAGGTCGCATGCCCTGTGCTCCGCCGCTTCGTCCCGGCAGCCCCGCCGCCCGTCCCAGCCGGGCCTGCCCCACGCGCCGGGATCGCTCTCGGTCGATTCAGGCAGCTTCGACCCGGCGCAGCTTGGCGAGTTCGCCGATGAGCGCGGGCAGGTCCGGCACCAGGGTCGCGCCCACCCGGCGCAACGCCGCGATGTAGTCGCCCGCCGCGCGGCCGCCGACGAGGATCGCGGCTTCCCCGGGCAGGCAGCGGCGCAGGGTTTCCAGTTCTCCCGGAAGCTGCGGGTCGTCACCCGGGTAGACGACGCTCAGGGCGACCGCCCTCGACTCGTGGCGCATCGCGGCCCGGGCGATCTCGCTGGCCGGCAGGGAGGCACCGAGGTAGGTGACCTCCCAGCCCTGTGAGCGCGCCGTGCTCGCGACCAGTGCGGCTCCCAGTTCGTGGAGCTGGCCGTCCGGCGTGGCGACGACGAGGTTGGGACCGCTCGCCGAGGCCGCGAAGGGGCGGCTGGTGAGGAACAGGACCTCCTTGATCACCGAACTGGCGGCATGCTCCTCCGCCACCGAAAGCTCGCCCTGCTCCCAGGCGGTGCCGATCCGTGCGATCAGGGGGACGATCAACCCGTGATTCAGGCCGGGGACTCCCAGGGAGACCGAGGCTCGCTCGAGGGTGTCGCGCAATGCCCGGGGGTCGAGCTGGCGGACCTGGCTCCAGGCCTCCTCGAGCAGGCCCGCAGCCTCGCCCCCGGGCGCTTGCGGCGGAACGACAGGCCCGCCGGCCAGCTCCTCCAGCTCGCTGCGGGGGAGCGTCGCGACCAGCCCGATCCCGTGACCCTCGGCCGTGAGACGCGCCAGCAGCTTCAGGCGGTCGATCTCCTCCTGGCTGTAGAGCCTCCGATTCGACTCGCTGCGCTCGGGCCGCACCGCCCCGTAGCGACGCTCCCAGACCCGCAGGACGTGAGGACTCAGGCCCGTCTGGTCGGCGACCCGCCTCATGGGGAAACGGCTTCCGGACATAGGAGAAACCTAGACAAAAGCATGGAGATGGCGAGGAATTATCCAAAAGGACCCAAATTTTATTAGACAGAAACCCCAAACCTAGACAAAGAATAGACGCTGCGGGCAAGGGATGAATCGCAGCGAACGTGCAACCTCAACCCTGTGAAAAAATGAAAACTCGATTCAAAGGCTGGATGCTCCGCGTGGTGGCGGGCGCCAGCGCCCTGTTCCTGAGTGCCACGGCGGCCGCCGACAACATCGTCGAGACCCTGTCCGCCCGGCCCGAATTCTCAACCCTCGTGACGGCGGTGACCCAGGCCGGCCTGGCCGATGATCTAGCCACCCTCGACGACCTCACGGTCTTCGCGCCGGACAACGATGCCTTCGCCAAGGTCCCCGCCGAGGTCCTCGACGGCCTCCTGGCCGACCCCGAGGCACTCACCGAGCTCCTCTTCTACCACGTCGTCCCCGAGCGGATCGGTTTCCGCCACTTCCGGGACGGGTCGCTCGACACCCTCCTCAGCGACAAGCCGGTGGACATCGAGGTGCGCAGCTTCCTGTTCGGCCTCTTCCGCATCGTCGAGGTGGATGAGGCACGCGTGGTGCATCCCGACATCGTCGCCGACAACGGCGTGATCCACCGGATCAACTCGGTGCTCGACCCGGCCTTCATGACCAAGCCGAGCATCCTCGAGATCGCGGCCGGCAACCCGGATTTCTCGATCCTCGCCGGTCTCGTCGAGGAGGCCGGTTTGTCGCGGGTCCTGGCGAGCGAGTTCCGGACCCTCACGGTCTTCGCGCCGAACAACGCCGCCTTCGAGGCGCTCGGAGAGGAAACGCTCGAGGCCGTCGCCAACGACCGGGCCCAGCTGCGTGCCATCCTGAAGAACCACATCGCCTTCGGCGCGCTCGACAGCGGCACTCTCGACCAGCAGGGCGAGGTGCGCACCGTGCTGCCCCGCACCCTGCCGATCGAACCGGACGGCAGTTCTCCCACGGGGCTTTCCGTCGACGGGGTTCCGCTCCTCGCCGCGGACCTTCACGCCAGCAACGGGCTGGTCCACGTGGTGGAATCGGTGCTGCTTCCGGCGCCGCCCGAGACCCTGGTGGACGTCGCGGCGGGGCGCGATGACCTCTCGACCTTCGTCGATGTCGTCACCCTGGCGGGGCTTGCCGACACCTTCAACCAGGTCGAGAGGTTTCCTGCCTACACCATCTTCGCCCCGAACAACGATGCCTTCGCCGCCGTCCCGGCCGAGGTTCTGGAAAGCCTGCTGGCCGACCCGACCGGTGCCCTTGCCGACGTGCTCAAGCTGCATGTCGTGCACGGCCGCCTCGGCTCCGAGGATCTCTACGATGGCCAGGTGCTCGAGTCGCTCTCCGGCGAGCGCCTGAACGTCGCCATCAGCGGCGGCGAGGTGCGGATCAACGGCGCCCTCGTGGCCGAGACCGACCTCAAGGCGATCAACGGGGTGCTGCACGTGATGGATGACGTGATCCCCTCGGTGCCCTACACGATCGCCGACTTCATCTCCCAGCAGTCCTACCTGAGCACCCTCAACGCCGCCCTCGAGGCCTCCGGCCTGAATGCCGCGGTGGCGGACCCGGAGGCGGACCTGACCGTGTTCGCTCCGCTCAACTACGCTTTCGACCGGCTTCCGGACGGCACCGTCGAGACGCTGCTGCAGGACCCCACGGGCGATCTCACCCAGATTCTGCTCTACCACGTCGTTGGTGAGTCCTTGTCGGCCGATGAGCTGGTCGACCAGGGCCGTGCGACGACCCTGCAGGGCGCCGAGGTGGAGGTCGTCTCCCGGCAGTTCCGCCTGCCATGGTGGTGGAAGAACACCTTCAGCATTGTCCGGATCAATGATGCCCGGGTGATCGCCGCGGACATCGAGACGGACAATGGACGGATCCACCTGATTTCGGGTGTGCTCCTCCCGCCTGCACAGGACTGACCTGAGTGATGCGGGGTCCGGGCTGGGACGGGGGCGGGAGCGGAAATTGCCCGAGCCGGCCCTCGTCCCGATGTCCGGACTCCGCCCTTCGCCCGATCTCGTGAAGGCCCGCCTGCCAGCTTTCCTGCTCCCGGTCGCGCCCTTGCTGCTGCTCGCCGCCTGTGAGCGGCCGCCAGGGGAGGGCGCCGCGGAAGTTCCCGAGCGGGCGGACCGTCACGAGATCCGGCCTTCGCCGCTGGCCACACCGCCCGGCGGCAGTTCCCGCCCGGACGGTCCGGCAGAGCGAAAGTCGGCGTGGGCCCGGGTCGGCGAGATCCACCAGCTCGAGAACGAGGAATTGTGGGGCCTGCTCGAGGCCGTGCTGGCCGAACCGGACGTGGTCGAGAAGCGGGACTTGATGGCGGAGGTCCACGAGGAGACCCGCTTGCGGCCGGATTTCGTCCGCTTCCCCCTGAACCTCGAGATGGCGCGCCAGGCCGACTGCGAAGAGAGCCTCCGGGCCACGATCATGGCCGAACTGGGTCGTGCCCTCGACACCGACCACGGCCGGTCCTGGGTCGACTGGGCAATGGCGATCGAGGAGCATGCGGCCCGCACCCATGGGATGATCCGGGTGGACTGATCCGGCGCCATGGCGCGCGCGAGGGTGCCGTCGCCTCATACGAGTCCTGAGATCCAATCCGACCCTCTGAGATTCCACGGAAGGGAGGCCGCGGGTTACGCAGATTGACGCAGATTTCAGAATCCATCTGCGCTCATCGGCGCAATCTGCGGCCATCCCACCCGACCAGGGGAGTCAGGTTGTTTCACTGCCGCGGTGTCAGTCCGCGGCCCCGCTCTTCTCCGCGGCGTCGTCCGACGGCCGGCGTTCCGGGTCGTCCTGCGGCGCCTCGAGGTGAGGGGCCTTCATGGTGAAGCAGGTCCGGCGGCCGGGGGTCGAGCTGACCTCGATCGTGCCGCCGTGGGCCTCGACGGCGCGACGCACGATCGAGAGGCCCAGGCCGGTGCCCTTGATCTCGTCCTGCGAGTGGTGCTTCTCGACGCGGTAGAAGCGGCGGAAGATGTGAGGCAGGTCGGCGCTGGGGATCCCGACGCCGTTGTCGCCGACCTCGACGACCGTCCCCGCCCCGTCCCGACGGGCCTTGACGAAGACCTTCAGCCCCGGCTTCGGGTTCTGCTTCAGGGCGTTCTCGACCAGGTTGAAGAGGATCTGCGTCCAGTAGAAGCGATCGCCGACGAGCTCGAGCTCGTCGTCCGACATCGTCACCTCGACCGTCGCCGACTGCGCGCGGATCATCGACTCGAGGCGCTCGAGCACATCGTTGCAGCAGGACCGCAGGCGGAACGACCTGAGGCGCAGCGCGGCGGCCTCGCCGGACTCCAGGCGGGAGATGACCAGCATGTCCTCGACGATGCGGGCGATCCGCTCGGTGTGCTTGCGCATCACCTTGAGGAAGCGGCGGGTGATGTCGGGGTCTTCGACGAGGTCGTCCTCGAGGAGGTTCTCGAGGTAGCCGTTGATGATTGCGAGCGGCGTGCGCAGCTCGTGGGAGGCGTTGGCGACGAAGTCCTTGCGGACCTGGTCGGTCTGGTGTTCGGCGGTCACGTCACGGATGAGGACACGGGTGGTCGGGGCCTCGGTCGGGCTGTCCGAGACGCGCAGGGCGTCGATGATCCAGGCGTTGGTCCCGCGGCCCTCGGAGTCGCCCCGGGGCGAGGCCTGCTGGGGCAGCACGACGCGGGTGATCTCGCCCTCGCCGGTCGCGAGGGTGCGCTCGATCACCTCGAGGATCCGCCGGTCGAGGATGGTGTCGCTGATCCTCCGGCCGTCGAGGTTGCGGCCCTGGAAGAGCTCGCGGGCCGAGCGGTTGGCGAAGACGATCTCGCCCTGGTGGTCGAGCAGCAGGAAGGCCTCGGCGAGGTCGTCGAGCAGGCGGTTGCGCTCGCGCGTGGCGCGCTGGAGGTCGAGTTCCAGGCGCAGCTTCCATGCCTTGACCTCCTCCTCGAAGTCGCGCCGCGAGCGCTTGAGCCGGATCGCCGTGAGGATCAGCCCGCCGATGGCGGCGACGGCGGCGAGGGCGGTCAGGGTGGCGAGGACTTCGGGCATTCCGGGGTTTCCGCTTCGGCTGGGGGAGACCTTTGCCCCGATGCGCAGTCATGGGAATCCTTTTGACGGAACGGCGGGGGGACGGACGGCGGTCGCTCGGGCTCAGATGGCGGGAACGCAGTAGCCGACCCCGCGGACGGTCTCGACCAGCGAGGCGTGGCCGCCGAGCTTCTGGCGCAGGCGCTTCATGTGGGTGTCGAGCGTCCGGCTGTGAACGTCGTCGCTGTAGCCCCAGACCGAGCGCAGCAGGTCGTTGCGGTCCTGCGGCCGGCCGGCGCGCTCGGTGAGGTAGAGCAGCAGCTTGAACTCGGTGGCCGTCAGGTCGATCGGCTCGCCCTCGAGGTAGAACTTGAGGTCGTTCTTCTCGAAGCGGAACGGTCCGTGGACGACGCTGACCGCGCCGGGGGCTTGGTCGGCACGCTTGAGAACGGCCTGGACCCGCAGCATGAGCTCCTTGGGCGAGAAGGGCTTGGTGAGGTAGTCGTCGGCGCCGGCCTCAAGCCCCTGGATGCGGTCCTCGGTCTGCGCCCGGGCGGTGAGCATGATGACCGGGATCGACCGGCTCCGCGGGTCGCGGCGGATCTCCTTGAAGACCCCGAAGCCGTCCTTTTCCGGGAGCATCAGGTCGAGCACCACCAGGTCGGGCCTCTCGTGGATCGCCATGGCGGCGCCGGAGATTCCGTCGTGGGCCTTGAGCACCTTGTAGCCGGCGCGCTCGAGGTTGAAGCCGATCAGGTCGGCGATGTCCCGCTCATCCTCGACAATCAGGATCGTCTGCATTCGGGGGACTTGGTAGCGTCAGATTCGTGACTCGCGGACGGCCCTTCGGTGACGAATTCGCCTCATTCCGACCGGGCGGCCTTGAGAGGCGGCGGGGCCTGGTGCCATTCGCGGTAGACCTTCGGTGAAATCTCCGAGGGCTTGATCTCGGAGCGGCCGCCCCAGAAGACGTTGGTGTAGCTCACCGGGATGCCGCAGGCCTCGAGGTGGCGGTCGATGGCCTCCTTGTGGGCCAGGACCTTGTCCTTCTCGGTGCCGTGGACGACCCCCATGATGTTGACGTTGCCGAAGCGCGGCCCGCCCTCGCGCCAGTAGGCGTGGGTCATGCAGTGGTGGCGGCCGACCTCGCTGCCGGCCTCCTCCTCGCGGCCCTTCGGCACGGCCCAGTGGAACAGGCCGTTGAAGCGGGTGACCCGCTGGCCGGACTGCGAGGCCTTGATGTGCTCGAGGAAGGTCGAGAAGCGACCGATCACGCGCTTCTCGTTGAGGCGGGTGGCGACCTCGCAGAAGCGCTCGCGGCTCAGGCCGGCCTGGCGGGCGCGCCCGCTCCACGGGTCGGCGACGATTTCATCCGCCGCGAGCTCCTCCTTCAGGTGGAGCAGGACGTTCCACTCCTCGTCGTCGAGGTCGACGGTCGCGGTGGTCATCATCACGGCCGGCTCGGGAAGCTTGGCGCCGGGCTCGAGGCCCTTGCGGCGGACGTGGCCGACACCAAGCGCGAACACGCCGTGGGCGGGCATGAGAATGAACTCCTCGGCCCCGGTGATCTCCTTGAGCACCCCGGCGTGATCCTCGAGGGCCTCGCCGACGGGCACCTTGAGGGTGGTCCACAGCCGGTAGCCGGAGCCGGAGACCTGGCCGTCGGTCGAGCGGATCACGACGTGGCCGGAGAAGGGATCGCACTTCGCCATGTAGTCGAAGGCCGCGTTCAGGCGCTCCTCGGGCACGCGCCAGGCGACCAGCGCGCCGTGGGCGAGCTTGGTGGCCAGCAGGGTCTGGCGGACCCGGCGGATGACGCCGGCGTCGAGCATCGCGCGGATCCGCTCGAGCACGGTGTCGAGGTCGACCCCCGACTGCTCGGCGATGACGTGGAAGGGGAACTCCTGGAATCCGGAGACAAGGTCCTCGGAAACCGCGAGGATGCGGGCATTGACCGGGTCGCTGTGTTCGACGGGCACGGTGGGCATGGCGGGAGGCTAGGAGCGGATCCGGGCCGGAGCCACGCGGAAATTGCCCGAATCCCCGCATCCGGCCGGCTCGGGCGATGAAGAACGCAAGATCTGCTTGGCGCGGGGGCGGATCACGGGGGATGCTGCGGCCATGAGCGAGGAGAGCCTTTACGATCGGATCGGCGGCGAGGACGGGATCGTCAAGCTGGTCGGCGCCTTTTACGACCGCGTGCTGGCCGACCCCGAGATCGGTCCCTTCTTCAAGCACGTGCCGATGGAGGCGCTGAGGAAGATGCAGAAGGAGTTCTTCAGCGAGGCCCTCGGCGGCCCGCTGTTCTATTCCGGCCGGCCGCTGCGCGAGGTGCACGCCGGCATGCAGATCAAGCGCTACCACCTGAAGCGCTTCACCGACTGCCTGCTGGCGACCCTCGAGGCCGAGCAGGACGACCTGAAGCTCGAGCGCAAGGACATCGACGCCATCTATTCGCGCATCGCGCTCGAGGCCGACGAGATCGCCGGGGTCGGCAAGGGCGAGGACGGTTGAGGCCGGCTTCGCCGGAGTGGCGAGTGACCAGTGACCAGTGACCAGTGACCAGTGACCAGTGACCAGTGACCAGTGACTAGTGACTAGTGACTAGTGACTAGTGACTAGTGCTGCGTCCAGATTGAATTGATACATATTTTTGAACTTTTGACTGGTACTTTTTAGAAGTATGACAACTTTAGGAGATGCGAAAAATCTACCGCATCAAGTTGTCCGCCGAAGAGCGATCGGAACTCCTGGCCCTGACCCGGAAGCGCAATGCTGCGGCCCACAAGGTACTCAAGGCTCGGGCTTTGCTGCTATGTGACGAGTCTGAGGACGGTGAGGGAGCGAAGGATCCCGAGATCATTGAGAAGACCGGCATTGCCAAAGCCACCTTGCAACGGCTGCGACAGCGCTGCTGCGAAGTCGGCCCCGTGGATGCCCTCGAACGCAAGAAGCAGGAGGTGGTTTCGCGCCCCCGAAAACTCGATGGCGAAGGGCAGGCCCGGTTGACCGCCCTGGCCTGTTCCGACCCTCCCGAAGGATGCGCACGGTGGACCCTGAGCCTGCTTTCCGAGCAGCTCGTCGAACTGGAGGTCGTCGATTCCATCAGTCGTGAAACCGTGCGTGCCGAGCTCAAAAAAACGAGTTCAAGCCGTGGCTGAAGAAGTGCTGGTGCATTCCTCCGAAAGCCAACGCCTCATTCGTCGCGCGCATGGAGGATGTGCTGGATGTCTATCAGCGCCCGCGCGACGGGAGCCGGCCGCTGGTGTGCCTCGATGAATTCTGCAAACAGCTTCTCGGCGAGGTCAGCCCGGCACTCCCCGCCCGTCCCGGGCGGGTAGCTCGACAAGACAGCGAGTATGTCCGGCATGGCAGTGCGTCGGCCTTTCTAATCTACGCCCCACTGGAGGGGAGGAGGGAGATCCACATCGGACCGGAAGGCCGGCGCACGGCCCACGACTACGCCCATGCCCTGGAGTTCGTCGCGATGGAGATGTTTCCGAAGGCGGAGCGGATCATCCTCGTCGAGGACAACCTCAACACCCATTGCGACGATTCGCTCTACGCCACCTTCCCGCCGGAAAAGGCACGTGAGCTGGCAAGCCGATTCGAGCGGCATCACACACCGAAGCACGGCAGTTGGCTCAATATCGCCGAGAGTGAGATCTCCGCCCTGGTACGCACCGGACTGAGCGAACGCATTGCGAGCAAAGAGCAACTGCGCGACGAACTCGCTTCGGTGGTCACGAGACGCAATCAGTCCGAAGCGAAGACCAACTGGCAGTTTACCAACGAGAAGGCGCGGATCAAGTTGTGCAGCTTGTATCCATCAGTTCAAATTTGACGCAGCACTAGTGACTAGTGACGGGTGAATGGACGCTTGGGGTGACTCGCCCGACCATCGCCGGACTTGACCCGCGGTCGTGCGCTCGTGAGGGTCGCGAGCATGAGTCGAATGCTGCTGGTCGCGACGGCCCTGCTGGTGTCGGGGCTTCAGGCGATCGCTGAGGAGGCCAGGACCTGGACCAACCGGGACGGCCGCGAGATCGTCGGAACGCTGATCGAGAAGGACGCCACCCACGTCAAGCTGCTGGTCGAGAACAAGCGCTTCCGGATCCCGATCGACTCGCTCAGCGAGGCGGACCGGGACCACATCGCCAAGGCAAAGGTCTATCCCGAGCTGGAGGTCGAGGCGCGGACGGTGAAGGTCGACTCGAACGAGGCCAACAGCAAGTACGACGCCCGCAAGGTGTCGGTGAAGCTGGAGAAGCTGGCGGGAAGGAAGGTCGTGGTCCGCGTCGTGTGGATCGGCAAGGGGCGCAGTGGCGTCGACTTCCATGCGATGGAGGAAAAGCAGGTCGCGGCGGACGGGGAGGTCTTCTTCTCGACCGTCTACCGGCCCGGCCAGGGCCGCCTCCTCGACTACCGCGGCTACGCCGTCGGCGTGGCGGACGATGCCGGCCGCTGGATCGCCGTGCAGGCGAGCCAGAAGCCCTATGAGCGCTTCATCTACGAGCGCGCCGGGGAGGCAAAGTAGCCGGTAGCCAGCAACGGGCGGCAAGGGGGGACCGGAGCACCGACTTCAGTCGGCATTGAGGTGTGGAGGCGGAGCGGATGAGTGCTTCGGGGCGGACTCAAGTCCGCGGTCCGATCGGAGCCTCGCCCGACCAGTTGGGAGCATCGGAGCGCCGACTTCAGTCGGCCAAGAGGTGTTGAGGCGGAGTACAAGGGCGACTCGGCAGGCTGAAGCCTGCGGTCCGATAGGGAAGTCACGGCGGGAAGTCCCGGTCACTCCGGCGACAGCATGCCGCCGCAGCGCAGCCACTCGATCGCCCGGTCGCGGTCGTGCAGGCGGCCCTCGAGTTGCTCGGTCTGGACCGCGTCGAGAATCCTGCCGAAGTGCGGGCCGGGCTTGAGGCCGAGCCGGATCAGGTCGTGGCCGGTCAGCAGCGGCGGGGGGATCAGCGGCTCAGCGGCGAATTCCTTCTCCTTGTCGATGAGGAACTCGAGGTTGTCGGTGAAGCCGTTCGACGAGGCGCAGTCGACCCGGTGCAGCTCGAGCTCGAGGGGAAAGGTCGGTGCCGACATGAAGCGCTTGAGCTTGGCCACGCGCATCTGCTGCACGTTCATGAACTGCATGTGGCGCGAGACGATGAAGGTCACCTCCTCGATGACCTGGTTCGAATACTTGAGCCGCCGCAGGATGGTCTCGGTCATGCGGGCGCCGACGGCATCGTGGCCGTTGAAGCGGATGCGGTCGTCGGCCTCGTCCCAAGTCCGGGTCGGCGGCTTGCCGATGTCGTGCAGCAGGACCGCGAGGCAGAGCTCCAGCGGGGCCTCCTCGCCGGGGGTCCCGACCATCTCGAGCATGATCCGGGTGTGGGTGTAGACGTCGCCCTCGGGGTGCCACTCGGGCGGCTGCTCGCAGCCGACCAGGTCGAGCAGCTCGGGGAGGAAGCTCCGGACCAGGCCGGTGTCGACCAGCAGGCCGATCCCGCGGGCGCGCTGCGGCGCGACGATCAGGCGCGAGAACTCGTCGCGGATCCGCTCGGGGGAGATCCGTCCGAGCAGGCCGGCGTGCTCGCTCATCGCGGCGAGGGTGCCCTGCTCGATGGTGAAGCCGAGGGTGGTGGCGAAGCGGGCGGCGCGAAGCAGGCGCAGGGCATCCTCACGGAAGCGCTGCGCGGGGTCGCCGATCGCCCGCAGGATGCCGGCCTCGAGGTCGGCGCGACCACCGACGTAGTCGATCACCTCGCCGCTCTCGGGGTCCTCGAAGAGCCCGTTGACGGTGAAGTCGCGGCGCGCGGCGTCCTCCTGCGGGGTCGAGAAGGTGACCGACTCCGGATGGCGCCCGTCGCGGTAGGAGCCATCGGTGCGGAAGGTGGCGACCTCGATGGCGTGGCCGTGGGACTTCACCAGCACGACCCCGAAGTGGGCGCCGATCTCGTTGCTGCCCGGGAACAGGGCGGCGACCTCGGCGGGGGTCGCCGAGGTGGCGATGTCGTGGTCCTTGGGCGTGCGGCCGAGCAGGCGGTCGCGCACGCAGCCGCCGGCGAACAGCGCGGTGTGGCCCGCCGCACGCAGGCGGCGGGCAAGCTGGATGGCGGCGTCGCGCGGGCTCACGCCCGGCAGCATCATGGCTGGCGGGGCCGGATTCAAGGGAGGGGCCGGGGAAGATCCCGGAAATTTCGGATTTCCGAAACGATTGTCGTGGGTTTCACTGCCGGCGTGATCTATCCGCCGTTCGATCATCCGGTCTGGCTGGTTCCCGCGTTCCTGATCGGTGCCTGCATCGGGTCCTTCCTCAACGTGGTGATCTACCGGCTTCCGCTCGGGCTGTCCGTCAACGACCCCAAGCGTTCGTTCTGCCCGAAGTGCAAGTCGCCGATCCCGCTGAGGCGCAACGTGCCGGTGATCAGCTGGCTGCTGCTGCGCGGGCGCTGCGGCGACTGCAAGGCGCCCATCTCGCCGCGCTACGTGATCGTCGAGCTGCTCACCGCTTTCCTCTTCGCGGCGGTCTTCTGGTGGGTCATCCAGCGGACCGGGGGCAAGTCCTTCGCCCCCGGCCAGCTCGCGATCCTGCCCCTGTGGTACATGATCGCCTCGTTCGTCGCGCTGTCGTTCATCGATGCCGAGCACATGATCATCCCGCTGGTCCTGACGATCACCGGGACGATCGCCGGGCTGGTCGCCGCGGTGCTGCTGCCGGAGGTTCCCGACCTGATCGCCTGGTCCTCGCTGGAGCCCGCGTGGCTCGGCGGTCTGTGGCAGTCGGTGCTCGGCGGGGTGATCGGCTTCTTCGGCCTGTGGGTGGTGGTCCTGCTCGGCAAGCTCGCCTTCGGCCGCAAGGAAATCCACTGCGAGGAGCCGGCCGGGTGGCGCCTCGAGGAGCCGCAGAACGACGAGGACCCGATCCACTTCCACATGGGTGACGAGAAGCTGGCGTGGTGGGACATCTTCTACCGATCGTCCGACCGGCTGGTGATCGAGGCGGACTCGCTGGTGGTCGACGGCAAGCCGGCGGAACCCGGCAGGCTCACCATCCGTGAGCAGGAGATCGAGCTTCCGGACGGGAGCAAGATCGCCCTCGAGGACCTCGAGTCGCTGGAGGGCACGGCGCGCCACGCGGTGATTCCCCGCGAGGCGATGGGCATGGGCGACGTCCACCTGATGGGGATGATCGGCGCCCTGTTCGGCTGGGCCGGGGTGTTCTTCACCCTGCTGGCGAGTTCACTCTACGCGCTGGCCGGCGCGGCGCTCGGCCGCATCGGCTTCGGCATGCGCCTGCCCTACGGCCCCTTCCTGGTCCTCGGTGCGCTGACCTGGATGTTCGGTGGCTGGAAGCTCGCCGAGTGGTACGTCGAGAACCTCGGGTTGAGGTAGGGGCGAGGTCGGAAGCCGGATATCCCCTCGACGGGCCGGCCCCCGAAACCGGTGGTGGCCGATGCACCCGTCATCCACCGAGCCTGCGCTAGCGCAGGCCGGGCGGGACGATCTGCCAGATCTCGACGATCTGGTTGCGTTCGGGGATGTCGCGGTCGAAGCGCTTGGTCTGGCCGAGGTAGGCGGCCTGGACCTTCTGGCCCGTCTCCTTGGCGGCGTCGAGCACGCGGGCCACGGCGGTCGCGCGGTCGGACGACAGCTCGCGGTTGCTGTCGACGTTGCCGGTCTCCGAGGCGTAGCCGACGACGAACAGCATCGAGCCCGGAGGCGCCTCGCGGGGGATCTGGACGAGCAGGTCCTCGAGTTCGGGCGGGACGGTCGCCTTGCCGGTCTCGAAAGTGCAGGTGCGCAGGACGTTTGCGCCGAGCTCGACCCCGAAGCGCGAGTAGGCGTCGGCCAGCTCGGAAGGGGTTTTGTTCTGCAGCTTGCGCAGTGCCTGGAACAGCGCGACGCCCTCCTTGAGGAGTTCCGACTCGGAGCTGGCGAAGAGCGAGGCCTCGCTGAGCCGGGCGCGCAGGGTGGCGAGCTCCTCCTCGAGCAGGCTGCGGGCGCTCTGGCACTCGGCGAGCTGGCGGTTGAGGTCGATGGGGGCGGCGCGCAGGCGGTCGACCTCGTCCTGCAGCGCACGGATGGTCGACTGGGCGCGCTCGAGGTCGGCCTTGAGGGTGGTGCTCGCCGAGGCGTCCATGAGCGCCTCGCGGAGTTCGCGGTTGGCGGCATCGACCATGTCGCGCAGGCGCTGTTGCTCCTTCAGCGCGGCGACGGTCTGGGCGTTGGCCTCGTCGAGCTCGGCCTCCCTCTTCTTCAGCAGGTCCTCGAAGCTCTTGGCGATCGAGGCGAGCAGGCGGGCGTCCTCCTCGAGCCGACGGGCCACCTCGTCGGCCGACTCGGCGTACTCGAGGCCGGCGAGCGGTTCGAGTCCCATCGAGATGCGCTGGCGGTTGAGCGCGGCGTTGGCGGTGTCGATGTCCGCCTGGAGCGACTTGACGAGCGGGCTGTCGCTGGTGTCGCTGCTGCCGGTGTTGCTGAACAGCATCTGGGCGACGATCACGCCGAGCAGGGCGATGATGATGAAGCCGATGGCGAGCACCGCGGGCGAAGGCGGCCGCGGGGCGGGGTCTGAGGAGTCGGCGGGCGTGCCGGCGGAAGTACCGACGGACGTGCCGGCAGGGGTCGCTTCGCTGCCGGATTCCGGCGACTTCGCGGATTCCTCGGGCTCGGGGCGTGGCTCTTCGGGCTCGCTCATGGGACGGTCAAGAGAGGCTATCGGCGCGCGATTGTCGAATCCGGAGTGTGCCCTGCCCCGGGTCAGGGCGCCGCGACGAGGCTGAGCAGCTCCTCCGCCGAGGAGACGAGGTGGTCGGGGGACTCGCTGGCGAGGGACTCCGGCGAGTTGAAGCCCCAGGTCACCGCGGCCATGGCGATCCCCGCCTTGCGGGCGGCCTTGACGTCGCGGATCTCGTCGCCGACGTAGAGCATTTCCTCGGACCTCAGCGAGAAGGTCTGGCGGATCGCCCGCAGGTGCTTCGACTTGCCGGTGAGCTTGGAGGTCGAGGAAATGAAGTTGAACAGGCCGCGCAGGCCGTGGGAGCGCAGGAACAGGTCGACGTTGGAGGAGGCGTTGGAGGTGAGCACGCCGAAGGAGTCGGTGCGGGCGCGGAGCACCGGCAGGACCTCGCCGATGCCGTCGATGAGGGGCAGCTTGCCGATGTTGCCACGCATCAGCGAGGTGCCGCGGCCGATCAGGGAGGGGACGCGGCGCTTGGGGATCTCGAGGTGGTTGAGCAGTTGCTTGAGCGACAGGTGGCGCAGATCGGGGAGCTCTGCGGCCTCGACCTCCCGCAGGCCGTAGTCGGGGGCGAGCTGGTTGAAGATCCGGCGGCTCTCCTCGAGGGTGTTGGCGAGGGTGCCGTCGAAATCGAAGATCAGGGTGCGGTAGGCCATCGGACGTCCAATGAAGGGAACTCGCAAGACGGTGACCCCGCCAAGGACGAAATCAAGGAACCAGCGGGAGATTGGGATGGATGTCGGCGTCGAGCGCCGAGCGGTGCCCGCGGTGGGCGCGCAGCAGGGCCGCGAAGGCGATCATGGCGGCATTGTCACCGCACAGCGAGGGGTCGGCGGTGAGCAGCTCCAGGCCGGCATCGCGGCACGCCCCGGCGAAGGCCTCCCGCAACGCGCGGTTGAGCGAGACCCCGCCGCTCAGGGCGAGGGTGTCGCGGCCGGCCCGCTTCGCCGCGCGCAGCGACTTGGCGACCAGCACGTCGATGACCGCCTGCTGGAAGGACGCGCAGAGGTCGGGCAGGTCGTCCGGCAGCGGGGTGCCGTCCTCCGGGTTGCGGTCGGTCAGGGTGTAGAGGACGGCGGTCTTGAGGCCGGAGAAGGAGAAGTCGAGCCCCGGGTCGCGTAGCATCGAGCGCGGGAAGTCGAAGGCATCGGGCCGCCCGCCGGCCGCGGTCTTCTCGATCTCGGGGCCGCCGGGGTAGGGCAGGCCGAGCATCTTGGCGACCTTGTCGAAGGCCTCGCCCGCGGCGTCGTCGCGGGTCGTGCCCAGCTTGCGGTAGTCGGAGGCGCCGGCGACGTCGAGCAGCAGCGTGTGGCCGCCGGAAACGATCAGCGCGAGGTGGGGCGGGATGCGGCCGCGGTCGACGAAGGGCGAGAAGAGGTGGCCCTCGAGGTGGTTGATCGCCAGGAAGGGCCGCCCGGCGGCCACGGCGAGCGCCTTGGCAGCCGTCGCGCCGATCAGCAGCGAGGAGGCCAGGCCGGGACCCGAGGTGGCGGCGAAGAGGTCGACGTCGCGCAGCCCGACGCCGGCCCGCCGGGTGGCCTGCTCGACCAGCGGCCGCAGGTGGAGCGAGTGGTTGCGCGAGGCCACCTCCGGGACGACCCCGCCATACTGGCGGTGGATCTCGGCCTGGCTGGCGACCTCCGAGGCGAGGATGTCCGCCGGCTCGCCCGGCTCGCCACGGACGATCGCGGCGGCGGTTTCATCGCAGGACGACTCGAGGGCGAGGACAAGCATGGGCGATGATCGATTGAAGATTTCCGATTGAAGATTGGCGATTGGCGATTGGCGATTGAAGGCCGTCCCTTGGGCGGACTCCTCCGGCGACCGGCTACTCACTCCGGTCGAGGGCCTCCAGGGCGGCCTCGACGACGGGGTCGGTCCAGCCTTCGAGCCTGGCGTCCTCCTCCGGGGTGAGCGAGTCGCGGCGCATGGAGAGGGCGATCTTTTCCCGCAGGTCGTCGTCGACGGGGATCGCGACGTCCGGGGTGATCCCGGCGAGGTGCGGCGTCCGTCCACTAGGAGTGTGGTAGGTGGCGATGGTGAGGCGCAGGGCGGTGCCGCCGCCCATGCCGATGATGTTCTGGACCGAGCCCTTGCCGTAGGAGGTCTCGCCGACGACGGTGGCGCGCCCGAGGTCCTGGAGCGCGCCGGCGGTGAGCTCGGAGGCGGAGGCCGAGTGGCGGTCGACCAGGACGGCCACCGGGTAGTCGCGCTCGCGGCGCCGGCGCTCGGGGGTCGACAGCGACTCCGTCGCGTCGCCGTCGCGGCCGCGGGTCGTGACGACCTCGGTGTCCGGCGGCAGGAACAGGCCGAGGATGCGGACGGTGGCGGGCAGCGAGCCGCCGGGATTGCCGCGCAGGTCGAGGATGAGCCGCTCCATGCCGGCATCCTCGAGCTCGTCGAGGGCGGCCTCCATTTCCCTCGGCGAGCCGGGGGTGAACGAGGCCAGCCGGAGGTAGCCGGTGGTGTCGTTCGCCCCGCCGAGAAGTCGCGCCTCGGTGACGGCCCGCGACTCGACCCGGTGGTGGACCAGGGTGAGCTCGGTCGGCTGGGGCTCGAGCGGCGACTTGACCCGCAGCCGGGCCGGTTCCCCGGCGGGGCGGCGCAGGCGCGAGAGCAGGTCGGCGGGCTCGAGCTCGCCGACCGCGTTGCCGTCGAGGGCGAGCAGGCCGGTTCCCGGGACCAGCCCCGCCGCGGCGGCGGCCGACCCGGGGAGCACGTTGGCGAGGTGCGGGCCGTCGTCGCGCCAGCCGAGGGTCAGCCCGAGCGAGGGCAGGTGGGGGTCGAGCTCCGGGTCGGCCTGCAGCGCGGCGGCCATCTCCGGGTGGATGAACGAGGAATGCGGATCGAGCGAGGCGAGCATGCCCTCGAGGGCGTGGTTGACGAGGCGCTCGTAGGCGAGCTTGTCGACGTCCGGGTGGCGCTGGCGGACCTGCTCGAGGACCTCGACGAAGCGCTCGATCGCCGGGTAGGCCGCCTCGTCGGGGTCCGCAGGGGCTGCCGGCGGCTCCGCGGCCTCGTCGGCGAGGGCCCGGGCGGGGAGGAGGGTGATCAGTAGGCCGGGGACGAGGGCGATCAGCAGGCGGCGCATGGCGGCATTGAAGCCCTTGCGGGAGGCCGCCGCAACCATCGGGAGCACCGGACTGCGGTCCGCCGCGGCGGATGGCGCTCCGATCAAAACCTCGTCCTCGTCGTCATCGTCCCCGCCTGCGCGGGAGAATCGAGGACGATTCCACGACCGGACCGCGGGCTTCAGCCCGCTCCGAGGCACCCTTGGACCCGGCATCGCATCTCAAGGCCGACTGAAGTCGGCGCTCCGATCGGGTCGCGGCGGGTCAGTCCGCTCCGAGGCACCCATGCACTCCGCCAGGGGACCTCAAGTCTTCGGTCTTCCGTCTTGCCGCCTTTCGTCTCCGCCGCAGGCGGCCCCTACGCCGCATCCTTGTCGTTGCGGCGCTTGCGCACCATCGGCGGGCGCTGGCCGAGGACCACCGGGCGGTTGATGGTCACCGCCTCGACGTCGTTGCGCGAGGGGATCTCGTACATGATGTCGAGCATCAGGCGCTCGAAGATCGTGCGCAGGGCGCGGGCGCCGGTGCCGCGCTTGACCGCCTCCGCGGCCAGCGCCTTGAGGGCGTCGCGGGTGACCCGGAGCTTCACGCCGTTGAGGGCGAGCTGCTTCGAGTACTGCTTGACCAGCGCGTTGCGCGGCTCGGTGAGGATCGAGACCAGCTCGTCCTCGGTGAGCTGGCGCAGCGAGGAGATCACCGGCAGGCGGCCGATGAACTCGGGAATCAGGCCGAAATGGAGCAGGTCCTCCGGCTCGGTGAGCTCGAGGATGTCGCGCTGGTCGTCCTCCTTGGTCTCGTCGGCATGGTGGAATCCGAGCGTGCTGCGGCCGAGGCGGCGGTGGATGATCTCCTCGAGCCCGACGAAGGCGCCGCCGCAGACGAAGAGGATCTTCTCGGTGTTGATCTGGATGTACTCCTGCTGCGGGTGCTTGCGGCCGCCCTGCGGCGGGACGTTGCAGACGGTTCCCTCGAGGATCTTGAGCAGCGCCTGCTGGACGCCCTCGCCGGAGACGTCGCGGGTGATCGAGACGTTGTCGGTCTTGCGGCCGATCTTGTCGATCTCGTCGACGTAGATGATCCCGCGCTCGGCGCGCTCGACGTCGAAGTCGGCGGCCTGCAGCAGGCGGAGGATGATGTTCTCGACGTCCTCGCCGACGTAGCCGGCCTCGGTGAGGGTGGTGGCGTCGACGATGCAGAACGGGACGTCGAGCAGCCTGGCGAGGGTGCGGGCGAGCAGGGTCTTGCCGGAGCCGGTGGGGCCGAGCAGGAGGACGTTGGACTTCTCGATCTCGACGTCGGCGAACTCGCTGTCATCGAGCGACGACTCTTGGCGCAGCCGCTGGTAGTGGTTGTAGACCGCGACCGAGAGCACCTTCTTGGCCTGCTCCTGGCCGATCACGTGGCGGTCGAGCCGCTCGCGCAGCTCGGCCGGAGAGAGCAGCTTGCCGCGGCCGACGGCCGGCGCGGCGGGATCGCCCGCGGTGCCGCTGGAGAGCTCCTTCTCGAGGATGTTCGAACAGACGTCGACGCACTCGTTGCAGATGTAGACGCCGGGACCGGCGATGAGCTTCTTTACCTCCGAGTGGCTCTTGCCACAGAAGGAGCACATGGTGAGATTGGAGGCTCTGGCCATGGGGTGGTGGGACGTGGGTGGGTGGGTTGGCCCGGGGCCTCCTTTTGGAAGCCTGGAAGCCGGGCTGGTGCGGAACGGCTGGCGTGCGGACGCGGTTTCGCGTGGGTCCGGGTGATTTCCCGGATGTCCCAGTCGATCGGGAAGCGTCCGCCAACGGGTGCAATCTAGCGGAATTCCGCTCAGTCGTCGCCTTTTTTTCCGTCATTGGCGGCATCGCCGCCGTCCGGGAGCTCCTTGCGGCTCTCCAGGACCTTGTCCACCAGGCCGTAGGCGACGGCCTCCTCGCCGGACATGTAGTTGTCGCGGTCGGAGTCGTGCTCGACCTGCTCCACCGGCTTGCCGGTGTGCTTGGCGAGGATCCCGTTGAGGCGCTTCTTGAGGTTGAACATGAAGCCGATCGTCCGCTCGACGTCGGCCGCCGTGCCCTGGGCGCCACCGGAGACCTGGTGGATCATGACGTGGGAATTCGGCAGGCAGAAGCGCTTGCCCTTGGTGCCGGCGGTGAGCAGGACCGAGCCCATCGAGGCGGCGATGCCGATGCAGTAGGTGTTCACGTCGCAGGTGACGAACTGCATCGTGTCGTACATCGCCAGGCCGGCGGTCACCGAGCCACCCGGGGAGTTGATGTAGATGTGGATGTCCTTCTTCGGATCCTGCATCTGCAGGAACAGCAGCTGGGCGATCACCGAATTGGCGACGAAGTCGTCGATCGGCGTGCCGATGAAGATGATGCGGTCCTTGAGGAGCCGCGAGTAGATGTCGAAGGCCCGCTCGGTCCGGCCGTCCTGCTCGATGACGGTGGGAACGTAGTAGTTGTTCCTCGGCGCCGCCGCGGCGGACGGGGCGGAGGCCATGGACGGGAAGGGCAGGTTGGTGGGAAAGTCACTCATCGCTGGAGTCGTCCCCGGCGGGGACCTCACCGACCTTGGCGTGCTCGAGGATGAAGTCAATCGCCTTGCCGACCAGCATCGAGTTGCGGATCCCGGAGATCCGGCCCTCCTTCTGCATCTGCTTGATGAACTTCTTCGGCGGCTCCTTGCGCGACTGCGCGATCTGGGCGAGGTGGCCGACCAGCTCCTGGTCGCTGACCTCGAGGCCCTCGGCCCGGGCGATCTCCTGGAGGATGAAGTTGGTCTTCAGGTTGGTGCGCGCCTGCATGCCGGCGGCGGCGAAGATCTCGGTCTGCTGGGCCTGGAGTTCCTCCTCGGACATTCCGGAGCGGACGCCGCGCTCGACCATGCCGTCGGCCTGGCTCTGGGTCTCCTGCTGGACCAGCTGCTCGGGGAGCTCGAAGTCGACCAGCCCGTTGAAGTGCTCGACGATCTGGCTGACCTTGTGGTCGTCGGACTTGCGCTGCTTTTCCTGCTCGAGCTGGGCCCGGACGAGTTCGCGGAGCTCGTCGAGGCTGCGGTCGCCGGCGACCTTGGCGGCGAAGGCGTCGTCGAGTTCCGGCAGCACGGCGGTCTTGAGCTCCTTGACCTGGACCTGGAAGCCGAGCTCCCTGCCCTGGAGGTCGGCCATCGGGAAGTCGTCGGGCAGGGCGAGGTCGAACTCCAGCGAGTCGCCCGGATTGGCGCCCTCGAGCTTGGCGGCGAAGCCGGGCAGGAAGGACTGCTCGTCGAGCTTCACCCAGAAGCCCTCGCGGCCGGAGAGGTAGCCGGCCGGCTTGCCGAGCGCCTCCTCGAGCGGCTTGCCCTCGAGGGTGCTGGTGAAGTCGACCACCGCGAGGTCGCCGGACCCGGCCGGCCGGTCGGTGATGTCCTCGTAGTCTGCGAAGCGCTCGCGCAGCGACTGCAGGTTCTGGTCGACCTCCTCGTCGCTGACCTCGGTCGGCGCGGACTCGACGCTGAGTCCCTTGTACTCCGGCAGTTCGAACTCGGGTGCGAGGACCAGGGTCGAGTGGATGCTGATGGTGCCGTCGGGGTTGGCCTCGAAGCGGTCGGGGACGCCGAAATTGAGCACCTTGAGCGACTCCTGCTTGAGGGCCTCGTCGAAGGCCTGGCGGGTCAGGCGGTCACGGAGTTCCTCGTCGATCGAGTCCTTGAAGCGCTTCTCGATGACCTTGCGCGGCGCCTTGCCGGGGCGGAAACCGGGAATCCGGGCCTGCGAGGAGTAGGCCGCGATGATGCGGCTGCGTTCGGAATCGACGGCCTCGGACGGGACCTCCACCTGGAGGGATGCCTGGCAGTTCGGCTGCTTTTCGACGGTGATGTTCATGGATTGGGATCGGTCTGTCCGATGGAAGAAGGTGGCAAAAGGTGGCGGAAGGCGGGTTTCGCCGGCCGGGGAGCCGGCCGGGAGCCAGCCGGTCCCGGGACCCCGGGGGCGGCCGGGGCGGGAAGCTAATGAGGCCGCATCGGGCTTGTCAAACGAAGTAGGCCGGGCGGGAAAAGCGGGATTTCGCGGGGTTCCGACGCCAAAAGCCTAACCGGGCATTGGCCTTGACGGATGCGGGGGCGGGGAGGTTTCATGCTGCCGACCGCTGACACACATGGATTTTTCATCCTTCTTTGGTATTGGGGGCGTCCGATTTGCCGGGCGCCGGGTGGTTCTGGCGACCCTGCTGGTGCTCGGATGGCTGACGTCCGGGCTGCAGGCACAGGACTTCGAGGGGCAGAACGTGACGTCGGTGGACTTCCGCTACGTCGGCGAGTCGACGGTCGACGAGGCCCGCCTGCGCAACTACATCCAGCTCCAGTCCGGGTCCCCCTACCGCACCGAGAAGGTCGACGACGACATCAAGTCGCTCTACGAGTCCGGCTTCGTCGACGACGTCCGCGTCCTCGCCGAGCCGGTGGGCGAGGGGGTCCGGGTCGTCTACGAGGTGACCACCCGCAAGGACTTCCAGGCGGTCGGCTTCGTCGGCAACACGGTCTATTCCGACGGCAAGCTGGCCAAGGAGACCAAGCTCAAGGCCGGCGGTCCGCTGAGCGATGCGATGGTCATCGACGCCCGCCAGAACCTCGAGAAGCTCTACCGCGACGACGGCTACCCGGACGTCCTCATCACCCACCAGTACCAGGACTCGGCGACCGGCCGCGGGGTCGAGCTGATCTTCGTCATCGACGAGGGCTTCAAGAACGTCGTCCGCAAGATCCGCTTCGAGGGCAACAACACCTACGACTCGAAGACGCTGCGGGCCCAGATGGAGACCAAGGAGAAGAGCTGGCTGTCCTTCATCACCAACGCCGGCCGCTTCGAGGACAACCAGATCGACCAGGACGTCGAGAAGGTCCTCGATTACTACCGTTCGAAGGGCTACCTCCGCGCGAGCAGCCCGGGGGCGCGCCGCGAGCCGGTCGAGGACGGCATGGTCGACATCGTCATCCCGATCAACGAGGGCTCGAAGTACACGGTCAAGGGCGTCGGCTTCGGCCGGATGTCGGTGTTCTCCGAGGAGGAGCTCTACCCGGCGCTGTCGCTCGACGGCGGCGACGCCTACAGCTCGGTGAAGATGCGCCAGGACATCCGCACGATCCGTGACTTCTACGGCTCGCGCGGCTACGCCGACGCCCGGGTCACCCCGGACATCCGCGACGCCGGCCCGAACCAGGTCAACATCATCTACCGCATCAGCGAGGGCTCGCGCTACCGCGTCGGCCAGGTGAACATCGAGGGCAACGTCAAGACGCAGGACCGCGTGATCCGCCGCGAGGTCCCGCTGAAGCCGGAGGACTACTTCAACTCGGTCGAGCTCGAGACCACCAAGTCGCGCCTCGAGGGCCTGCAGTATTTCTCGCGGGTCGACGTGAACTCCGCGCCGAGCGCGCGCGGCGGCAACTACCGCGACGTCGACATCCTCATCGAGGAGCGCCGCACGGGTTCGATCAGCGCCGGCATCGGCTTCAGCTCGATCGACAACGTCGTCGGCTTCGTCAACCTCGAGCAGAGCAACTTCGACATCCGCAACCCCTGGGCCTTCACGGGGGGCGGCCAGCGCTTCGCGATGGACCTGCGCCTCGGCTCGGAGCGGACCGACTTCGGTGTCTCGCTGACCGAGCCGTGGTTCATGGGCCGGCAGCTCGCGCTGACGGGCGAGCTGTTCTACCGCCAGTCGCAGTATTTCTCCGACGTCTTCGAGCAATCGAACGTCGGCGGGGCGATCTCGCTGCGCAAGCCGCTCACCGAGTTCTCCTACATCACCGGTGAGTACCGCCTGGAGAACGTCGAGATCGAGCTCGACCCGATCGTCTACGCGCTCTCCGGTCCTCCCGGGGCCCTGCCGCCCGGCAGCCCGGTCTCGGAGTTCCTGCGCCCGTTGCCGAACGGCCAGAACGGCGACTTCCTGCGCAGCGCGATCTCGGCCAGCTACGTCTACGACACCCGCGACGCGGTGATCGAGACCCGCTCGGGCTTCAAGGCCGAGGTGACCGCCGGCGTGGCGGGGACCTTCCTCGGCGGCGACGTCGACACGGTCTCGCTGTCGATGCGCGGCCAGCAGTACTGGAACCTCAAGTGGGACTCGATCCTCTCGCTCAACGGCGAGGTCGCCTTCGTCGATGCGACCAGCGGCGACGTCCCGGTCTTCGATCGTCTCTACCTCGGTGGCGGCCGCACGCTGCGCGGCTTCGAGTTCCGCGACGTCGGCCCGCGTGACCCGGTGACCGGCGAGGTCTACGGCGGCAGCTCGCTCGGCTTCATGTCGGTCGAGTATACCTTCCCGGTGATCGACAACGTGCGCCTGGCGACCTTCTACGACGTCGGCTTCGTCAACAGCGCCAGCGAGCTCTACCACGACGCCGGCGTCGGCGTCCGCCTGCGCCTGCCGGTGAGCCCGGTGCCGATCGCGCTCGACTACGCGGTGCCGATCGCGAGCCCCGACGCGGCGGCGGACAACGGCGGGCAGTTCCAGTTCTACCTGAACTACCAGTACTGATCCGCTGGATGACCGGCTCGAGGGGCGGCTGGAAGCCGCCGCTCCGGGTCATGGCTCCTGCAAGGAGCCACTCCGCCAGTCCTCTCAGGCCCAGCCCGCTCGACGGGCCGGGCCTTTTTGCTGTCCGTCGCGGGTCAGCTGCAGCTCGCCGGCGTCGAAGGCCTTCTTGTGGAGGAAGGCGAGTGCCTCGCGGGGCGGGCCCGGGGTGACGCTGGTCAGCCGGCCGACTTCGCGCTCGCCGAGCAGCAGGGAGTCGCCCGCGGCGGCGTCGTCGGGCACCTCGAGGCGCGCGAGGCGGCGGTTGAGCTTGCCGGCCGACTTGATCCGCGAGATCACCTCCTGGCCGATGTAGCAGCCCTTGGTGAAGGAGACGGCGCTGCGGTCGAGCCCGGCCTCGGGCGGCAGCAGGCCCTCCGCGAGCTCGCGGCCCCGGGCGGGGATCGCGGCGCGGATGCGCAGCGACTCGGCCTCGTCGGCCGGGACCGGCTCGACGGCGGGTTCCTCGCCGGCCCGCCACCAGTGGTCGACGCCCGCGCCGAAGACCCCCTCGCGGGCCCGCTGCATGAGGGAGGAGAGCTCGCCGTCGGCCGCGGCGTGGATGCAGGTCCACTCGCCGCTGAGGTCATCGACCACCACCTCGTCGGCGATCAGGTAGCGGGTCAGGCGGGCCTCGAGTGGCGCGACCTCGTCGGCGCCGCAGGTGACCCAGAGCGAGTCGAGGTCCGGCCCCTCGAGGACGTGGACGAAGTGCTGCAGCCGGCCCTTGGCGTCGGTGACGCAGGCCGGCAGGCAGCGCTCGCCGAGGCCGGCGACGTCCTGACTGACCTGGCCGTTGAGGAAGCGGCGGGCGTCGGGGCCGGAGAAGCGCAGGATTCCCGGCCGGACCGGAGCGAGGCAGCGCGGCGGGGTCACTTGATCTCGGCGCGCTGGTGGCAGAGTTCGGCGAGGCGGGTGGCCTTCTCGCGAATCGCGCGAACCTGCTCGTGGGTCGGCTCGGCGCCCTCGCCGAGGGTCATCTCCGAGCGCATCCCGGACAGCAGGTCGCGGATCTGGGTGTAGTTCGGCCGCTCGGCGATGCGCGGCTCGAGGGAACCGACGATCGAGGCGTAGTAGTCGGCGATGTCCTCGCGCATCAGGTGCCTGGCGCGCTCCGGGCTGAACTGCTTGTCGACGGCGGTCGACGAGGCCTCGAGGGCGTGGATCCAGCCGCCGAGCGAGATCAGGTGGGCGAGGTCGGGGTCGCGCAGGACGACCAGCTCGTACTCGACGTCGCGCTGGGTCGCGGCGAGCTCCTTCTTGAGCTGCTCGACCTCGCCCTCGCGGGCGGACTCGAGCAGGCTGGCGGCGTGGCTGGTGACGCGCTCGCCGGCGCCGAGCGCCTTGGCGTAGCGGGTCAGGGTGGCGGCGAGGGTCTCGACCCGCCCCATTTCGCCGATCTGCACGATGAGGAAGCCGTCGGCGATGAGGAAGCCGAGCTCGACGGCGAGGTCGGCGCGGTCGAGCGGCATCCGCTCGGGCGCTTCCTGCAGCAAGTCGGCCACCGGTAGCGGCGCGAGGTCCTCGAGGGTCTCGAACACCTTGGCAATCGACGGGGCGGTGAACTCGTTGATCGCCAGTTCCTCGCGGACATGGGGGTCGGACAGCAGGTCCTCGGGGATGGGTCGCAGGCCGTTGGCCGGCTCCTGGGCCGTCGCCACGCCGAGCAGGCCGAGCATGAGGGATGGAAAAACCTTCGATTTCACGGGGGAAGTCTGGCACCGGGACCGGGTCGGGGCAATGGGAATGAAGCGGCGGCGGCACCCGCCGGCGAGGTCGGTGGGGGCGGCATCCCGCGGGGCTCGGCTGCCCTGCGCGGCCCGGCCACGACAGCCGGCCCGGCAATGTCCCGCCTTGACGATGAGCCGGATTCATGATGGCCTTCGGCCCCGCAGGGAAATTGTCTTAAAAGTCAGGAAGGCTTCAGGATGCGACAGGACTTCCGAGTCGCTCCCGTTTCTCCCTCGTCCCGCCAGATTGCAACCCGTCCCCCACGGGTGTTCCGTCCGCGCCCTTCGCCCATCCCGCGCAACGCCAGGCGGGAATCCCTCCCCGCCGCCCCGCCAACTTCAAGTCATGGACTGGTCCTCACCTCTTTGGTACATCTCCTACGTGCTCGTGCTCCTCGGCCTCTCCGGCTACGGGATGCACCGCCTCGGCATCGTCTATCTCTACCTCCGCCATGCGCGCAAGAAGCCGGTTCCGAAGAGCCGCTTCACCGAGCTCCCGGTGGTCACCGTGCAGCTGCCGGTGTTCAATGAGATGCACGTCGTCGACCGCCTGTTCGAGTCGGTCGCGCGGATCGACTACCCGCGCGAGAAGCTGCAGATCCAGGTGCTCGACGACTCGACCGACGAGACCACGGGGATCTGCCGCGCCGGGGTCGCGAAGCTGCGCGAGGCGGGCTTCGACGCCGAGTTGATCCACCGCGACGACCGCACCGGCTACAAGGCCGGGGCGCTCGAGAACGGCACCCGCAGCGCCAAGGGCGACTTCCTCTTCATCCTCGACGCCGACTTCGTGCCGAACCCCGACGTGCTGCAGAAGACGATCCACTTCTTCTCCGACGAGCGGATCGGCATGATCCAGACCCGCTGGGGCCACCTCAACCGTACCTTCAACCTGCTGACGAGGATCCAGGCGATGTTCCTCGACGGCCACCTCGAGCTCGAGCAGACCGCGCGCAACCGCAGCGGCCGCTTCTTCACCTTCAACGGCACCGCCGGCATCTGGCGCAAGTCGTGCATCGACGACGCCGGCGGCTGGGAGCACGACACCCTCACCGAGGACATGGACCTCAGCTACCGCGCCCAGCTCAAGGGCTGGAACTTCATCTTCCTCAACGAGGTGGAGACCCCCGCCGAGCTGCCGGTCGACATGGACGGCTTCAAGAGCCAGCAGCACCGCTGGACGAAGGGCTCGATCCAGGTCTGCAAGAAGGTGCTCCCGGCGATCTGGCGCAGCAAGGTGCCGTGGTACGTGAAGCTCGAGGCGACGGCCCACCTGACCTCGAATTTCGCCTACCTGATGCTGATCTGCCTGTGCTTCCTGATCTACCCGAACCAGCACGCCGCGCCGGACTTCGGGCCGCTGACCTACTACATCGTCAACGTGCCGATCTTCTTCTTCGCCTCGGTCTCGGTGATCGTCTTCTACCTGACCTCGCAGAAGGCGCTGCGCCCGGACAGCTGGTGGCGCGAGGTGCCCTACCTGCCGCTGCTCCTCGCGCTGGGGATCGGCATGTCGATCAACAACGCCAAGGCGGTGCTGGAGGCGATCTTCAACCACCAGTCCGGCTTCGTCCGCACGCCGAAGTACGGCATCGGCAAGGCGGCCCGCAGCGACTGGAAGAAGAGCAGCTACAAGGCGATCAAGACGCTGACCCCGGTCATCGAGCTGCTCTTCGGCTTCTTCTTCCTCTTCGTGGTCGTCGAGGCGGCGCTCGAGAGCCGCTGGTCCTCGGCCATCCTTCTGCTTCCCTTCCCGGTCGGCTTCTTCTATACTTCCATCGCGTCGCTGGCCCGCATGCTGCCCTCGGCAGGTTCCACCGCCGAGGAGGTCGCGGGCGAGGACGGCTGAACCATTCACCGACCATCATGCAACGGCTCCTGATCCGCATCACCCTGTTGATTCTGGTGCTCGGCGCCGCCGGGTTCACCAGCAGTTGCGGTCCGACCAAGGACACCCGCAACAAGTTGTTCGTCAGCGTCCGCGACCAGCGCATGCTGCTGGTCCGCGACGGCAAGCCGATGAAGTCCTACACGGTCTCGACCTCGAAGTTCGGGCTGGGCTCGCAGAACGGCAGCAACCGCACCCCGCTCGGCCGGATGGAGGTCGCCCGCAAGATCGGCGGCGGCTACCCGACCGGGATGGTCTTCAAGAGCCGCCGGCCGACCGGCGAGATCCTCAGGCCGAACGCGCCGGGGCGCGACCCGATCGTCAGCCGGATCCTGTGGCTGAGCGGCAAGGACTCGCACAACCGCAACACCTTCGGGCGCTGCATCTACATCCATGGCACCCCCGAGGAGTGGCGCCTGGGCACGCCGGCGTCCTACGGCTGCATCCGGATGAGCATGCGCGACGTCGCCGACCTCTACAAGCGGGTCGGGGTGGGCGCCGAGGTGCGGGTCTTCCGGGCCTCCCTGCTGGAGACTCCGGAGGGCCGCCAGTATGCGATGGAGCGGGCCGGCAGGCGGGATTTGGGCATGAACTGAGGCCCCCGGGGGGAAATCTCGCGGTCCCGAGCTTGACACGGGGGCCTGATTTCCTAGATTCCCGCCCCCGCGGCTCGAAAGCCTCCGGGCCGACCATCCGCGAGCTTTCCCGCAGTTTCCCGCACTTTCCGAATCCTCTCATGGCCAACCACAAGTCAGCCCTCAAGCGCGTCCGCCAGACCAAGACCCGGACCGCCCGCAACCGCACCCGCAAGATGACGATCAAGACCTTGCGCAAGGAGACCCTTGCCGCCGTCGAGGCGGGTGACGCCAAGGCCGCCGGCGAGTCGCTTGCCAAGTACTCCTCGGCCGTCGACAAGGCCGCCAAGAAGGGCCTGATCCACTCCAACAAGGCGGACAACCTGAAGAGCAAGGCCGCCAAGGCGATTGCCGCGATCGGCTGAGCCGCGCGCCGGAATTTCAGACTTTCCGCGGGCGGCCCGAGCAATCGGTGCCGCTCGTTTCGTGTCCGGACCGCGTTCAACCGGAGCCCTCCGCCCTCGTCCGACTTTCACCCACCCGACCACCATGTCCCAGCCGAGTCCCAACGAGTCGCGCCGCAGCAAGGCGGCGAAGATCGCGCGCAACCCGGGAGCCTATCAGGTCTGCGAGGGCTGCGATTCGATCGTGGGGCTTTCCACGGTGCTTTGCCCGAACTGCCACAGCTTCCGCTTCGATGCCCGCCCCGAGCGGGTGACCGCCCAGGCCGAGTTGCTCGGCTCGCGCGAGCAGCGCTCGGTCACCAGCGGTGACCTGAACAGCTGAGGCGGCGGGGGCTTTGGACTGCGGCGGTCTTGACGCCGCTTTGGCGCGTCGTTCTCGCAGACCGCCGGCGGGGGAGACACCGCAGCGAGGCCTGCCAACGCCAGCGCGGGCTTGGGGGGAAACGGAGTTAGTTCGGGCGCGACTGCCGCCTTCGCCGCCTCCTTCGCCCAAGGCTTCGGCGCCCAAGAAGGCTTCGGCGCCCGAGGGGGTCGCGCGGTCCGGCCGGGGGGCGTTGTCAGCGGAAGCTGACGCCGAGGTCGGCGCTGAGCTTGTCGAGCACGCCCTGGTGGGCGGCGTCGACCTGCTTCGACTTCAGGGTCCGGTCGGCGGCGCGGTAGTGCATCCGGTAGGCGACCGACTTGCGGTCCGCCGCCAGCTTGTCGCCGCTGGGGTCGCGGAAGACGTCGAAGCACTCGTAGCCGACCAGCAGCGGCTCGTTGAGCTTGGCGAGGACCTTCTCGATCGCGGCGTTGGCGAGCTCGGCCGGGGCTTCCATCGCGGCGTCGCGCGACGACCCGGGGAACTGCGGCAGCTCGGCGATGTCGCGCGACACCGCCGCGAGCTTGCGCAGCTTGGCGAGGTCGAGCTCGACCAGGAACAACGGCGTCGTGGCGTCGAGGGCGCGCGCCCGGGCCGGTGAAAGCATCGCGAAGACGCCGATGTTCTGGCCCTCGGCCAGGACGTCGCAGCCCAGTGCGAAGCCGTCGCGCTCGCGCGGCGAGAACTGCAGCCGGCAGGTCGGCACCAGCGCGGCGACCACCGCCTTGAGGTCGTGGAGGTCGGCGGCGCGGGCCGCGCGGTCCCAGCCGGCCGGCTGGATCTCGCCGCCCAGCAGGATGCCGAGGGTCTCGCCCTCGAGGTCGCGGGCCTTGCCGCCGCCGGCATTGCGGAACACCCGGCCCATCTCGAACAGGCGCAGGGCGGTCGCGCCCTGGCGCAGGTTGCGCGCGGCCGAGGCCACCAGGCCCGGGCTCATGCTCGGCCGCATCACCGCGTGGTCCTCGCTGAGCGGCAGGCTCACGCGGATCGCGTCGCCGTCGCGCAGCGGCTTGAGCGGCAGGGCGTCGGCGAGCTCGCCGTCGGCGATCAGCTTGATCGTCTGGCATTCGTGGAAGCCGAGCCCGGCGAGGCGCTCGCGCAGGCGCAGGTCGGCATCGTAGCGGTGGTCGACCTCGCTCGACGGGACGAAGGTGCCGCGCAGGCGCGACTCGACGGCGTCGAGCCCCTTGACCCGGATGATCTCCTCGACCAGGTCGATGTGGCGCTGCAGGTCGGCGCGGAACGAGGGCACCCGCCACTTGCCGCCGCCGGTGGATTCCAGGCCGAGCCGCTCGAGCAGCGCCGCGGCCTCGTCGTGGGCGACGCAGCCGCCGCTGAGCTGGTCGAGGCGGGCGAGGTCGAGCTCGACCTCGCCGGTGACGACGGGCGCCGCGCCGGCGACCATCGTCGCGGCCTCGGCCGTGCCGCCGGCCAGCTCGAGGATCAGCTTCACGGCCAGCGCCGAGGCGCGGTCGACGCCCGCCGGGTCGACGCCGCGCTCGAAGCGGTACGACGAGTCCGACATCAGCGCCGTGCGGCGCGAGGTGCGGCGGATGCGCGAGGGGGTGAAGTAGGCGGACTCGAGGAGGACCTCGCGGGTCTCCGCGGTGACCCCGCTGTCGATCCCGCCCATCACGCCGCCCAGCGCCAGGGCGGCGCCGGATTCATCGGAGATCACGCAGTCGCCGGGCTCGAGCGGGTAGCTTTCCTCGTCGAGCGCGGCGAAGACCTCGCCCTCGCCCGCCTCGCGGACGACGATCCCGCCGCTCACCTTGGCGGCGTCGAAGGCGTGCAGCGGCTGGCCGAGCTCGTGGAGCACGAAGTTGGTGATGTCGACGATGTTGTTGATCGGTCGCAGACCGATGGCCTCGAGGCGCTGCCTGAGCCAGGCCGGGCTGTCCTTCACCTCGACGTCGCGGATCCGCACGGCGGTGTAGTACGGGCAGGCGTCGGCCGCCTCGATGCGCACACCCGTCGAGACGGATTCGCTGCGCTCGGGGATGTCGAGCTGGGCGAGCGGCTGCTCGAGCAGGGTGGCCATCTCGCGGGCCATGCCGTAGTGGCTGAGCAGGTCGGGACGGTTCGGGGTGACCTCGACCTCGAGCAGCACGTCGGTGTCGAACATCCCGCGCAGCGGCCTGCCCACCTCGGCATCGGCCGGGAGGATCATCAGCCCGTCCTCGGCGTCGGTCAGGCCGATCTCCGAGGCCGCGGCGAGCATGCCCTTCGACTCGACCCCGCGCATCTTGGTCTCGCCGATCACGAAGCCGCCCAGGTCGGTACCGGGGAGGCAGCAGGGAACCTTGTCGCCGACCTGGTAGTTCTTCGCGCCGCAGACGATCTGGCGCAGCGCGCCCTCGCCGGCGTCGACCTGGGTGACCTTCAGCTTGTCGGCATTCGGGTGCGGCACGGCCTCCTTGATCTGGGCGACCACGATCTTGTCGGAGGGCACCCCCTTGACCTCGATGCCCTCGACCTCGACCCCGGCAAAGGTCAGCAGCTGGTCGAGTTCATCGGGCGACCTGCCCTCGAGGTCGACGTGGGTGGCGAGCCAGTTGAGCGAAACGTTCATGGGGATGGTGGATGGAAGATGGAAGATGGGAGATGGTGGAACTCTCAGGTGCGATCCGGATCATGTTGGCGCTCCACTCCCCTGATGAAGAGGTAGATGGACTTGGACAGGTCGGTCAGGCGCTCCTCCAGGTCTTCAAAGACGGCGATGTCCTGCAGGGATCCCGTTTCGTGAAGGGTCTCGAGGTGATCGATGGTTTCGAGGCAGGAAGCGTAGGAGTAGTCGAGGAATCGAAGGTATTCCGCCTTGTGCCGACGGCGGCCGTAGCCCTCGACGATGTTCGACTTCACGGACTTGATGCTCCTCCGGATCTGGCTGCCCTCCTCGTAAAGCTCGAACTTCGGTAGATGCTCCAGACTCATGCGGTGGATCGAGACAACGAGTGTTCGGGCGTTCTGCCAAATCCTCGGCTTCTTGTATCCGAAAGGGGTGTCGTCCATGGCGTCAGCATCCAAAATCTACCATCCAAGATCCACCATCCACCATCAGGCCGCAGGCCTAGGCGAACTGCCTGAGGAAGCGGGTGTCGTTCTCGATGAGGAGGCGGATGTCCTTGATGCCCCAGCGGATCATGGCGAGGCGGTCGAGGCCCATGCCGAAGGCGAAGCCGGTGACCCGGGCGGGGTCGTAGGCCAGGTCGCCACGGCTGTCGTTGACCGCCTCGAACACGGCGGGATCGACCATGCCGCAGCCGGCCACCTCGATCCACTTCGGCTGCTGGCCCTTGGCGTGCAGCTTGACGTCGATCTCGAAGCTCGGCTCGGTGAAGGGGAAGAAGTGCGGGCGGAAGCGGACCTCGGTGTCGGCGCCGAAGAGCTCGTGGAGGAAGTACTCGAGCGTGCCCTTGAGATCGCCGAGCGAGACGTCGGCGTCGACGTAGAGCCCCTCGAGCTGGTTGAAGACCGAGAGGTGGGTGGCGTCGATCTCGTCGCGGCGGTAGGCCGAGCCGGGGGCGATGATCCGCACCGGCGGCTTCCCGGTTTCCATGGTGCGGATCTGCACCGTCGAGGTGTGGGTGCGGAGCAGCTTGCCGGAGTCGAAGTAGAAGGTGTCCTTCTCGTTGCGGGCGGGGTGGTCGGCCGGGGTGTTGAGGGCGTCGAAGCAGTGGAACTCAGTCTCGATCTCCGGCCCCTCGGCGAGCGCGAAGCCCATCCGGCGGAGGATCGAGATCGCCTGGTGGCGGATCAGGGTGAGCGGGTGGAGCGAGCCGTGGTGGAGGGCACGGGCGGGCAGGGTCGGGTCGATGCCCTCGAGCGCCCTGGCGTCGGCGGCGGCCTGCAGGGCGTCCTTCTTTTCCTCCAGCGCCGCGGTGATCGCCTGGCGGGCGCCGTTGAGCAACTGGCCGACCTCGGCCTTCTGCTCCTTGGGGACCTCCCGCATGCCCGCCGAGAGCTGGGGCAGGCTGCCCTGCTTGCCGAGAATCGCCACGCGGGCCTCCTCCAGGCTGCGGGCGTCGGCGACCGCCCCGATCCGGGCGAGGGCTTCGGTCTGGATGGCGTCGATCTGGTCCTTCATGGGCGGGGCGTGGGGATAGCGGCTGGAGGGCGGGCGGTCAATGGCCGGCCGGACCGCGGACCCCGGGCACGGGTTCAATAAAAACGCCGCCGGGCGCGGGGCCGGGCGGCGTTTGGAGAGGAGGATCGCTGCCTGATCAGGCGGCGGCTGCTTCCTTTTTCTTCTCGAGCGCCGACTTGGCCTGGGCGACGATGGCCGAAAAGGCTTCGGCGTCGTGCACGGCGAGGTCGGCGAGGATCTTGCGGTCGGCTTCGATGCCGGCGGCGTTGAGTCCCTCGATGAAGCGCGAGTAGGTCAGCCCCTCGTTGCGGGTCGCGGCGCTGATGCGCGCGATCCACAGGCGACGGAACTGTCCCTTGCGCTTCTTGCGGTCGCGGTACTCGTAGGTCTGGGCCTTGCGGACGGCGTCCTTGGCGTAGCGGTAGAGCTTCGAGCGGAATCCGCGGAAGCCCTTCGCCCGCCTGAGCACCCGCTTGCGGCGGGCACGGGAGGCCGGGCTGTTGGTGGCGCGTGGCATGTTTCGTTTTCCTCTCGGACAGGCCGTTGGTTTCGTTCTTCCTCCCGCAGTCTCGCTTGTCCGGTTCGTATCCCTCGCGGGATCAGGCTGCGATGGAGGCCATCCGAGGCGCGGATGGGGGCGCGGTTGTCACCGCGATTCGGGGTCAGGCAAAGGGAAGGTTTTCCTTCACATTCTTGATGTCAGCGTCGGAAACCAGCGTGACCTTGCCCAAGTTCCGCTTGCGTTTGCGGTTCTTGTTCTGGAGCAAGTGTCGTTTGCCTTGTTTCCGGCGCAGGACCTTCCCTGTGCCAGTCACCTTGAATCGTTTGGCGACAGCCTTTCGGGTCTTCGCTTTTCCTGCGGTCCGTGCCATGGGGCGGCGAAACTAGTCCTCGGGTCGTCCTTGGCAAGGAAAAAGGGGGTGTTTTCGGGAAAGGGCGGACGGCCAAGGAGGAGACCCGGCGATGACTTCGTTTCTCGGGGCCAGGATGGATGGCTTGGACGTGGCGCGGGCGGCCAGCCTGCCGCCAGCCGTGGCAGCCACGAATGCTCAAGTTTGCCTGATCTTCGCTTGATGCGGATGTTGGCGGACCGGAGACTGCGGGCGTGGACTCGCTGACGCAGGCAGCGCTCGGATCGGTGGTCGGCGCCCTGGTGCTGGGGCGCCAGCTCGGCCGTCCGGCAATCGGCTGGGGGGCGCTGTTCGGCACCCTGCCGGATCTCGAGGCCCTGTTCCTGCCCTTCCTCGACACCGTCTGGGACCTGCGGATCCACCGTGGCCTGAGCCACTCACTGGTGGTGGTGGGATTGGCCTCGTGGGGCTTGGCCAAGCCGCTGGCGAAGCGATGGAAGCGCTTCAAGGTCACGCCTGCTCGCGCCGCTGCCTTCGTGTTCGCGGTTTGGTCGACGCACGTCCTGATCGACGTCTTCACGGTCTACGGCACCCAGGTGCTGGCGCCGTTCTCGCGCTACCCGGTGTCGACCGACAACCTGTTCATCATCGACCCGCTGTTCACCCTGCCGCTGCTGGTCGCGGTGGTGTGGGGATTGTGCATCGAGAAGAAGCGCTGGAAGAAGGGGGTGGGCGTGAGGATGACCTCGCTGTGCCTGGCGCTCTCGTGCTTCTACGTCGGGCTGAGCTTCTGGGCCAAGCATGCCGCCCGCTCGGCCTTCGAGCGCGACCTGGCAAGGCGTGGCGTCGAGTGGCAGCGCATGATGCAGGCCCCGGCGCCCTTCGGGATCGTCCTGTGGCGCGGGCTGATCGAGCGCGACGACGAGATCTGGGTCGGCTACCGCTCGCTCTTCGACGGCGCGCGGCCGGTGCGCTGGTTGATCCTGCCGAAGGGGGAGGCGGCGCTCAAGGCCTGGAGCAAGCACCCGGAAATCCGCGAGCTGCGGCGGTTTTCCAAGGACTGGTGCCTGGCGCGCGAGACGGCCAAGGGCGTGTGGGTGGTCGACCTCCGCTTCGGCGAACGCCGCGAGTGGGACGAGCGCGGGGTGGCGATCCGCCCGGTCGGGATGTTCCAGTGGGAGTTCCGCCCCGAGGCCCGCGGCGACCTGCTCAAGAGCCCGCGACGCGAGCCCGCGAATGGCGGCGAGATGCTCGGCCGGCTGTGGCGGCGCAGCCTCGGCAACGAGGAGGACTGGGACGGCCCGCCGCGCCTGATCGGCAAACCCGCCGGCCTCTCCGAGCCGCTGGCGACCCTGCGCTGAGGGGCCGTTCTCGAGCCCATTCTCGAGCCTTGCGCCAGTTCAGGGACGAGTGAGCCAGTGAGCCAGTGAGCCAGTGGCTTTTCACTCGTCACTGGCTCACTGGCTCACTTCAGTAACTTTCGAGCCACGCGACGATGTCGGCGACGTCCTGGGCGCTGAGGCCGAGTTGGTCGGCATTGAGCATGAGCGAGCGGTCCATCCGCTTGGTGTCCTTGATCCGCTGCCGCGGGACCTTCTGGGTCAGCCCGCCGCTGGAAGTGACCACCAGGGGGTCGCCGGAGCTGCGGACCAGGCCGTCGATCCAGCGCTCGTCCTTGAGCTGGATGGCGGTGCCCTCGTAGCCGTGGGCGATGCCGGCGGAGGGGTTGACGATCGCACGGACCGCCATCGCGCTGCCCTGGCGGTCCACCCAGCCCCTGAGGTCGGGCCCGTAGTGCGGGCCGAGCCCGTCGAGGCGATGGCACATCACGCAGCGCAGGGCGAGGTCCTTGCCGCGGCCGGCATCGCCTTCCAGCGCCAGGACCTCCGCTTCCGTGAACTTCGTGGTGTCGGGTTGCGGCGGGACGATCGCCTCACTGAGCTGGATCGACTCCGGGTCGTAGATGCCGCTGCGCTTCAGTCGCTCGGTCAGGTCGAACTTGCGCCAGTCGGTGGCCGCGCGGCGGATCAGCCAATCGATCGCCGCGGGCTTCGTCGGCGAGTCGGACGCGGCGATGTCGAACAGGGCGTCCACCGCGGCGGGGTCGTCGATGAAGGCGATCGATTCGACGGCCAGCTCGCGCGCCGCCGCGTCGAGCCCGGTCGACTCCGCGCGGGTCTTGAGCGCCGGGATGGCGGCGGCGGGCCAGAGCCGCCAGGTCAGCCGCGCGAAGCGCTCGTCCCAGGCGAGGGCGTCTTCGGGGGCGAGCGACTCGCGCAGCGCCCGCCACACCTCCGACTCGTGGTTTTCCGCACCGAGGCCGATCGCCTCGAGGGCGTTCTTGTCCTCGCCGTCCCAGCGCCGCGCCACCTCGACCAAGACCGCGGCGGAGCGCTCGGCGGGGAGCCCGCGCATGGCGAGGGCCGCCTCGCGGCGCAGCGCCGGGTCGGGGTCGCGGGCGAGTCGCGTCGCCATGCGCAGCACGCCCATGTCGACCCGCTTGAGCGCCCGGAAGGCGGCGAGGCGGCGTTGCGGGTCGTCCGACTCCAGCAGCGCGCGGCACCGCGTCACGCCCTCCTCGCCGAGGTGGGGCAGCAGCCAGATGCCGCGTGCGGCGACCCATGGGTCGGGATCGTCGAGCAGGTCGAGCACCGCGGGCAGGGCCGAGGCGCCGCGCTTGCGCAGCGCCTCGAAGCCGGTCCAGCGCACGTTCACCGCCGGGCTGCGCAGCGCGGCCATGGCGCCGTCGGGTGTCGCCAGGTCGGTGTCCGGGTTGTCGGGCCGGAAACCCGGCGGGGCGATCCGGTAGATGGTTCCCGAGCAGGAGCCGTCGAGGTCGGCATGGGCACCGACCCGGGGGTCGAACCAGTCGCTGATGTAGATGGCGCCATCGGCGCCGACCGCGATGTCGGAGGGCCGGAAGCGTCGCGCCTCGTCGGTCGCCTGGCCGCCGCCGACGAAGTCCGAGCCGACGACCTCGCCGCTGGGGTTGGTGGTCAGCCAGGTCCGGCGGTCGAGCTGGTAGCCGGCACCGCGGGCCTCGGGCTGGTAGGCGAAGACCTCGTTGCGCGCGGCCTCGCAGCTCAGCAGGGTGCCGGGCATCTCCGGCCCGAGCGCGCCGTTCTCGTAGAACACGATCCCGGTCGGCGAGCCGCCGCCATAGACGTCGCCGACGTCGAAGGTCCCCGGGTCGGCCTGGCGCCAGTGGTTGTCGGCGTAGTCGAGATCCTCGCGCATCGCACCGCGGAAATGGTGGCCGCCGCGGGTGAAGAAGCCCGCCGAGCCGTGCTCGAGGACGTAGGAGGTGCGGCAGGCGGAGGGGTCGTCGTTGTCATTCTGGAACATCTCGCCGAGCGAGTTGAGGCACTGCTCGTAGCTGTTGCGGTAGCCGTGGCCGACGATCTCGACGTCGCTGCCGTCCGGGTTCATCCGCACCGAGAAGCCGGCGGTCCAGGCGAAGCCGTCGTCGCTCTTGCGTCCCATCTCCCGGCGGTGGTCGACGAACCACTCGCCGCCGCCACTCTGATGGTAGGAGCTCGCCATGCGGAAGGTCCTTCCGGAGCGGTCGGTGAAGACCGCTCCGCAGTTGCCGTTGTTGAAGTACCACTTGCCGTCGGGGCCGCCGGTCACCGAGTGCAGGCCGTGGTCGTGGTTGCGGGCATTGAAGCCGGTCAGCAGGACCTCGCGCTTGTCGACGGCGGGATCGAAGCGCAGGTCGCGGTCGACATCGGTGTAGACGATCAGGTCGGGCGGCTGGGAGACGACCACGACATTGTCGAAAACCGCCACGCCGAGCGGCGCGACGAGCGCCTCCTCCTGGACGAAGGTCTGCGAGTGGTCGGCGCGGCCGTCGCCGTCGCGGTCCTCGAGAACCACGATCCGGTCGCCCTGAGGGCGGCGTCCGGCGTGCCCTCGATAGTTGACGCCCTCGGCCACCCAGATTCTCCCGCGGGCGTCGATGTCCATGTTGGTCGGGTTGAACAACATTGGCGTTGAGGCCCAGACCGTCACCTCGAGTCCCTCGGGTGCCTCGAACCAGCGGGGCGCGACCGCTGCGGGCTCGCCCACGGGAGTCCATTCGGCTGCGGCCCGGGTGGCGGCCGCCGCGGCGAGGAGCGTGGCGAGGAGCGTGGCGAAGACGAGTCGGAACGGCATGAGTGGCCAGCATACGGATTGGCGGGTGCCGATCTACGCCAAAACCCGCCCGCCTTGCGGCTGCCCCGGTCCCGCGCTAGAGCAGGGCCCATGCGCAGCCTGATCCGCGACTTGTTGGCCTCCTCCGAACCCCGATCCTCGGTGGAGGCCGCCGGCTGGGTGAGGACCCGCCGCGACTCGAAGGCCTTCTCTTTCCTCGAGCTCAACGACGGCTCCTGCCTCGGCAACCTGCAGGTCATCGCCGACCAGGGGATCGCGGGCTACGAGCGGATCCACGAGATGACCACCGGCGCCTCGGTGACGGTGGCGGGCGAGCTGGTGCCGTCGCAGGGCGGCGGCCAGCAATGGGAGCTGAGGGCGAGCTCGCTGCGCCTGCTGGGCACGGCGCCGGAGGATTTCCCGCTGCAGAAGAAGGGGCACTCGATGGAGTTCCTGCGCTCGATCAGCCACCTGCGGCCGCGCACCAACCTGTTCGGCGCGATGTTCCGCATCCGCAGCCGGATGGGCCACGCGGTGCACCGCTTCTTCGGCGAGCGCGGCTTTCACCTCGTCCACACCCCGATCATCACCGCGAGCGACTGCGAGGGGGCGGGGGAGATGTTCCGGGTGACGACGCATGACCCGGCGGTGGCGCGCCCACAGTCGCCGGCCGACGACTTCTTCGGCCGCAGCACCCACCTGACGGTTTCCGGCCAGCTCGAGGGCGAGACCTTCGCCTGCGCCCTCGGCAACATCTACACCTTCGGGCCGACCTTCCGGGCCGAGAACTCGCACACCTCCCGCCACGCCGCGGAGTTCTGGATGATCGAGCCGGAGATGGCCTTCTGCGACCTCGAGGGCGACATGGACCTGGCCGAGGAAATGGTGAAGTACCTCGTCGTCGAGGCGCTCGAGCGACAGGACGGCGACCTCGGCATCTTCGAGAAGTTCGTCGACAAGGGACTGCGCAAGCGCCTCGAGTTGGTGGCGGGCGAGTCCTTCGAGCGGCTCACCTACAGCGAGGCCATCGAGATCCTCGGCAAGTCGGGGGAGCGCTTCGAGTATCCGGTCGAGTGGGGCCACAACCTGCAGAGCGAGCACGAGCGCTGGCTGACCGAGAAGCACTTCGGCCGGCCGGTCACGATCCATGGCTACCCGCGCGCCATCAAACCCTTCTACATGCGCCTCAACGACGACGGCCGGACGGTCGCGGCGATGGACCTGCTGGTCCCGGGGATCGGCGAGATCGTCGGCGGCAGCCAGCGCGAGGAGCGCCTCGACCAGCTGACGGCGAACCTCCGGGAGGAGGGACTGCCGCTCGACGAGTATGCCTGGTACCTCGACACGCGTCGCTTCGGCAGCGTGCCCCATGCCGGCTTCGGCATGGGCTTCGAGCGCCTGCTGATGCTCGTCACCGGCATGGGCAACATCCGCGACGTGATCCCCTTCGCCCGCACCCCGGGCCACTGCGGTTTCTGAGGGCCGCGGGCAGCAGAATGCGGACTGCGGACTGCGGCGATTCATCGCCCCGGAGGCGTCGCTTCGGCTCCCGCCCGCTGAAGCGGCCGGTCCGAAGCGGTGCTGAAGCACCGCAGTCCGGTAAGAGCCTAGAACACGTCCTCCGCGTTCTCCTCGAAGGGCGGCAGGCGGCAGGCGGGGTTGAGGGACTCGGGCGGGCGGATCTCGAAGGTGCGCTCCTTGCCGATGCGGTAGTTGCCCATCGCGATCGGCACCACCGTCAGCCGCAGCTCGGGCGTGTCGGCGGCCTCGATCCGCGAAACGTGCAGGACCATCGCGCAGTTGGGCACCTTGGCGACGGTCAGCGAGTCGCCGGGGCGGAACCAGTCGCGGGTGAAGGTGGCGTCGGTCGGGAACAGGTAGTCGATGACCACCGGCCACGGCTGCGGGCGGGAGAACTCGTCGGGTTGCACCATCGCCCGCGAGCGCACCGCGAAGCCGGGGTGGAACAGGTCGGACGCGTCGAGCGAGCGCGTCGCGACCACCTCGAACTCGCCCTCGACGTACTGGATCAGCCCGGTTTCCTCGAGCCCGCTGAGGTAGTTGCGCAGCAGCGCGGCGTTGAGGCGGGCGATCGAGTCCTCGTCGAGCTCGGCGTAGCGGCGGTAAAGCGCGCGCGGGTCGGCGGCCTCGCCGGGCGGGGCATCCTGGAGGCGGAATCCGGGTGGCTCCTCGGTGCGGCCGAACCAGCGGATGATCTCGTAGTTGCGCGGGATTTCCGGGTGGCCGAAGACGTGGAGGAAGAGCACCCAGCTGAGGATCACCGCGCAGAGCGCGAGGGTGTTGGCCAGGAACCACCAGTAGTGATGGGACTTGCGGCGGCGGGGCGGGGGCTCCTGTGGGGGCCTGGGCATCAGGATCAGGGCATCAGGAGCATTCCTCGATCTCACCGGGACCGCGCCCTGTCTCCTCGAAGGAGGTGCCGCAGCCGCAGGAGCGGGCGGCGCGTGGGTTCTCGACGCGGAAGCCGCTGTCGGAGAGGGCGTCGTGGTAGTCGACGCGGCAGCCGTCGAGCCGCTCGATGCTGTCGGCGGCGACCAGCAGGCGGCCGCCCTCGAACTCGAGAACCTCGTCGCCTTCCTCGGCGTCGGCGATCTTCATCTCGTACTGCCAGCCGGCACAGCCGCCCTTGGTCACGGCGAGGCGGAGTCCCGTGGCGGGACCCGCTCCGCGGCTTTCCAGCAGCTGTCGCAGCTCGTCGGCGGCTCTGTCGCTGATGCTGACCATCTCCCCCGCACTCATACGCGGCCGCGGCGCGGGTGCGAGGGAAAAAGCGCGCCAATTCCCGCGGCTTGGGGAGGGGACCGGGATGGATGGGATCGTGATTTCAACGGAGCGCCGACTTCAGTCGGCTGAGAGGTGCGGAGGCGGAGCGAATGGGACCACTCGGGCCGACTGAAGTCGGCGCTCCGATGGTCCCCGGGTGAAAGAGCCCATTCGTCCGGGTTCACCCCCCCCCGGGACACCGCACGGCAGCCACCGGGGAATTTTCGGCATTGAGCTTTGGCGGCACCGGTTGGACAAGGACGGGTGCCCGAGATCCGGATCCTGCCCGAGGTCCTCGCCAGCCAGGTGGCGGCGGGGGAGGTGGTCGAGCGCCCGGCCAGCGCGGTGAAGGAGCTGGTCGAGAACAGCCTCGATGCCGGCGCCCGCGAGGTGCGCGTCGAGATCCGCCGCGGCGGCGCGGCGATGATCCGGGTCAGCGACGACGGCCACGGCATGACCCGCGACAACGCGCTGCGCTCGCTCGAGCGCCACGCCACGAGCAAGCTGGCGAGCTCGGAGGACCTGAGGAGGATCCGCACCCTGGGATTCCGCGGCGAGGCGGTGCCGAGCGTTGCCAGCGTGTCGCGCTTTCGCCTGCTGACCTGCGCGGCGGGGGAGGTGGTCGGCACCGAGATCCAGGTCGACGGCGGCGAGGTGCGCGAGGTGCGTGACGCCGGTTGCGCGCCGGGGACCAGCATCGAGCTCGGCGACCTGTTCTTCAACGTCCCGGCACGGCGCAAGTTCCTGCGCAGCGAGGCGACCGAGTCCGCCCACATCGACCACCAGATCCGCCTCCACGCGCTGGCGGCCTCGGGGGTGGGATTCCGTTTCATCAAGGATGGCCGCGCGGCCTTCGAGCTGCCGGCGGGAATGTCGCGGCTCGACCGGGTCCGCTGGATGCTCGGCACCGAGCTGGGCGGGGAGCTGATCCCGATCGACGAAAGCGACGGTCGCGGCGTCCGGCTGGCCGGCCTCCTGCTGCCCGCGCGCCACGCCCGCAAGGGTCGCCGCCACCAGTGCGTGTTCCTCAACGGCCGGCCGGTCGAGGACGCGGCGATCTCACGCGGCCTCGCCGAGGGTTTCCGCGGTGGTGTCGGCGAGGGCCTGCACCCGATGGCCTGGCTGTGGCTCGAGCTCGACCCCGAGCGGGTCGACGTCAATGTCCACCCGGCCAAGCGCGAGATCCGCCTGCACCGCGCCCACGAGGTGCGCGACCGCATCGCCGAGGCCGTGGCGGAGGCGCTGCGCGCCGACGAGGAACGGCGCCGGCCGCGTCCGGCGCCGCATCCCGCGGCGCCGGCGCACTGGACCGCGCCGCAGGCGACGCTCGAGCTGCCGCGGATGGCGTCGCGTGCCGGGCAGCGCGAGGAGGCAGGCGAGGTGGCGAGCGACGATCGGCCGGGGGAGGAAGCCTCCCCCGAGGTTGCCGTGTTTGCGCCGCCGGAGTTCCGTCGGATCGGCGAGCTTCACCGTCGCTACGCCCTGCTCGAGTCCGAGGATGGCCTGGTGCTGCTGGACCCGCGGGCGGCGCGGGAGCGGATCCACTACGAGCGCTGGCTGGCGGCTGCCGGCGGGGTCGAGAGCCAGGCGCTGCTGGTGCCGCTGCTGATCGAGCCGGGCCCGCGCGAGTGCGCCCGCCTGCTGGAGCTGCGCGAGCCGCTGGCCGAGGCCGGGTTCGAGATCGAGGACTTCGGCCAGGGCACCCTGCGGCTGGCCGCCGTGCCCACCTTCCTGAGCGATCTCGACGCCCGCGACTTCCTCCTCGGCTGGATCGAGGAGCTCGAGCAGGCGCCCAGGGCCAGCGCCAGCCGCGAGTGGCTGGCGCGTTCGCTGGCTCGCCAGGCGGCACGGATGGAACCGCCGCGTCCCGAGGAGGCCGAGGCCCTGCTCGCCGTCCTGTTCCGCTGCGAACTCCCGTACTGCGCCCCGGATGGCCGCCCGACCCTCAGCGAGTACCCACTGAGCGAGATCGACAAACGCTTCGGGGGGCGCAGCAGCGGGAATCCCTGATACTTTGGGGAAATTAGAGCTTCTGGGCTCTAAATGGTTTAAATAGCCAAAAATTTAATTGAGGCCAGGCCCTTTGCTTGCTTCAATGCAGGCCCATTGGGTCGACCGGGTGGGCTCTCGCCCAAGGCGAGAGATCACCACCCTTTCGGTCTTTTTGGTCATTGTTTGTCAATGAGTTAGCGTTGAATTGTCGTCCCGGGGCCCGCCGTCTGCCACGCGAAAACTTGGGGGAGACCGTGAGGTTTTCGGATCTCGGGCCCCGGGGCGATCCGCTAAGACATCCTGACTTCCAGGATGTTCAATTTTTTTAGATTAATTTCTTGTCGACCCTACTTAATCGGGCATACTCGATCACGTAGGTTCCTTCGTCGGACCGGTTTTTTCGAAGTTCGCCAAATTCGGAAATCATGCGCTCTCTGGTTCCCATTCTGTCCCTCGCCCTGCTGGGCGCCTCCGCCCTTCCGGCGGCTGCGGCGGTGCGGCTTGCGGACCGGCTGCGCGACCAGCACGCCGACCTGCTCGACAACCGCCGCGCCGCCTTTGCCGAGCTGACCGACCCCTTCGGCGTGCCGAACCCGGTGCGGCTGGTCGTCGAGGATCCCAACGAGGCCTTCCGCCAGTTCCGCGGCTGGCGCGGCAACGTGGTGGCGACGGTCTTCTGGGCCGGCGAGCTGCCGACCCAGCACAACCCGACCCCCAACATCGCCAGCGCCTGGGACGTCAACTGGATGGACAACTTCGGCGGCTACGACGACCCGAGGCGCCGCAACGGCTACCTGCCGGCGGGCTTCACTCCGCGCCTCAACCCCTTCTACATCGCGCTGCCCTACAACGACATCGGCAAGGACTGGCGCCACCGCCCCGAGGCCTCGAAGGTGATCCCCTGGTTCTGGCGCGACTATCGCGGCGAGGGCATCTCGGTGTGCAAGGGCCGCTGGGTCGCGATCTACCACGGCAAGCGCGTCTGCTACGCCCAGTGGGAGGACGTCGGCCCCTTCCAGACCGACCACTGGCAGTACGTTTTCGGCAACGAGGAACCCCGCGACAACCGCAACGGCGGTGCCGGCATCGACATCAGCCCGGCGGTCCGCGACTTCCTCGCCCTGGCCAGCGGCGAGCGCGTCCAGTGGCGCTTCGTCGAGGACCATGACGTCCCGCCCGGACCGTGGTCCGGCTGGGCGAGCCTCCCGCCCGGAGGCTGACCCTGATCACCCGGGCCCACCCATTTCCCGCTCCCTGACAACTGCTGTTCCACACCCACACCCACACACGACACACACCCACTGGCGGCCACACACCCGCCACCCACGTTTGAAATCGACCACATCGACCGAAGGCGCCTCGTCCCAATTTTAGCGTCTTCGGCAGCCCGGAGAGGGGTTCTGTCCCGAACCGGCACGGCTCATCCACCAGCCAAGGTTGCTCCGTGCCTTTTACCTTCTCCGGGCTGACTTCCCCCGGCGGCCCGTCCCAGGCCCCGGATCCACGGAAGGTGGTCAACCCCGCACCACACACCAGCCATGAAAACCAGCCATTCGGCTGCCGCTCCGGCGGCGCTTGCCCTGTCCCTTGCCGCGTCATTCGCCATGTCTACGGCCCTGCACGCCCAGACCGACCCGTCGATCCCGGTGGGCAATCTCGACGCCTTCCCGACGATCGTGCAGACCGGCACCCACCCGACGCTGACCTGGGACATCGAGTATCCGTCGACCGTCATCGACGTCATCGACATCATTCCGCCCGGCACCATCGAGCCCAAGGAGGACCTCTACATGGATGTCCGCATCGTCGGCACCGGAGTCACCCGCGCCTACACCAACCGTTATGGCCAAGTCTACAAGACGGAGTCCGTGGTTGCCGAGTGCTGGATGCGCTTCAACTCGAGTTACTGGAACCGGATGTTCCAGGGAAACCTCTACGACGTGAATCCCAATGAGGTCGTCTTTTCGAGCCTCGTTCACGATGGCTACTCGATCAATTTTGGAGGCCGTTATCTGGAATCGAACAACCACTGGAGCACCTTCTACAGCTCCGAGAACAGCAACACCAACGTGATTGCGCTGAAGGATGGGGACGAAGTGCCGGATCGAATCCCGGACTGGGGTGCCCCTTCGCTTGAGAGCTTCCTCGTCCCCTACCTCGGATCGGATGGGAAGATCGATATCGGACCCATGGACGTCTTCTACGTCATGGAGCTGACTCACACGAACCAGAACCACAGTGGCTTCGACCTTCAGGACATGATCGTCCTCGTGACCTTCCGGCGCGTCCCGGCGGGCAACTGAGGTGGCGGAGCTTCAACACGATTCATGCCATGACCGCTCGACTTTCAGGCAGCGCCACGATGCCTTTGAACCGCTTCGCCCTCGTCTTGGGCTTCCTGGCGATCTCGCCCCCTGTTCAGGGAAATGGCGAGGAGCAGGCCGAGCGCCCCGCCAAGGTGATGCGCGATGCAGCGTCCCACGAATCCATCGCAGCCGTTGCGCGCGAAGAGATGTCCAAGCGGGTCGATCCCTTTGCCACGATGGAGAGAACCGCGGGCGAGGACCCCTCGGTCGTGAATCGCCCGAAGGATCTGATCGAGCGCTCGGACGTGATCTGCTTCAACGGCTTTGCCACTCTCGTTCCCAAACGCGCGATACTCCACATCCCGGACTACTACAAGGCTAGGGTCGGTATCCAGCAAGGTGCCAGAATCATCAGCTGGAGTGACTTCATGACGAGAAATCGTGGCTGGGTCCGTCAGCATGAGGTCGATCGTGCAACCGCGGAAGGCAAGACGCCCCTCGGGGAAGAAGTCGTCGATCGCTTTAAGAAGAGTAACCAGATGATCGTCGCCACGTTGCGGGGTGGACCGATCTCCGTGCTTCCTCCGCAAGTCGAAGAGCCGGCTGACAGCGAAGGTGTGGAAACCGCCAGTGCTTCGCAAGACGCCGCCAACCAAAGTTCCCGATGAAACGCACACTCATTCTGACTCTTTCGCTGGTCTGCATCTCAGTCGATCAGGGCCTCGCCGATGCCGAGGCTGGTTTCACAAACTTCATTCGCCAGGTCCAACTGCCCACCGGAGTCGAGTGGGATGTCACCGTTGCCTACACCGGGCAACAGCAGTCGCCGCTGCCGATCGATCCGGGCGGTGCACGATTCGAGCTTTGGACGGTGAAGAACTCGCCGCTCACCAGCTACCTGCTCGACAACAAGTACGTCAGCACCTACGTGCCGATCTCCAGCGTCACGATCCGTACGGAGGATCCCTACAGCACCATCCCAAGGACCCGGGCGGACCGCCCCTTCTGGGTCGACATCGAGGTGGACGGCCTGATCCTCGACGATCCCAATGCGCCGGACGCGGCGAAGAAGGTCAAGTTGTTGCGACATGTCCAGTCGTACGGAACCGGGGATGGAACGAGTGTCGACCGGACCCAGGCAACGCTTCATCAGCAGGCCTTCATCGAGAGCAACGGTATCTTCACGATGTCCTACACCCTGACCTCGGTTCCTGCGGGGAATCTGGCCAAGGTCCGCGGGGAGGAGCGCTTCTCGATCTTCTCGCTGGAGGACTACCAAGCTCCCGAATCGCAGCTTTCCTCGAAGTTCATTCAGATTTGGCCAGTTGCCGATGGCAGCATCGATGGTATTGCCGATGGGGAAACGCTGCGCTTCAGCGTTCCGCAGGTCACCTTCACGGTGAACGACATGTATCCGGAGTCGACCACCTTTGCCCAAGTGTATCCGGGTCCGCCTGCCTTGAATCAGGATGGCTTCACGATTCCCGGTTCGGCCGTGGTTTACAGCTCGACCGTTCCGGACAGCCGGGTCCTGATCATCGACGACTGGGATGCCGTTATCAATGACAACGGCCAGTGGACCATGGAGCTTCTCACCGACACGCCCTTCGGCATCGACCGCCTCGACTACGTCACCTTCTACGTCGACCGCACGATCGAGATGAACGGCGCGGTGACGACGATCAGCGATTGATCTCCGGCGAGGACTCGACCTGCTGCTTCAGGTTGTCGTTGCGATAGAGCAGGCTGAAGGTCGCCTCCTTGCGCTTCCTCAGCAGGTCCTCGACCTCGGTATAAGCGAGCAAAAGGAAAACACCCCGAACGGGTTCCCGATGAAAAGACAACGTTCTGGTCGCCACCTGGTCCTCGACCGACTTCTCCTGCCGGTTCGGGCTCAGCGTGCCGTGCTCGCGGGTCAGCGCCCGGCGCATCTCGTTGAAGTGCGCCTCGACCTTGGCCGCGGGCTCGGCCGGCGAGCCGTAGTCGACGGCGACCTCGAACAGGCGGCCGGAGATGAAGCGGCCCTCGAGGGCGCGCGCCTTGGACGAGGGCAGGGTGCCGGACTGCGGCGCCACGCGGACGACCCGCAGCGCGGGCTCCTTGCCAGGCAGGCGGATCGTCACGTCGAGCTCGTGGCGGCCGGCCCAGTCGATCAGGGCCTCGGGCGAGTCGCCCCACTTCAGCCCGAAGGGCGGCGCGAGGACGGCCTGGGCGCGCAGGTTTGCCGCGGCGAGGAGAAGGGCGAGGGCGACCAGGCGAAGCATGCCGGCAACTTGCCGCGTCGCGGCTTCGCCTGCAAGCGTCGCTCCCGGATTCGCCGCCGAAGGCATGGCCGCGGCTCGGTGCTGCTGGAGGCGACGATGACGATGACCTTCCTGAGCGCGCTGGGGCTGATCCTGCTGAAGCTGGCGCTCAACATCACCGCGCCGCGTCAGTGGACGCTGCAGCAGACGGTGACCGACGCCTACATCACCTACGAGAAGGCCTACGCGCAGCGGCTGCCCTTCGGCGAGCTGATCGGCGACAGCTCGCCGTGGCCGGAGTATCCGGAGAAGGACGAGGAGACCGTGGAGCTGGGCCGGCTGCCCGGCGGCAAGGTGATCACCGGGACGGTGGTGCGGACGCGCTTTCCGGATGACAACAACTACCCGATCGACGGCGGCAGCGGCGACGCCGCGAGCAACCCGGCGGGGATGAAGGTGTGGAGGTTCCAGAGCCTGCTGGTCTACGACGTCGGCGGGCGGCAGTACCTGAAGAGTCGAACCGTGGTGAGGTCGCAATGAGGGGGGGAAGGGTCAGACGGGATTCGAGTGTGGCTTCGCGCGCGACTGGGGTCGCGCGGTCCGTGCTCGCGCGGTCCGTGGTGCGCGGTGGCTACTCGCTGCTGGAGATGACGCTGGCGATGGCGATCGGGATGATGGTGGCGGGGATGGCGCTGACGCTGTTCAA
>JAUIJB010000147.1 GCA_030430455.1 Verrucomicrobiia bacterium | reverse complement strand
CTCCAGTCGACCGGAAGGCGCCCGCACCACAGCAGCCCGACCGCCGCCGCGGCCACCACGCCGAGGCCGGCCGCCTTCCGGCCGGCCTGGCCGAGATCTCCCTCGGCCCCGCTGCGCCGCAGGAGGAACGAGGCTCCCGCGAGCAGGGAAGCCACCACCGCCAGGCTCCACACCGGGAGGCCCTCGCGCGCCAGCACCCAGACGACCGCACCGAGCATCGACAGCACCGAAAAGGCCAGCTCCGGCCACTTGCGGAAGCGTCGGACGGCACCCGCCATCACCAGGGATTCCAGCGCCAGCCCGAGGCCGAGGTGGTAGCCCTCAAGTTTCAGTATCATCGCCAGCGTCAGTCCGATCAGGCCCTGCACGAGGTGGGTTTCCGGCGCCGGCAAGCGCCGCCGCCCGACCACCCCGAGGACCAGCCACACCAGGCCCCAAACGGCGGGCACCGCCCAGTAGTTCTCCCAGCCGGCCCGCAGCCAGACCAGCGAGAACAGGCCGAAGCCGGCGCCGTTGTTCAGGCCGGCCCACCACGCCCGCATCCGCTCGTCGAGGCCGCGCATCGCGCCGAAGGTCGGCACCACGAAGACCGCCCACAGCACCGCCACAAAGACCAGTGTCACGGTCACGCTCCCCTCGCCGACCGCGCCGGTGAGCTGCCAGTAGAGAAAGGCCGCATACGCCCCCAGCATCGAGGCGAAGCCCGGACCCTGCCAGCGCTTCGCGGCCACCAGGGTCACCCCGGTCGCGGCGAGCAGGAGGTTCGAGACGGCCGTCAGCGTCGACATCGGCTGCAGCATCGTGGAATACGACGCCAACAGGAGCCCCATCACCGCCGTCGTGCGGGCGTTCCGCAGCACCGACACCGCCACGATGACCGCCGCGGCGGCGAGCAGGACGAGCGTGCCGACGACGACCGAGTCGACCACCCGCAGGCGCTCGACGTGGTGCGCGGCGTACGCGCACCAGTAGAAGAAGGCCATGCCACCCGCCAGCACCACCTCGCCGAAGGCCCGCAGCTTTTCCCGCCGCGTGCATCCCCATCCGGCGCCGCCGATCAGGAGCGAGAAAAGCACCAGGAAGCCGAGCCGCACCGCCGCCGGCAGGTCGCGGATCCAATTCTGATAGGCGTAGTTGCCGAGCAGGACGAGACCCGTGACCAGCAACACGATGCCGATCCGCACCAGCCACACCCGTCCGATGTCGAGTTCGAGACGACCGCGGTCCACCGGGGTCTTCGGCTCGGGCGGCGTCTCCGGGGGCGGAAGGTCGCGGGGGCGCTCGGGTTTCGGGTAGCGGTCGGGGGGAGTGGCCGGCTCCTTGAACTCGCGAGGTGGCACCTCCGGCTCCGGCGGCTTCTCCGCCACCTCCGCCACCTCCGCCACCTCCGCCACCTCCGGCAGGGGAGGCGGGGCCGGTGACTGAGCGAGCGCCCGCTCGAGCTGCCTGATCTCGGACCGCAGCGCACCGATCTCCTCGGCATGCCTCGCCGCCGTCTCGTCGAGCTTCCGGCGAAGCTTGGCAAGCTGCAACGACGGCAACTGCGGCTCTTCCATCAACCCGAGACTGAACCTGACGACCCGCTTTGCCAATCCCTCAGCGTGACCGAAACAGGAGCGCCGGGTTCACCCGGCCGGAGCCCGAGAGACTCGTGACGGAAGGTCGCTCCACCCTTGCGAAAAGCCGCGATGGAGCCGCA
>JAUIJB010000146.1 GCA_030430455.1 Verrucomicrobiia bacterium | reverse complement strand
GTCTTCCGCAAGATGCTGCGCGACATGATCGAGAGCGACCACCTGCCCGACTACGCGATGACCGAGGAGGAGGGCGACATCATCCGCTTCACCCTGCGCGCGGGTGTGATCGAGGCGGGACCGGAGCTGGGCCCCCTGAAGGCCGAGACTTTGGAGGAAGCCAAGCGCCTGGCCCGCGGCTGGGACGTCTACGCGCTGGAGGCCGAGTGGCGGCGGTTCTGGGCGGTGTCGGGCCGGCCTCGGCTGCGGTCGGCGGACCGGGCGTTCCTGGGGTGGGTGAAGGGGAAGGTGGGGTAGGGGTACTCGGATCTCTTGATCCGGTATTGGGGTGTCCTGCCCTACCCCTTCGCCCCCTGCCCGCGCGCATACACATCCTCGTACCGCCGGTGGATCGCGCCGAGGGGGATGTAGACGGACTGGTTCTCGGTCACGAGGCGGACCTCGTCATTCACCGTGACCTTCGCGGTCCCCGAGACGACGATCCAGTGTTCGGCCCGGTGCACGTGGCTTTGCAGCGACAGGGCGGCGCCGGGCTTGACCACGATGCGCTTGACCTGGAAGCGGTCGGCCAGCGCCAGCGTCTCGAACCAGCCCCAGGGGCGGTGGTCGCGGGGGAAGGCCTCGGCCTGTTTCGCGCCCTTGGCCTTCAGCGCACTGACCGCTTTCTTGACGTCCTGCGCGCGCGAGGCATCGGCGACCAACACCGCGTCGGGCGTCGCCACGACGATGGTGTCCTTCAGCCCGATGCCCACCAGCTCCAGGTCCGGGCTTTCGGAGCGCAGCAGCGTGTCGGCGCAGTCGATCGCCGTCGCGGCGCCGGTGGTGACGACGCCGGCGCCGCTCTCGCGCCAGACCGCGTCCCAGCCGCCGAGGTCGGACCAGGCCCCGGTATAGGGCACGACGCTCAGGTTCTCGGCCTTCTCCATCACCGCGTAGTCGATCGAGATGTCGGCGACCGCGCTCCAGGGCCCGGAGTCGAGGCGGAAAAAGGTGAGGTCGGTCGCCCCGCCCTCGACCGCCGCTGTCACCGGCGCGATCAGTTCAGGCGCATGGGCCTCGAAGGCGGCGAGGATCGCCTTGACGGAGAAGAGGAAGATGCCGGCGTTCCACAGGAAGCTGCCGGTCGCCAGCATCGCCTCGGCGGTGGCAAGGTCGGGCTTCTCGACGAAACGCTGGAGCGGCACCGGGCCGCCGTTGGGTGCTGTCGCGAGTTCGAGGTAGCCATAGCCCGTCTCGGGCCGGTCGGGCGCGATTCCGAAGGTGACGAGCGTGCCCGCCTCGGCCGCTGCGCGTCCCGTCTCGACCGCGGCGCGGAAGGCGGCGGGGTCCGGGATGACATGGTCCGAGGGCGCAACGAGCATCAGCGCCTCCGGATCCTTGCGCGCCAGCCAGAGCGCGGCGGCCAGCACCGCGGGGGCAGTGTTCCGCCCCTCGGGCTCGATCAGCACGGTGCCGCCGGCGATCCCGGTGGCGGCCAGCTGCTCGGTGGCGATGAAGCGGAAGTCGGCGCCGGTGATGACCAGCGGCGCGGCATAGCCCGACCCCGACAGGCGGCGCGCCGAGGCCTGGAACAGGCTCTCCTCGCCGACCAGTTCGGTGAACTGCTTGGGATAGCTCTTGCGGCTGAGCGGCCAGAGCCGCGTGCCGGAGCCGCCGCAGAGAAGAACCGGGGTGATCGTCATGAATATCTCGAACTCAAATGCTGCGTCGGCATCTTCTG
>JAUIJB010000017.1 GCA_030430455.1 Verrucomicrobiia bacterium | reverse complement strand
GCAGCAGGCCTCGATCTTGATCGACTGGCGCTTCGGCCGGAAGCCGAGGCGGCGGGTCAGGCAGTCGTTGAGCAGTTCGAGGTGGGAGTCCTCGAACTCGATCACCTTGCCGCAGTCGACGCAGACCAGGTGGTTGTGCGTCGGCCGGTCGTGGAAGTTCGGGTCGTAGGTCTTGAGGTCGCCGCCGAGGTCGATCTCGTGCAGCAGGCCGGCCTCGACCAGCAGCGCGATGGTCCGGTAGACCGTCGCCCGCGACACCCCGGCGTTGCCCTTGCGGATCCGGTCGTAGAGCTCCTCGGCGGTGAAGTGCTCGTCGTCGGCGAAGACCGCGCGGACGATGGCGTCACGCTGCGGCGTCCGCCGCAGTCCCTTGCGGCGGATGAATTCGTCGAGTTTCTCGAGGATCGCCTCCTCCATGGGGTGACGCTACGGCCTGGCCGGCGGCGCGGGAAGCCTTCATCCGCCGGTTTCGCCGGTTTCGCTCCTCGCGGCGGTGCGCCGTTCCGGGGGCTCAGGACTTGTTGGGGTCGTAGAAGATCCGCACGTCGGCCTTCTGGTCGCCGAGCAGCTGCTGGGCGCGCTTGAGGGCGTCGCGGGTCGAGATGTTCGGGTTGCTCGGGCGGTAGAGGAAGAGGTTGCTCTCGCCGGCCTTGCGGTCGCAGCCCTCCTGGAGCAGCTCGAGCGCCCCGGAGTTGCGCAGCACCTTGTAGACCTCGCGCGGGGCGCCGGAAATGATCACGTGGCGCCCGTCGGAGCGCATGAAGCGGATCAGTTCCTCCAGCGCGAGCACCGAGGTGGCGTCGAGGTGGCGGGCGTTCTTGAGGCGCAGGATCAGGATCTGCAGCGAGGGGTCGGCGGCGGTGCGCTGGAGCTGGTTGCGGAACAACTCGGCGGCGCCGAAGAACAGGTCGCCCTCGACGTGGACGATCGAGATCGCCGGGTTCGGCCGCTTGCGCTTCTCGCCCATCTCGCGCAGCTCGCCCTTGTCGCTGAACTCGTACTCGACCAGGAAGGGCTTGCTGGCGCGGCGCAGGAACAGGGTGATCGACAGGCCGACGCCGATGAAGATCGCCACGTGCAGCGGGGTCAGCATGGTGGCGAAGAAGGTGGTGATCAGGACTGCGGCGTCGTCGTGGGTCGAGCGCAGGCAGATGCGGATGTTGTTGCGGTTGACCAGGCTGATCGCGATCGCGATCACGAGCGCGCCGAGCGCCGACTTGGGGACGTAGTCGATCAGCGCGATCCCGCGCGACGGCAGCCAGGCGATCAACAGCGCGGCGGCGAGGATGATCAGGCCGGAATAGATCGAGGCGAAGCGGGTCCTGGCGCCGGAGGCGAAGTTGAGCGCGGAGCGGGTCAGCGAACCGGAGGCCGGCATGCCCCCGCTCACCGCGGAGGCGACGTTGGCGACGCCGACCGAGAGCATGTCCTGGTTCACCTCGGCGCGGTCGCCGGTGCGCGAGGCGATCGACTTGGCCATCACCGTGTTCTCGAGGCAGGCGAGGAAGGCGACGGCGAAGGCGACCGCGGCGAGGCTCGAGATGTCGTCGAAGATCTGCTTGCTGCCGAGGTCCGGGAAGTGGGGGACGAGGTCGGCGAAGGTGAAGGTGGTGAAGCGGTCGACGCCCGCGAACGACGGATTGCCGGAGGTGCTGAGCCAGCCGAAGCCGGCCGACACCAGGACCAGTGAGATCGAGAAGCTCGGCCAGTTCGGCTTGAGCAGGTGGATCGTGTAGTAGATCACCAGCGATGAGGCGCCGATCAGCAGCGGCTGCCACTGGGTCTCGCCGACGAGGGATCCCAGCGCGACCACGAGGGAGAAGAAGTTCGGGGGATGGATCGCGTTGACCTGCTCGGCGATGCCGAGGACGTGCTTGAGCTGGTTCGCCATGATCAGCACGGCGGCCCCGGAAACGTAGCCGACGAGGACCGAGCGCGACACGTACTGCAGCAGATCGGCGATGCGCAGCAGGGCGCCGACGATGCAAAGCACGCCGACCATCAGGACCAGCAGCGGGACCAGCTCGGGCTTGCGCATGGCCAGCATCGGGCTGGCGGCGAAGAAGCCGTAGAGCAGCAGCGAGGTGGCGTTGGTCGGCCCGAGCACGGTGTGCCGCGAGCCGGCGAACAGCGGGGCGACCAGCGCGGCGACGGCCGAGCAGATGATGCCGTAGGAGATCGGCAGCTCGGCGATCGCGGCGTAGGCGATGCCCTGCGGGATGGCGAGCAGGGCGACGTTGGGCGCCGCCGCGATGTCGGCGCGGAACTTGTCGCGGTTGTAGCGCCGCAGCGGGCCGATGAAGGAGACCGGGCGGATCGTCTCGTCACCGATGAGCTTCCGGAAGGTCTTCACGACCCGCTTCGGAAAGGTGGAGGAACTCATGGTAGCGGAATCCTAGCGGAATCGCGCACGGCGGAAAAGGATGATGCCGAGCACGAGGCAGGCGAGGTTGGGGATCCACACGGCGTGGGGGCCCAGGCCCGAGTCGCCGAGGAACTCGCTGGCGACGAAGTAGCCCGCGCCGATGGCGAGGCTGAGGATCAGGCCGCTGGCCGAGTCGCGGCGGCGGGCCTTGATGCCGAGCGGAACGGCGACGAAGGCCAGCGCCAGGCAGGCGAAGGACGAGGCGTAGCGCCGCATCGCCACGGCGCGGACCTGGTCGAGGATCGGCTCGAGGACCTGCGGCGGCATCTCCGGCGGCGAGGCGATGAAGCGGGCGATCTCGGCATTGCTCATCGAGCTCGCCTTGGGCATCTTGCGGAGGTCCTCCGAGTAGTCGAAGACCAGCGGCTCGAGCTGGCCGGCGAAGAGCGTCATCGGCTCGCCGTCGTCGCGGGTGGCGTCGATCGTGGCGTTGGTCAGGCGCAGGCGGAATTGCTGCTTGTCCTCGTCGACGATCGGCTCGACCCGCTCGGCGTGGACGTAGACGTCGCCGCTCTCGCCCTCGGCGCGCGGCTTGAAGAGGTGGAAGTTGACCAGCTCGTCGCCCTCGTCGCGCTCGACGAAGACCTTGATGTCCTTGAGGCGGTTCTGGTCGGCGACCGGGTTGAGCAGGGTGCGCGGGTCCTTGATGATGGCGCTGGTGACGATGCTCTCGACGCGTTTCTTGGCCTTCGGGGCGACCTGCAGGTTGAGCCACAGGCAGCCGGCGGAGAGCGCCAGCCCGATCGCGAAGACCGGGACGGCGAGGCGGTAGAGGCTCATCCCGGCGACGCGGAAGGCGGTCAGCTCGTTGTCCGAGGACAGGCGGCCGAAGACCAGCAGGACGGCCGAGAGGAAGGCCCACGGGACCGTGAAGATGAGCGAGACGGGGAGGACGTTGAGGGCGAACTCGCCGAGCAGCGAGAGCGGCGCACCGAGCTCGACGAGCAGCGGGCGGATCCGTTGGAACAGGTTGCCGAGGACCAGCAGGACGCTCAGGAGGACGATGGCGAAGACGGTTCCGGACAAGACCTGGCGTCCGATGTATCGATCCGAAATCCGCATGGGGCGACGGGCGAGTCTGGAGGGCGCCGAGGGGGACTGTCGAGAGGCTTGTGCCGGCGGGTGGGGACGGCGGGTGGCGGCGGCTGAGGCGGCCGCGGAGCCTCAGGGATGGGCCGGCTGGCGGCTCGAGAGGCGGTGGACGACGGCCAGCAGCACCGCGGCGGCGATGGCGGTGGCGGCCGGGGAGGGGAGGCCGAGGCCCATCAGGACGTAGGCCAGCAGGCTGGCGGTGGCGGCGGTGAGGGCGTAGGGGAGCTGGCTGGTGACGTGGTCGACCGGTTCGCAGCCGGCGGCCAGCGCGCTGACCACCGTGGTGTCGGAAAACGGGCTGGCGTGGTCGCCGAACACCGCCCCGCCGAACACCGCGGCGATCACCATCGGGGCGATGGCGACCAGCTCCCCGACCTCGCCGCCCGGCAGGCTGCCGAGGGTGAGCGGCATGAGCAGGGCCATGGTGCCCCACGAGGAGCCGGTCAAGAAGGCGGTCAGCGCGGCGACCGCGAAGGTGACCAGCGGGAACCAGCGCAGCGCGACGCCGTCGCTGAGCAGCCGGCGGATCATGTCCGCCGCGCCGAGGGCCTCGAAGATGCTGCCGAGGGTCCAGGCGAGCAGCAGGATGACCAGCGCTGGGAGCAGCCCGGCGGCGCCCTGGAGGGCGGCCGTGCCGGCACCCGCCGAACCGGGCATGCGCTGGCGCGGGAAGCACAACCGGGCCGTGGCGAGGCCGGCGAGGGCCCCGGCGATCAGCGCGACCGGCCCGGCATTGCCGCCCGCTGCCCGCCGCCACGCGTCGAGGGAGAACAGCTCGAGCGGGTTGCCCGAGAAGAGCTGCAGCGAGACCGCGATCGACAGCGCCAGCACGACCAGCGGAACCAGCACGCGCCAGGCCCCGGTCCCGACCGCCGCGCCGTCGCCCTCCGGACGGCGCGGAACGAAGCGGGACATGGCGCGCGGCTCCCAGCGCCGCAGGATGGCGAAGGGCACCAGCAGCAGGGTCAGCAGGCAGTAGGCGTTCGCCGGGATCGAGCGGAAGAACAGGGCGTAGGGGTCGAGCAGCGCGAAACTCTCCTGGATCAGGCTCAGCTGCGCCGCGATCCAGGTCGAGATGAAGGCGACGCAGGCGACCGGGGCACTCGTCGAGTCGACCACCCAGGCGAGCTTTTCCCGCGAAATCCCGGCGCGATCGACGGCGGGCCGGGCGATCCGGCCCATCAGCATGCTGTTGGCGAGGCCGTCGAAGAAGCACAGCAGACCCATGCCGTAGACCCCTCCGAGGACCCGGCGGCGCGGGCTTTCGCCGGGAATCACCAGGCGGTTGAGCAGCGAGGTGAAGCCGCCGGAGGCCTCCAGCAGGCCGGCGAAGGCCCCGAGCTGCAGGGTGAAGACCAGCGCCCCGACGTGCCAGGCCCCGTCCAGTTGCGGGAAAAAGTGCTCCGCCAAGGTGACCCGGACAGTCTCGAGCGGGTTGCCGTCGGCCAGCAGGATCCCGCCGGCGAGGACCCCGGCGGCGAGGCCACTGGCCGCGCTGCGGGTGGCGACAATCACCCCGATCGCCACCGCGGCCGGCCACAGGGGTTCGATGGCAACCAGCCCGGCGACCCGGGCGATGATCAGGCTCGCCAACAAGGCCAGCGTCCAGGCGAGCAAGCTCCGCATGACTTCATTTTCCCGAAAAATCAGGAAAACTCAAGAATCGGCGGGACATCGGCCGATCTGTTAGCTAAAATTGGCAATAATCCTTGCCGCGGTGGGTTTTGCCCGCTGTCCTCCGCGGCAGATTTTCCGCCGCCCCCGGAAAACCAACCACTTGCGGCACGGCTCTTGCTCACGCTCGGGCTCAACGTCGCACCCAAAGCTCGGTCGCCAACCATGCTCGATTCGTCACCTGAACCCACTCGTCCTGCCCTTCCTTCCCTCTCTCGCCGCCGCGCCATCGGTGCTCTTGGAGCCACCGGCGCCAGCTTCCTGGCGAGCAGTCTTCCCGCCTCCGCCTTCTTCTTCGGCCCACCCAAGGTCAAGACCGACCTGACCGGCCTGCCTGAAGCATGGAAGGCGCGCCAGGGCCGCAACCTGCTCGGCTACGTCGACTTCCTCGAGGACCTCAAGCTGCGCCGGATCCCCGTGCGCCAGGTCATCAAGGCGCATGCCAAGCGCCACGGTTCGGTGTGGAACAGCCTGCCGCCCAAGTCGATGTGGAAGAACATCGCCGCCACGCTGCGGGTGATCGACCGGGTCGGCGCCGAACTCGACCAGCCGGTCAAGGAGATCGTCTCGGCCTACCGCTCGCCGGCCTACAACGCCCGCTGCGCCGGTGCCTCGAGCGGCTCGTACCACAAGTCGAACGTCGCCATCGACGTCCGCTTCCACTCGTCGCCGCGCAGCGTTTCATCGGTCGCGCGCAACCTCCGCTCGCGGGGTGTCTACAAGGGTGGCGTGGGTCGCTACTACAATTTCACCCACATCGACACCCGCGGCTACAACGTCAACTGGTAGGCGTCGCAGCGACGACAACCGGGCCACCGGCGCCCGCCATCGATGGGGACCAGCTGCGGCTGTCGCTGCGCCGGGCCGGGCCGGGCCGATTTTCGACTGGTTTCCGCGGGGCGATCCCGCATGATCCGGGTCATGCGGAGCGGGCGGATGCCTCTCCGCATCGTCGTCTCGCATGAACATCATCATCGTCGGTGCCGGGGAGATCGGTCGTCACCTCGCCAGGTCCCTGTCGCGGCTTGCCCACAGCATCTCCGTCGTCGAGAACGACCCGCGGCTGGCCGCCGAGCTGGAGCAGACCATCGATGCCAAGGTGGTCTCGTCCGACGGCACCAGCGTGAACGCGCTGGCCGAGGCGAACATCGGCGAGTGCGAGCTGTTCCTCTCGCTGACCAGCTCGAACACCGCCAACCTCGTCAGCGGATCGATCGCCAAGAAGCTCGGCGTGCCGCATGTCGTCGCGCGGGTCCACCCGGGGCTGCAGCGCGAGGAGTGGCTGTTCGACTTCAAGGGCCACTTCGGCGTCGACCACCTGTTCTCCTCCGAGCGCCTCGCCGCCATCGAGCTCGCCAAGTTCATCCGCAACCCGGACTCGCTGGTGGTCGAGGAGATCGCACGCGGACGCATCGAGCTGCAGCAGGTCATCGTCAGCGGGCGCTCCGACCTGGTCGACAAGCCGCTGCTCAACCTCAAGCTGCCCGAGCGGACCCGGGTGGCGATGATCTCGCGCGGCGACGACCACTTCGTGCCCGGCGCGACCAGCGAGCTGCACGAGGACGACATCGTCACCATCTTCGGTGAGCCGCGCAAGCTGCGCACCCTCGCCGAGCGCCTGCAGCGGAAGGGCGACGACCGCTCGCGGCTGCGGGTGGTCATCTTCGGCGGCGGCGAATACGGATTCTCGCTCGCCGAGATGCTCGAGAGCTGGGACTGCCGGGTGCGCATCTTCGAGAAGGACGAGAAGATCTGCCAGTCGCTCGCCGACCGGCTGTCGAACACCACCGTCATCAACGTCGACGCCACGGTGGTCTCGGAACTCGAGGAGGAACAGGTCGGCGGGGTCGACTTCTTCGTCGCCACCAGCGACAGCGACGAGGACAACGTGATGACCTGCCTGCAGGCGCACACCCTCGGGGCGAAGACCTGCCTGACCCTGATCCACCGCGCCGACTACGCCGCGGCGATCAGCTCGTCCGGCCAGCACTTCGGGATCCAGGCCGCGGTCAGCCCGCGCGAGGCGACCCGCCGCGAGATCCAGCGCTTCATCACCTCGGACCGCTTCCACCTGGTGAAGTCGTTCTCGGGCGGCGAGCTGATCGAGCTGCAGGTCGCCAAGGGCTCGATCGCCTGCGGCAACATGGTCAAGGAGGTCGAGTGGCCCGAGGGATCGGTCCTGGTCGGCCTGCAGCGGGGGACCCACGCCGCGGTGCCGGGGCCCGACGACGACCTCAAGGCGGGCGATCACGTCTACGCCGTGGTCTCGAGCAAGGCCCGCCGGGCGCTCGTCAAGTTGCTGTCCTGATGAATTTCCGCATCCTCGCCAAGGTCCTCGGACTGCTGCTGGTGCTCAACAGCCTGGCGATGTTCTCGTGCGGCCTGTTCGCGCGGCTGGACGTGGTCGACGAGGATCGGAGCGCCATGGTGGCGCTGTTCGTGTCCGGGCTGATCACCCTCGCCGCCGGTGGCCTGTTGGTGGTCCTCGGGCGGGCCAAGATCGAGCGCATCCCGCGCCGCGAGGGGGTGGTCATCGTCGGCCTCGGCTGGATCCTTTCGACCGTCTTCGGCGCCCTTCCATTCATCCTGTGTCCGCCGTACTTGACGTGGACCTCGGCGGTGTTCGAGTCGGCCTCCGGCTTCACCACGACCGGGTCGACGGCGATCGATGACCTCACGCTGTGGCCGCGGGGCATCCTGCTGTGGCGGGCGCTGAGCCAGTGGCTCGGCGGGGTGGGCATCCTGGTCCTGTTCATCGCGGTGCTTTCCTACCTCGGGGTCGGCACCAAGTCGCTGTTCCAGAACGAGTCTTCGTTCCAGGCCGGCGAGGCCTCGACGGCGCGCATCCGCGACACCGCGCTGATGCTGTGGAAGATCTACCTGGGCCTGACCCTGACCTGCCTGCTCGGCCTGAAGGTGCTCGGCCTGAGCTGGTTCGACTCGGTCGCGCACGCCTTCACCGCGGTGGCGACGGGTGGCTTCAGCCCGCACAACGAGTCGATCGGCTACTACTCCGACTGGCCGAACGGGCTGTGGATCGAACTCTGGCTCACCCTCTTCATGGCCCTCTGCAGCCTGAACTTCCTGATCTACGTGCTGATCTTCCGGCGCAAGTGGTCGCGGTTGCGCTGCGAGGAGGATGCCCGCTGGTTCCTCGGGGTGTGCATCATCGGCGCCCTGGCGATCGCGCTGGGCCGCACCTTCGGCGGGGCGGGGAGCTTCGGCGAGATGCTGAGGGAGAGCTGGTTCGTGGTGGTGTCGCTGGCGTCGAGTACGGGCTTCGGCACGGCCGACTACGAGGTCTGGCCGGCCTGGGCGCACATCTTCATCATCCTCCTGATGATCCCGGGCGGATGCTCGGGGAGCACGGCGGGTGGCATGAAGATCGGCCGCCTGGTGGTCTTCATCCGCTCGGCCTTTCACGAGATCGTGCGGGCCTTCCGGCCGAACCAGGTGTTCCGCCTGACCGTCAACGGCAACCCGCTCGATGCCGGCGCGCGGGCGCGCACGACGCTCTTCGTCGCCTTCTACCTGGCCATCATCGCGGCCTCGTCCCTGGTCATGGGGGTGCTCGAGGCGAGCCAGGACATCGACCTCGAGACCTGCCTCGCCGCGTCGATCTCGATGGTGTCGAACATCGGCCCCGCCTTCGGCGAGGTCGGCCCGACCGACAACTACTCGCACCTCCACGGCACGACCCACCTCTACCTCAGCGGCCTGATGATCCTCGGCCGCCTCGAGCTGTTCACCATCCTGGTGCTCTTCGTCCCGGCCGCCTGGCGGAGGTACTGAGACGAGTTCCAGGAAACCGCCTGACTCGACCAGGGTCGGAGCGGGGGACCGCAGATGGTCGCAGATCTTTGGAATTCATCTGTGGCAATCAGCGGCAATCCATCGATGCCGGGAGCTTCAGGTTGTTTGACGGAAGCGGGATGAGTCACCCGGGGGAACCGGGAGACGCCGCCGCAGCGGGGGGCGGGCGATTCAGTAGGACGGCTGCTGGAAAAACACCGGCGAGCGCTGGTCGCGGAAGGCCTCGCCCGCCGGGCTCAGCGAGCCGCCGTCGCGCACCAGCTCGCGGCAGGGCTCGACCCAGTTGTAGGGGGCGTAGCGCTCGACCCAGGGGGTCTCGTCGAGCATTTCGATCATCGCCTGGATCGCCGCGCGCTGCTGCTTGTCGTTGGGGTCCGGCGCCTTGGTCCAGTTGGCGCCGTTGTTCCACTCGGTGATCCAGATCGGCCGCCTGGTCCGCTCGTGGATGCCGCGCAGGAAGTTGCGGAACTGGTCGGCGGCGGCGCGCTCGTTGCCCGGGTCGGCGACCGCGCGGTAGTAGTGCACGGCGACGAAGTCGACCCGCAGCCCCTCGCGGTCGGCGCGGTCCATGAACTCGTAGAGCCAGCCGAGGCCGCCGTCGGACGGCGCCGGCGAGCCGAGGCGCAGGCCGGTCGCCTGGAGTTCCGGCCAGCCCTGGATCGCCTCGTCGACGCTCATGTTCGCCTGGTCCGGGCGGTCCGGCTCGTTGTAGCCGAGCAGGTGCAGCGAGCCGCGCGCCTTCCAGTCCTGGTCGAGGCCGGGCCACCAGCGCTTCTGCTTGATCGGGACGTACTCGATGTCGGGCGTCGAGTTCTGGTTGAGGTTCCAGTTGTAGTGCCAGCCGGCGTCGAGCTTGGCGGGGTCGAGCGCGGCGATGCCCTTCTTGCTGGTCCAGCGCCACGGGAACACGCGGACGAAGCCGACCCGGCCGTCGAGGCCCTCCGGCAGCTCCCTGATCACCACGTCGTGGTCCTGGGCGACGTAGTTGCGGCTCACGCCGGTGCCGTTGTCGTTGGCGGCGAGGGTCGCCATGTAGCCGCGCTTGAGGACGAGGGAGCGGGCGCCGCGGGCGGTGGCGTCGAGCGACTCGCCGGCGTAGGCGACGTGGCACTTCAGCGCGGTCGACTTCCCCGCCAGGCCAGGCGCGTCGTGGAGGACCAGCGCCGGATGGTCGGGGCCGTGGGGGATCACCACCGCGCCGTGGGCGTGGGCGACGACCCGCAGGTTGACCCCGGGCTCGGCGGGGGCGTGGTTGACCAGGATCCGGCCGAGGTGCTCGCGCAGGACCACCGAGGGCTTGATCCGCTCGAGGAACAACCAGCCGTCGGCGTGCTCGAAGTGGATGGTGCTGCCGGCGAGGGGATCGGACGCGGCATCGCCGCTGACGTGGATCTCGCTGGCGGCCGGCGGGGCGATCAGGCGGCCGCCGGCATCCTCATTTTCCTCCTGTCGGTAGCCGCTCCGCGTGGTGACCGGCTTGCCGGGGTCCTGCAACGGTCCCGGCTGCGCCGGCTCGGTGGTGCGGATCCGGATGTAGTGCCGGTCGGCCTTGCTGAAGTTGGCCAGCGGCAGCTCGAAGCTGGTGCCGTTGGCCCCACGGAGGACCACGTAGCCCTTGCTCTCGGTGACGAACTCGGCCTCGACCGGCTTCTCCACCGCGGGGAAGCGCCACTCGCGGACCTGCGCCGCAGCCGGGACCACGAGCAGGGCGAGCAGGATGGGCGCGATGGATGGAAGTAGGGCGGGCCGCATGGAGGGAGGGACCGGAGGGGTGGAAAATCGGCGGTGACGGGTGGCGGACATCGGCAAACTCAGCTTGTTGGGATGGATACGCCCTGAAAACCGCAAACTTGGCCCAATTTCCCGACCTTGCGTTTGCCAATCGGGCCGCAGCCAAGTAGGGGAGTCGCATGTCGATGATCGCCGAGGAATCCGCCGTGATGGGAAAAACCCGCGAACTGTGCGAGGCCATTGCCTCCGACGAGCACTTCGTCGAGTTGCAGGCCAAGGTCGAGGCGTTCCTTGGCGACGATACCGCGCGGACGATGTACCAGAGCGTCCATGAGCGCGGCCAGGAGCTGCACCAGAAGCAGCATGCCGGGATCGAGCTGGCCGACAGCGAGGTGCGCGAGTTCGAGTCGGCCCGCGACGAGCTCATGAAGAACGGCGTGGCGCGCGACTTCCTCGATGCCCAGGGCGAACTGGAGACGCTCCAGCGCTCGATCGTGAAGTATGTCGGCATGACCCTCGAGCTCGGCCGCGTGCCGACCGGCGAGGACTTCGCCGCCGCCGAGAGTGGCTGCTGCGGAGGCAGCGGCGGCGGAGGCTGCGGTTGCGGCTGAAGCACGGAGAATCCGCCCCGTTCCCAAGCTCCAGGCTCCAGGCTCGGCGGTGGCTAGCCGTCGCGGTGGCAATGGAGCCGCTCGGCGACGAAGCCGCGGCCGCGGTGCAGCATCAGGAAGTCCTGTTGCTCGGCGCGGGTGCCGGCGGCGCCGTGCTCGACTCTCAGGCGCAGCACCCCGGGGCCGCGCTCGATCTTGGTCAGCCGGAAGACCGGCTCGCGGCGCATCCGGAAGAAGCAGAACAGCGGGACATCCGGGTGGAGCGCGTTCCACAGCAGGTGGGAGGGCTCGAAATCGTCCACCTCGGAGAGGGCATGAAGCAGGTGGCGGATCCGCCACTCGCCGTGGCGCGCCGTCAGACGCTTGGCCGCGCGCCGTGCCAGCATGGTGTCCCACCACGCCGCCACCGGGTTCTCCGAGGTCTCGATGATCTCCTCCACCAGGGTCCGGGCGTGGAAGGCCATGCCGGCGTGAAGCTGCGCCCGGGTGATCCGGCCGGCCTCGAAGTCGTCGAAAAGCTGGGGAGGTGTCGGCTGCAGGGACATGGTCGGACAGGGCACAAAAGCCAAAAATTGGCGAAAAACCGGAGAATTTTGCTTGGGTGCCCGGAAATCGTTAGAATCGGACCGAAAAATGGAAACAAATAATCCCTTCGTGGCGTTTACAACTACGTAAAGATTCGCAAGAATCGTCAAATTCAGGGTTTTCGCCAACAGGTCGTTCCTGGAGGCGGGAGGCCCGATCGAGACTCCCCTGGGTTTTTTGGGTTTTTCCCAGGGGATATCGGTCGGGCCTCCTTTCTTTTCGGCCCGGGGGGGCGCCAGGGTCTGCCGTTTTCCTCCAGGTTTCGGCAGGGTCCGCCAAGTTTCGTCAGGTCGTCGGCGGTGGTTTGACCGGTCCGCGCCTAGGGCCCTCCCTCTCCCTGTTTCGGGCCCTGTTTTGCGGCCCTCTTTTCCGGCTCGGCAGCGGGCGCTGGCCGGGCCCCCGGTGAAGCTTGCGGTCGACCGGTCCGGGCGGGGCGATTCTCCCCCGCGGAGACCCCGGAGAATCGGCCTTCCGCGGTGCCTTTACAAACCGCGCCCCCTCTGGCATCCCCGGCGCCGCCATGTCCGAAATGCCGAAAGCCTACGAGCCCCGCGAGGTGGAGTCCCAGTGGTACGCCGCCTGGCTGGACGGCAAGTGCTTCGAGGCGGATCCCTCGTCGCAGCGGCCGGCGTACTCGATCGTGATCCCGCCCCCGAACGTCACCGGCATCCTCCACCTCGGCCACGTCCTCAACAACGCCCTCCAGGACATCCTCGCGCGGCGCGCCCGCCAAGAGGGTCGCGAGGTGCTGTGGCTGCCGGGGACCGACCACGCCGGCATCGCCACCCAGGCCAAGGTCGAACGCGAGCTGCGCGAGAAGGAGGGCGTCGGCCGCCGCGACCTCGGGCGCGAGGCCTTCCTCGAGCGCGTGTGGGAATGGAAGGAGAAGCATGGCGGCATCATCATCAACCAACTCAAGCGCCTCGGCTGCTCCTGCGACTGGTCGCGCGAGCGCTTCACCATGGACCCCGAGTACTCGGACTGGGTGGCGAAGGTCTTCGTCGACCTGTTCAAGGAGGGACTCATCTACCGCGGCAAGCGGATGGTCAACTGGTGCCCGGTGTCGCTGACCGCCCTCTCCGACGAGGAGGTGATCATGAAGCCGCAGAAGTCGAAGCTCTACACCATGAAGTACGAGCTGGTCGACGCGCCCGGCGAGTTCCTCAGGATCGCCACCACGCGTCCGGAGACCCTGATGGGCGACACCGCCGTGGCGGTGAACCCGAGGGACCCGCGCTACGCCGGCTTCATCGGCCGCAAGGTGCGGCGCCCCTTCCCCGAGGCGGAGATCCCGGTGGTGGCGGACGAGCACGTCGACATCGAGTTCGGCACCGGCGCGCTCAAGATCACCCCGGCGCACGACAAGGCCGACTTCGAGATCGGCATGCGCCACGGGCTCGAGATCATCGACGTGCTCCACCCGGACGGCCGGGTCAACTGCCCCGGGTGCCCGGAGCTCGACGGGCTCGACCGCTTCGAGGCGCGCGGCAAGGCGGCCGCGATGCTCGACGCGATGGGGCTGCTGATCGAGGTCGAGGACTACGACAACAAGGTCGGCTTCTCGGAGCGGGCCCACGTGCCGATCGAGCCGCGGATCTCGATGCAGTGGTTCCTGCGCTACCCCTGTGTCGACGAGGCCGCCCGGGCGGTGGCCGATGGCGACATCACCTTCCGCCCCGACCGCTGGCGCAAGACCTACGCCCACTGGATGGAGAACCTCCAGGACTGGTGCATCAGCCGCCAGCTCTGGTGGGGCCACCAGATCCCGGTGTGGTACCGCCGGGACAAGCTCGAGGAGCTCAAGGCGGCCGAGTCGCTCGACACCTCGGACCTCGAGGCCGGCGACATCCATGTCGGCGTCGAGCCGCCCGAGGACGAGTCCGGCTGGGTCCGCGACGAGGACGTCATGGACACCTGGTTCAGCTCGTGGCTGTGGCCCTTCGCCACCATGGGCGACAGCGGCGGGGACAGCCCGACGCTGCGCAAGTTCTACCCGACGACCGACCTGGTGACCGGCCCGGACATCATCTTCTTCTGGGTCGCGCGGATGATCATGGCGGGCTACCGCTTCGCCGGCGGGCCGCCGTTCCGCAACGTGTTCTTCACCTCGATCATCCGCGACCTGCAGGGGCGCAAGATGAGCAAGTCGCTCGGCAACTCGCCCGACCCGGTCGACCTGATGGAGAAGTACGGCGCCGACGGCCTGCGCTTCGGCCTGATGCGCATCGCCCCGGTCGGCAGCGACATCCGCTTCGACGAGCACCAGATCGAGGAGGGCCGCAACTTCGCCAACAAGCTCTACAATGCCTGCCGCTTCCGCCGCATGGCCGGCGAGGGCGGCGGGGCTGCGCCCGTCGCGGGCCTGCGCTCGAGCCACGTCGACATCATGGCCAAGCTCGACGAGCTGGCCGACGACCTCGTGCGGCTCTACGGCGAGTATCGTTTCGGCGAGATCTCGCAGCGCCTCTACGAGTTCCTGTGGAGCGAGTTCTGCGACAAGTTCCTCGAGGCCGTGAAGGGCGACCTGAGGGATTCCGCGAGCGAGGCCGCCAAGGCGGCCACCCTGTCGGTCTTCGACGCCGTGATGTCGCGCTACCTCCAGCTGCTGCACCCCTACATGCCGCACGTCACCGAGGAGCTGTCGCGGCGCATGGGCTACACCGGCGACGACGAGTTCCTGATGCTCAAGCAGCTTCCCGAGGCGTCGCTGCTGGCCAACCTCGCCGAGGTCGAGGTGGCGGCGGCCCGCGAGCGGGCCGGCGCGGTCTACGAGACCGCCGGCCGCCTGCGCAACCTCAAGGCGGAATACAACGTGGCGGCCCGCCGCGACGTCCGCTTCGTGGTCCGGGGCGCGGCGGAATGGCTCGACGCCGAGAGCGACGTGCTCGCCCTGCTTGCCGGCGCGGACTCGATCGAGCTGGACGACGCCTTCGACCCGCCCACCGGGACGCCGGTCTCGCTGACCCCGGTCGGCGAGGTGGCGATGCCGCTCGAGGGGCTCATCGACGTCGAGGCCGAGAAGGCCCGGCTTTCCAAGGAGGTCGACAAGATCGCCGGGGAGGTGGCCAAGTCCGAGGGCAAGCTCGGCAATGCCAACTTCGTCGGGCGGGCGCCCGCCGAGGTGGTCGAGCAGGAGCGCGAGCGCCTCGAGGAGTGGCGCGCCAAGCTGGCCCAGCTGCGCGAAATGCTCGAGGGCCTCGGATGATGGCTTGCCTGCCTGCTTGCGGCCCCTATTGATGGCGCATTCCCGCGCCGCCCGTGCCCGACAATGCCGAGCCTTGATTCCATCGCCATCCTCTCCGACTCCGACCGCGAGTTGCTGGAGGCCGCGGGGTGGATCGACCCGCGCGAGCTGGCCAAGGCCGATGCCGACGAGCTGCTGGCCGAGGTCAGCAAGGCCAACGCGATGCTGGCGATCGCCGCCGAGACTCCGGGCAGGGAGGCGGTGCTGGCATGGATCGAAGCCGCTTGCGAGGAGCTGGGCCTGGCGCCGGAGGCGGAGACCTTCGCCGACCTGGACGGGAAGGATCCATCCCCGGAGGTCGCCGAGTTCACTGATGGGATCGAGGATCCCGCGCAAAGTGAAGGCCGCGAGGGGGCCGACCGTGGCGACGATGGAGACATCGCGGTGGCCGACGAGGTGCCGGACGAGCCCGCGGTGGCGCCGATCGACAGCGGCCCGGTCAACTATGAGGCCGAGCCGGAGGTCCGCGAGATGATCGACCGCTCCCCGGTGGCGATTCCGCTGCCCAACCGGATGCTGGCGGAGCGCGGGATCGCCCCGGCGGAGATCCCCGCCGCACCCGTCCTCAACCGCGCCAGCGGCGACCTCGACGTCCGGATCGTGGCGGGCCTGCCGAAGAACGAGTCACCGCCGCGAACCGAGCCGAGGCGGCGCAGCACGTCCCACGCGGTGAAGCGGGCCGAGCAGGTCGAGGCGCCGAAGCGCGAGCTCGACGTCTCGCGCCTGCGCTCGGTCGACGAGTTCCACGACCCCGAGGCGCCCAAGCCGGAGCGGACGGAGGAGCCGGACAACGAGCGCGAGGAGCGCCTCAACCTGCTGCGCACCGCACGCCCGGAGACCAATCGCGGCAAGGATCCCAACTCGCGGCGCTTTATCCGCGGCGTGCTGCACGACCGTCCGGTTCTCGTCTGGTTCGGTGCCCTGATCTTCCTCCTGCTGTGCCTGGTGGTTCCGGTCGCAATGGTGGCCGCGGTGATGCTCGCGCTCGGCGCCGGCTCGGACGGGGGCGAGTCGGGCTTCCCGGCGTGGCAGGTGGTGGTGCCCGCGCTGGTGCCGGTGTTCGGCGTGCTCTACCTGGTGGTCAGCGCGCGGGTGAAGTGCCGCGTCTGCGGCCAGCGCGTGCTGATGCCCCGCCAGTGCCTCAAGAACAAGAAGGCCCACCACATCCCCGGGCTCGGCCACATTGTTCCGCTCGCCCTCCACGTGCTGACCTTCCGCTGGTTCAACTGCACCTTCTGCGGCACCTCGATCCGGATCAAGGAGTAGTCCTCCTTCGCCCGGGGGCGCGGTGGTGGTCTCGGAGACCCTGGCGGATGGGCGGCTGGAGCCGGAGCCCGTCGAGGTGCGGAGGCGTGAAGCGGTCCTTCATCCCGCTCCGAGTCGAGGAATCCCGCCAGAAGGCTGCTAGCGGAGGAAAAACCTGCTTGTTTGTGTGCCTATTAGGCATACCTTGCCACGCGTGCGCTTTGAGTGGAACCCCGAGAAGAACGCGCTGCTCCGTGAAAGGCGGGGAATCACGTTCGAGACCGTGGTCACCCACATCGAGGCCGGTCATCTATGGAAGATTGAAGACCATTTCAACTCCGAGAAGTATCCAACCCAAAAGATCCTCTACGTCCTGATCGACGATTACATCTATTTGGTCCCTGCAATTGGGACCGGAGAAGTAGTCTTCCTCAAGACGGCCTTTCCGGATCGCAAAGCAACCAAGAGATTCCATGAAGAATCCAAGTCAGATTCCCCTTGATGCGGAGGAAGAGGAGCTGCTTCGAGCCATCGATCAGGATCTACTTCAGCCGAGAGAACCAACCGATGAGGAGCGAGCGATCTTTGTCGATGCCGCTCAGACTACTCTCAAGAAGAACCAACGCATCAATATTCGGCTGAGTGATCACGACCTCCTCGGTCTAAAGCGCCGCGCGGCGGAGCTCGGCCTCCCCTACCAGACGCTGATCTCTGGTCTGATCCACCAGTTTGTCGAAGGCTCACTGGTGATGCCAGCAACAGCTCGCCCCAAAGATAGGTTCGAGCGGTAAGTCGATGGACACTTCGCGGCGCCACCTTGCCCGTGGAGTGTGGATGGTCCGGCGATCCACCAGCGACCTGCAGGATCGGCCGCGGGACCGGGACGCCACCCGATGCTTCCCGCCGCCGCCGTTCACTCGCGGGCGCGCGAGTCGATGACGATGGTCACCGGGCCGTCGTTGGTCAGCGCGACCTTCATGTCGGCGCCAAAGCGGCCGCGGCCGACCGGCTTGCCGAGCTCGTCCTCGAGCGCCGCGCAGAATGCCTCGTAGAGCGGCTCGGAGTGGTCCGGCGGCGCGGCGCGGAGGAACGACGGCCGGTTGCCCTTGCGGGTTGAGGCGTGGAGGGTGAACTGGCTGACCACGATCGCGTCGCCGCCCGCCTCGGCGAGGCCGAGGTTCATCTTCCCGCCGTCGTCGGCGAAGATCCTCATGCGGGCGACCTTGCCGGCCAGCCAACGGACGTCGGCCTCGTCGTCGGCCGCCTCGATTCCCAGCAGCACCAGCAGGCCGGGGCCGGCCGCGGCCACCCCCTCGCCGTCGATGACGACCTCGGCCCGGGAGACCCGCTGGAGAACGGCCCGCATGCCGCTCAGTAGGTCGGAACCTCCGGGTCGACCCGGCGCGACCACTCGTCGATGCCCCCGGCCATCGACCAGGCCCGGTCGAGCCCCCGGCTGCGCAGCCAGGTGGTGGCGCGCATCGAGCGCATGCCGTGGTGGCAGTAGACGACCACCGGGCGACCGTCGTCGATCAGCCCGGCCGCGCCGGTCTCGAAGGACGACAGCGGCACCCAGCGGGCGCCGGGCAGGTGGTTGAAGCGCCACTCGTCCTCCTCGCGGCAATCGACCAGCTGGACCTCGCCCGCGGCGATCCCGGCGGCGAGCGACTCGACCAGGCGCACGTCGACCTCGAGGCCTTGGGCGGGGTCGGGCAGGGGAGTCATGGCTTGCGGCCGCGGCAGGGATCAGCGCTTCAACGCACGACGGTGACCGGCGTGCCGATCCGGGCATTCTCGAAGAACTTCTCGGACATCTTGTGCGGCATGCGCACGCAGCCGTGGGAGGCGGCGTAGCCGGGCAGGTAGCCGGTGTGCATGCCGATGCCGCCGTTGAAGCGCAGGAAGTTCCACATCGGCGCACCGACGAACTCGCAGCCCGGCGGGATGACGGCCGTGCGCGAGTCGGCGTCGTCGTTGACCACCTCGCCGGTGGCCTTGTTGCGGACGATACCGTAGAGGTTCGAGCGGTGATCCTTGCTCTTCTCGGTCACCCGGTAGGTGCCGGCCGGGGTGTCGTTGCCCTCCTTGCCGGTGGAGATCCGCGAGACGCCGACCAGGGTGCCGCCCTTGTAGAAGAAGGCCTTCTGCTGGCGCAGGTCGATGGTGATCGCCGCCGAGCCGGAGACCTTGTCGCCGGACCAGTAGGAAACGTCATCGGGCAGCGCCGCTCCCGGGTCATCGGGGGAACGCGGCGGCTGGGCGGTCGGGCCGTAGGCCGACAGGTAGCGGCTGGTGCCCGCCGCGCTGCCGGCGTTGCAGGAAGCGAGGAGCACGGCGCCGCAGCCGAGGGCGCCGAGGGCGAGGATCGAGAGCAGTCGATTCATGGTCGCGAACGGTGGTGGATGGAGTGTGCTGAAAATGCCTTTAATTTCCTGATGGTCAAGGAATCAAAGAGGGGTTGCCAGGTGGCGGGGCCCCGCGTATGAGGTCCCCGCCGATTTTTCAAGCGATGCCAACCTACGATTATCTTTGTGAACAGTGCGGGAAGCAGTTCGAGGTGTTCCAGAGCATGAAGGACGCCAAGCTGGAGACCTGCGAGGACTGCGGCGGCAAGGTCCGCCGCCTGCTCGGGACCGGCGCGGGCCTGATCTTCAAGGGCTCGGGCTTCTACCAGACCGACTACCGCTCGAAGTCCTACCAGGAAGGGGCCAAGAAGGACAAACCGTCGGAAGGCGGCAAGGAAGGCGGCAAGAAGGACACCAAGACCAAGGAGCCGGCAGCGGCGCCAAAGGCCGGCGGCGGCGCCGCCGGGAAGGCGGACTAGTCCGGGCATTGCAAGGCGGCGGGGATTTGTCAGGGTGAGGCGAATGGCGGCGAAGAACGACGAAGCGAAACAAGCCAGGTCCTCCGGCGGATGCCTGCGCCGGCTGATGGTCCTGGTCGTCTTCCTCGGCCTCGCCGGCATGGGGGCCGCGGCCTACTTCGTGGCCCAGCCGCAGGAACTCGGCGACATCGAGGGGCGCGGCCCGGCGGCTGTCGGCAAGCCCGGGCGCAACCTGCTGGTCGTTCTGCGCAACTCGCTCAAGGACGGCTACGAGCTCAGCCTCAGCGAGGAGGAGATCAACCTCCACCTGCGCGACACCCTCGCGATGGAGCAGGGCGGGCTGCTCGGCAAGTGGGTGAGCCTCGACGACGTCGCGGTGCGCCTCGAGGACGACCGCGCCGAGATCATCCAGCTGCGGACCATCCTCGGTCGCCCGCTGACCGTGTCGATGTATGTCCGGGTGGTGCAGACCGAGCTGCCGACCGGCACGGTGCGCACCGAGATCGTCCCCAACGGCGGTCCCTACCACGACAGCGTCAACCGGCCGATGATCGGCGGCCGTTTCGGCCGCCTGCCGGTTCCCGAGGGCTTCCTGCTGCTCGTGCTGTCGTCCTTCGAGAAGCTTGCCGGGGTCTATCGCGATGCCGAGGGCGCTTCGCCGTCCCGCGAGATCGACTTCATCGAGGAAATGGTGCGGATCCGCATCGACGACGGCCGCCTGGTTCTCGATCCACGCGGGCCGACCGCGTCCATGCCGGGAGGATTCTGATGAGGTGCCTGCCCTCCATCGTCGTCCTCGTCGCCTCCATCGCCGCCATCGCCGCGGCCGAGGAGACCCGCAAGGCGGTGCCGCTGATCGACCCCGCAGCCGTCCAGCCGGACGAGGAGCCGCTGCAGCCGCGCATCGAGGAGGACCCGGTGGTGGCTCCCGAGATCGAGCGGCCGACCTATTCCAGCTCGCGCCAGTTCCTGATCTTCGGGGGCTCGCCCGAGCTGCGCGGATCGGTGGCGATCCAGGCCGAGTCGGTGCGCGACCGGTTCCACCGCGTGCTCGGCATCCGCGAGGCGCCGTCGATCAAGCTGCCGATCGAGATCCGCCTGGTCGGCGAGGCGGGCGACGAGCCGAAGAAGCGGCCGGTCGCCTTCGAACTACGATACTTCTCGGACAAGTTCCTGCTGCGGATCCACGTCGACCTGGCGCGCGGCATCGACCGCGACCTGCTGGAGCGCGCCATGCTCAAGGCGCTGGTCTGCGAGCGCACCCTGCGCGACCGCAAGCCCGGTGACATCGAGGCGCGCATGCGGGTGCCGGTGTGGCTGGTCGAGGGCCTGCGCGAGGCCGAGCTGTGGCTCTCCAACCGCGCCGACCGCGTGCTCTACGAGGGCGTCTTCCGGCAGAAGTCGCTGTTCACCACGGCCGAGCTGTTCGCCGTCGACGAGGAGGCCCACCGCTGGCTCGACGGCGTTTCCCGCGAGGCCTTCCGCGCCTTGTCGGGGGCGATGGTGATGGCGCTGCTCGAGCAGCCCGACGGGCGCGAGGCCTTCCTCGGGTTCTGCGACGAGGTGGCCTCGTACGACGGCGACATGCCGATCCTGCTGCGCAAGTACTTCCCGGAGCTCAACCTGTCCGAGCGCAGCCTGGCGAAGTGGTGGGCGCTGACGATGGCCCGGCTCGCCGACGTCCCGCTGACCGAGGTGATGGGCGTCGCGGCGACCGACCGCGCCCTCGACGAGGCCCTGCAACTGCACCACCGCGACGCGGAGGGGATCAACCTGCGCGCCGGGTTGCACGACTGGAGCCAGCTGGGTGAGTTGGGCGAAGCCGAGCGCCTGCTCGCGGTGCGGCCGGCGCAGGAGGCGGTCAACCGGCTGAGCTACCGCTGCTTCCCCTCGTACCGGCCGCTGCTCAAGGACTATCAGGACTGGCTCGGCGACTGGGCCCGCGGCAAGCGTCTCAAGACGCTGGACGAGCGGCTCGCCGAGCTGGACGAGACCCGCGCGATCATGCGCGAGCGCTCGGAGCAGGCGCGCCACTTCCTGAACTGGCGCGAGATCGTCGAGGCCGGGGCGGTCAGCGGCGAGTTCGACGACTACCTCCGCTTCACCCGCGAGCTCGAGCGCTCGGCGCGCAGCCCGCGCACCGACCCGGTGACCCGCTACCTCGACGTCATCGACAAGGCCTACGCGGGCGACGCTGGAAAGGGCGAGTGAGGAAGGCGAGAGAGAAAGGCGGGCGAGTCCCGGCTTCGCGGTTGACGGGTCGCCGGGACCGCCGCGTAGTGGCCGCGTGAGCGAGGAACTGAAGCGGTCGCCGCTGCACGCGGTGCACGAGGAGCTGGGCGGCCGGATGGTGCCCTTCGCGGGCTGGGAAATGCCGGTGATGTACGGTTCGATCCTCAGGGAGCACCAGGCCGTGCGCGAGCATGCCGGGATTTTCGACATCTCGCACATGGGACAGCTCTGGGCGAGCGGGCCGCGGGCGGCGGCGTGGCTCGAGCGCATGCTGACCAACCGGGTGGCGAAGCTCGAGGTCGGCCGCGGCCAGTACACCTTCCTCTTGAACGGAGCGGGCGGCGTCATCGACGACCTCATCCTCTACCGCAGCGGGGACGAGGAGTTCCTCCTCATCGTGAACGCCGCCTGCATCGAGGCCGACGTGGCCTGGCTGCGGGAGCACCTCGACGACGGCGTGGAGCTGGTCGATGACAGTGCCCGCTGGGCGGCGATGGCGGTGCAGGGGCCGGAGTCGGCCGCGGTCTTCGCGGCGGTGCGGCCGGGCGACGAGCTTCCGCCGCGCAACGGGATCGCGCGGCTCGGCGACGGCTGCGTGGTGTGCCGCACCGGCTACACCGGCGAGGACGGCTTCGAGTTCCTCGCGCCGGCGGCCGAGGGCGAGCGGTGGTTCCGGGGCTTCGTCGGAGCCGGCGCGGCCGCCTGCGGGCTCGGCGCCCGCGACAGCCTGCGGCTGGAAATGGGCTACCCGCTCAACGGCAGCGACCTGACCCCGGAGCGCACGCCGCTCGAGGCCGGGCTGGGTTTCTTCGTCGACCTGGAAAAGGGGGACTTCAGCGGCCGCGAGGTCCTCGCCCGGCAGAAGCAGGATGGCCTGGCGGAGAAGCTCTGCGGCCTGGCCTACCTCGACAAGGGGGCACCGCCGCGGGCGCACCAGCCGGTCGTCGACGAGGCGGGCGGGGTCGTCGGCGAACTCAGCAGTGGCGTGCTTTCACCCAGCCTCGGCAAGGGGATCGGGATGGCCTACCTGCCGCTGGCCTTGGCCAGGCCGGGCACCCGCCTGGCGGTCGAGGTCCGCGGCCGGCGCTTTCCCGCCGAGGTGGTCAAGAAACCGTTTTACAAGCCCGCCGCGAAACCCGCATAAGCTTCCCAGCCATGAACATCCCCGCCGACCTTCGCTACACCAAATCGCATGAGTGGGTCCGTCTCGAGGACGGGGTGGCCACCGTCGGGATCACCGACCACGCCCAGGCGGAGCTGACCGACGTGGTCTTCGTCGAGCTGCCCGAGCTCGGTCGCGAGCTCGATGCCGGCGACCCGGCCGCGGTGGTCGAGTCGGTCAAGGCGGCGAGCGACATCTACACGCCGCTGGCCGGCGAGATCGTCGCCGCCAACGACGCGGTCGAGGCCGATCCGGCGCTGATCAACACCGACCCCTACGGCGAGGGCTGGATCTTCAAGGTCAAGGTCCGCGACCCGGCCCAGCTGGAGTCGCTCCTCGACGCCGCGGGCTACGAGGGCCAGATCGCCTGACCCGGGGCATGGCCGGGCGGATTCTCCGCGCCGGGCTCGTTATTGGCGGCTGGGTGGCGGCTTCCTTTGCCCCTTCCCGGCCTCTTGGGGTTGCACGCCGGGGAAAACCGCTTAGGAGAGGGGCAGCCGCAGTTCGCGGCGACAACCGACCATGCCCGACCGTTCCGCCGACTGCCCCGAGTTTCGCCGCCGCCACCTGGGAATCAGCCCCGAAGAGGAATCCGCGATGCTCGAGCAGCTCGGGCTGGGTTCGCTCGATGAGCTGATCGACCAGGCGGTGCCGGCCGGGATCCGCATCCGCGAGGCCCCCCAGCTGCCACCGGCGCGATCGGAGGCCGATGCGCTGGGCTGGCTCAAGTCGATCCTGTCGCGCAACCAGCTCAAGCGCTCGTTCATCGGCCAGGGCTTCTCCGGCACCCACGTGCCCGCCGTGATCCAGCGCAACCTGCTCGAGAACCCGGGCTGGTACACCGCCTACACCCCCTACCAGGCCGAGATCGCGCAGGGGCGCCTCGAGGCGCTGCTCAACTTCCAGACGATGGTCACCGAGTTGACCGCGCTCGACGTTTCCAACGCCTCCCTGCTCGACGAGGGCACGGCCGCGGCCGAGGCGATGAGCATGGCCCTCGCCGGCAATCCGAAGGGCCGCGTCTTCTTCGTCTCCGACCGCTGCCACCCGCAGACGATCGACGTCATCCGCACCCGCGCCGAGCCGCTCGGGATCGAGCTGCGGATCGGCGACTGGCGCGAGTTCGAGCCGGACGCGGTCGAGGGATTCTTCGCCGCGCTGCTGCAGTACCCCGACACCCTCGGGCGCATCGACGACCTGGCGGCGTTCTGCGCCCGCGTGAGCGCGGCGCGCGGCGTCTCGATCGTCGCCGCCGACCTGCTCGCCCTGACCCTGCTGCGCCCGCCGGGCGAGTTCGGCGCCGACATCTGCGTCGGCTCCAGCCAGCGCTTCGGGATGCCGCTCGGCTTCGGCGGTCCCCACGCCGGCTTCATCGCCTGCCGCGACAAGCTGAAGCGCAAGTTGCCGGGGAGGCTCGTCGGCGTGTCGGTCGACGCCCGCGGCAAGCCCGGCCTGCGGCTCTCGCTGCAGACCCGCGAGCAGCACATCCGCCGCGACAAGGCGACCTCGAACATCTGCACCGCCCAGGTGCTGCCGGCCGTGATGTCGTCGATGTATGCGGTCTACCACGGCCCCGCGGGGCTGCGCTCGATCGCCGCCGCGGTGCACGCCCGCACGCGGCGCCTGCACGCGGCGCTGGCCGCGGGCGGGGTCGCGGTCGACGACGGGCCCTTCTTCGACACCATCACGGCCAGCCCGGAGGATCCCGAGGCGGTGATTGCCGGGGCGCTGGCCCGCGACATCAACCTGCGCCGGATCGACGGCGGGCGGGTCGGCATCGCGCTCGACGAAACCACCACCGACGCGGAGGTCGAGGCGCTCGGCGAGGTCTTCGGGGTCGACCCCGGCCCGGCCGGCGGTGGTGGCGGGGGCGACGACCTCGGTGGCCACCGGCGCGAGTCGGCCTTCCTCGGCCAGGCCGTCTTCAACAGCCATCACACCGAGACCGAGATGATGCGCTACCTGAAGCATCTCGAGGCGAAGGACCTGGCCCTCAACGAGTCGATGATCCCGCTCGGCTCGTGCACGATGAAGCTCAACGCCGCGGCGGAGATGATGCCGCTGAGCTGGCCGGAGGTCGGCGGGCTCCATCCCTTCGTGCCGGCGGACCAGAGTGCTGGCTACCGCGAGATGCTCGGCCAGCTCGAGGACTGGCTGGCCGCGGTCACCGGCTTCGCCGCCGTCTCGCTGCAGCCCAACGCCGGCTCGCAGGGCGAGTATGCCGGCCTACTGGCCATCCGCCGCCACCACCGGGCCCGCGGCGAGGGCGGGCGCGACATCTGCCTGATCCCGGTCTCCGCCCACGGCACCAACCCGGCCTCGGCGGTGATGGCCGGGATGCGCGTCGTCGGGGTGCGCTGCGACGCGGAGGGCAACATCGACGTCGACGACCTGCGCGCGCGCGTCGAGGAGCACCGTGAGAAGCTGTCCGCCCTGATGGTGACCTACCCGTCGACCCACGGCGTGTTCGAGGAGACCATCGTCGAGGTCTGCGAGATGATCCATGAGGCCGGCGGGCAGGTCTACATGGACGGCGCCAACCTGAACGCCCAGCTGGGCCTGACCAGCCCGGGGCGGATCGGCGCCGACGTCTGCCACCTCAACCTGCACAAGACCTTCTGCATTCCCCACGGCGGCGGCGGGCCGGGGGTGGGGCCGATCGCGGTGGCGGCGCACCTGGCGGAGCACCTTCCCGGCCACGCCGAGCTGGAGGGCCGCGAGGGGGCGGTCTGCTCGGCACCGTGGGGCAGCGCCTCGATCAACACCATCTCCTGGATGTACATCGCGATGATGGGAGCCACCGGCCTGACCGCGGCCACCAAGGTCGCCATCCTCAACGCCAACTACGTGGCCGCGCGGCTGCGCGAGCACTTCCCGGTGCTCTACGCCGGCCGCCATGGGCGGGTCGCCCACGAGTGCATCATCGACCTGCGACCGCTCTCCGATGCCAGCGGGATCACCGTCGAGGACGTCGCCAAGCGACTGATGGACTACGGCTTCCACGCCCCGACGATGAGTTGGCCGGTGGCGGGCACCCTGATGATCGAGCCGACGGAGTCCGAGTCGAAGGACGAGCTCGACCGCTTCTGCGAGGCCCTGATCTCGATCCACGGCGAGATCCGCGAGGTCGCCGACGGCGACGCGGACGCCCGCGACAACCTGCTCAAGAACGCGCCGCACCCCGCCGAGCTCGTCTGCGCCGACGAATGGCCGCACCCGTACCCCCGCGAGCGGGCGGCCTACCCGGTGGAGACGCTGCGCGTGCGCAAGTTCTGGCCGGCGGTGGCGCGGATCGACAACGTCCACGGCGACCGCAACCTGGTGTGCACCTGCGATGCGGTGGAGTCCTACGCGAAGTCATGAGCGAGGCACCCTCACCGATCGACTGGTCCTCCTGGTCGGCGCCGACCCTGGCGACGCTGATGTTCGTCATCCGCGACGGCAGGATCCTGCTGATCGAGAAGAAGCGCGGACTCGGTGCCGGCAAGATCAACGGCCCGGGCGGCAAGATCGACCCCGGCGAGACGCCCCTCGAGTGTGCCATCCGCGAGACCCGCGAGGAGTTGTGCATCGAGGTCGAGTCGCCGCGCAAGATGGGGGAGCTGCACTTCGCCATGTCGGACGTGCCCGACATCCTCTGCCATGTCTACCTGGCGCGCGCCTACCGCGGGGTTCCGACCGAGACCAGCGAGGCGAAGCCGCTGTGGTGCCGCCTCGACGACATCCCCTTCGACCGCATGTGGGACGACGACATCCACTGGCTCCCGCTGATGATCGATGGGCGGACCTTCCTCGGGCGATTCGCCTTCGAGGGGGAGTCGGTGGCCTGGAAGCAGGTCGAGACCGAGGTGGTGTGGGTGGAGTGAGCGGAGAGCGGAGAGCGGAGAGCGGGGCTTGCGGTGGGTACACGAAAAGCCCGCCATCCTTCCCCCCGGTGGATGACGGGCCAGGTGGTCAGAAACTGACCGAAGGTTTCCGGCCCAGGGCTCAGAGCGAGCCCTTGAGCGAGTTGAACTCGCTCTTCATCCGGGCGAGCTCCTTCTCGGCGCGCTGGATCTGGTCGTGAAGGGCCTGGAGCTTGGCGAGCTTCTTGCCGATCGGACCCGAGACCGAGCCGCTGACCGCGGCCGGCCCGACGCCGCTGCGAATCCAGCTCGAGATGGTCAGTGGCGAAATCTTGAACTTCTTGGCGGCGGCACTCTGGCCGCCGCGGCCCTTCTCCTGGTTGACCTGGGCGACGTATTCAAGGATCTCCGCCTTCTCCTTGGCGGTGTAGCGGCGACCCTTGGCGGCATTCAACTTGCTGTTGCGAGTGGACTTCGCGCGACTGCTCATGACGCCACCAACAAGCCTCTCACTCAGCCTGTCAACAAGTCAAAATGTGCGGAATTAAGGGAATTGCGTAGATTTACCCATGTTAGGTCGAGGATGAGAGTTTCGTTTTTCCTCCCGACATGCGCAAAATCGGACTTTTCCTGATCGGTGTCTAAAGATCTGAAAGTCAGCGGATTGAATGGACTCTCTTGCCAAGTGGAATGTGCATTCGGTCCGAAATGTCCGAAAATACGACTCTTAGTCTAAACGATTGGCGGCGCTCCATTCCTGATCAAGTTGAGCAATTCGCTATCAGTCGGAAATTCGGACATGGCTTCGATCCAGAGGTCGGCCTCGGCCTTCACCCGGGGCCGGGCGGCGACGCCGCCGAAGCCGATGAAGAGGTCGCACTCGGAGCGTGCCTCGAGGTCGGAAATGCCGTCCCCGACCATCACGGTGTGCTCCGGAAGGCGGGCGCGACGCCACTCGGCGATGACCTCGGGCTTGCCGCCGTTGCGGGTGGTCGGGAACTGGTCGTCGAAGCCGAGGTAGGCGCCGTCGTCGGCGAAGTGGATCGGCACGGCCTCGACGTGGCGAATGCCGAGCCGCTCGGCGAGCGGCCGGATCAGCGGGGCGAAGCCACCCGACAGGATCACCGGCGTCCAGCCCTCGGACTTCAGGCGGCGGACCAACTCGGCGGTGCCGGGGGTGATGGTGTCGAGGTAGAGCTGCGCGACCTCGTCGCACAGCGCCCGGTCGGGGCGGATGATCTCCATGCGGCGGGCGAAGACCTCGTCGATCGGCACCTCGCCGTTCATCGCCGCGTTGGTGAGCTCCTCGACCTCGCGGAAGGCCTCGGGCCCGCGCGCGCGGCCGAGCTCATCGATGCCCTCGATCGACGACAGGGTGGAGTCGCAGTCGAAGAAGATCAGCCGCCCGGCCGGCCGGGTCGGCGGCAGGATCTCGACGCTGGTGCCCGGCTCGCTCAGGTCGGCGAGCTCGACCATGTCGGCGGGCTTGAGGCGGATGCAGCCGAGGCTGGCCGGGCGGCCGAGCTCGGCGACATGATTGCTGCCGTGGATGTAGATGAAGCGCTCGGCCGAGTTGGCATTGGTGGGGTCGAGTCCCTCGAGGCGCAGGATGCGGGAGAGGATCAGGTCGCCCTCGCAGGGTTCGCCATCCCACTGGCCGACCGGCTTGCGCTCGCGGAAGATGGTCTCGGCCGGCTCGCCGCGGCCGATGACCTCGGAGACCCGGAAGCGCCCGGTGGGGGTGCGGAAGCTGCCGTTGTCGAAGCCGATGCCCTTTTCCGCGGTGGAGACGGGAAAGCGGCGCAGGACGGAGTCGCCGTCGAGGACGAGGAGTTCCTGCCGGTCGACGGATACCTGGAGGTGGGGATGGATCATGGCGTACGGAAGATGGCGAGTGAGTGGCGACCGCCCATCGCGGAGGCGAGCTTGAAGAAGGTTCCGGATGAAGGTGCCGGGGAGGAGGGGAAGCCGGGGACCGCCAGCCCGCGGCGCAGGTGGCCGGCGAGGAGGGCGGACTCAAGCAGCCCGCTGGCGCCGATGGTGTGACCGGTCCACGGCTTGAGCGCGGCGATAGCGACCGCGTCGCCGAGCACCTCGCGGATCGCCGCGGGCTCGCTACGGGCCTGGCTGGGCGTGCCGCTGGCGTGCGGGATCACCGCGGCCGGGAAGCCGTGGCGCTCAAGGGCCTGTCGAAGCAGTCGCTTCAGGCCCGGGGCAGGGCCCGAGGCGAGCGGGTTGTGGGACTCGGTGGCGGCGATCACCTCGACCAGTTCCACCACGCTCGCGGACCCGCCGGCGGGCTCGAGGCAGGCCGCCGCGGCGCCCTCGCCGGGCAGCAGCCCGCTGGTGGCCGCGGAGAAGGGGTCGCGCTCACCGTTGGTGGAAAGGATCCCGGTGGCGGCGTAGGCCCGCAGCAGGGTGGCGGTGAGCGGCAGGTCGACGGCGGCGACGATGGCGCGCGGCGCCCGGCCGACCGCGATCCAGGCCTGGGCCAGGGCGAGCGCATCGAGCCCGGCGCAGCAGCCGTTGCAGAGGGTGTGCCACTCGCTGTCGATGGCGAACTCGGAGCAGATCGCCGCGGCGGGCTCGCTGGCCAGCGAGTTGCTGGCCGCCATCAGCGGAAACGGCCGGCGGCCCGGCCAGGGGTCGATCCAGCCCGCGACATTGCCGCGGCTGGTGGCGAAGACCACCAGCGCCTCGCGGGCCTCGCGAGGGCTCCAGCCGGCATCGGCGATGGCCTCGCGCGCCACGGCGATGGCGGCGACGGCGGCGGGCGACCACAGCCGGTCGGTCAGCGCGGCGCGGTCCCCGATCCACGCCGCGGCCAGGTCGTGGAACTCCGGCGGGATCCCGCCGAGCTCCCCCAGCGGGCGGAACGGCGAGCGCGAGCCGGCGATGGCGGCGAGGTGGCCGGGCAGGTCCGCGGCCAGCCCGCTGAGCGCAGCCAGGCCGCGGAGGGCGAGGGGGGGCTGGGGGCAGGCCGCGCTCACAGCATTTCCTCGAGGAACTCGCGGCGGTTGAAGAGCTGGAACGCCTCGGGTTCCTCGCCGGTGCCGAGGAAGCGCGGCGGGATGCCGAGCTGGTCGTGGATGTTGATGGCGACCCCTCCCTTGCCGGAGCCGTCCATCTTGGTGACGATCAGGCCATCGAGCGGACAGGCTTCATGGAAGATCCTGGCCTGGTTGAGGGCGTTGCTGCCGGTGGTGGCATCGACCACGAGGAGGGTGAGGTGCGGCGCCTTCTCGTCCTGCTTGGCGAGCGTGCGGCGGATCTTGGCGAGTTCCTCCATCAGGTTGTGGCGCGTGTGCAGGCGGCCGGCGGTGTCGCAGATGAGGTACTTCGCCTGCTCGCGGATGGCGCGCTCGTGGGCGTTGTAGCAGACCGAGGACGGGTCGGCATTGGGTGCGCCGGTGACGACCGGGACGTCGAGCCGCTCGCCCCAGCGCTGGAGCTGCTCGGTGGCGGCGGCGCGGAAGGTGTCGGCCGCGGCGAGCACCGTCGGCGCCTGGCGCTGCTGCAGCCAGTGGGCGAGCTTGGCGCAGGAGGTCGTCTTGCCGACACCGTTGACGCCGACGACGAGGAAGGTGAAGGGCTTGCCGCCGGGCAGCGGAAGCGGCGGCGGCGAGTCGGGCGGCAGGCGTTCGCTGACGCGGGCGCGGGCGACTTCGACGACATCCTCGGCCGAGACCTGGCGGCCGAGGTCGCGCAGTTCGTCGACGATCCTCATCGCCAGCACCGGTCCGAGGTCCGCCGAGACGAGTTCCGCCTCGAGGTCGTCCCAGTCGATCTCGGCCTGGTTCGAGAGCTTGTTGTAGAGGGATTTGAAGATGCCGGCCATGCCGGGCGGCTTTTACGAACGCTCGGCCCCGGGGGCAAGCATGGCCGGGCGGGCGGGCGATCATGGCAGGGTGGGCGGGGCATCATGGCCGGGCGGGCCGATCGCCATCCATGGTGGCGGCGGAAGCGACGCTTTGGGCCGTTGCCAAGGCAGGGAATCCCGGTAGTTTCACCGCGATGACGCGACGGATTGCATGGGCTGGATGCGCCCTCCTGGGCTTGCTGGCTGAGGGGCGGGGGGCGTTGCAGGACTTCGAGGGAGAGGACTTCAGCCCCTGGGAAACGACGGGCGAGGCCTTCGGGGCGGGCCCGGTCGAGGGCGCGGCGGAGGAGCTCTCGAAGGGCTGGAAGGACTTCGCGGGCCGCGCGCTGGCGAGCTCGCTGCGCGGCGGCGTGGCCACCGGCGGGCGGATGGTCTCACCGCCGCTCGAGCCCGACGGCCGCTACCTGTGGTTCCTCGTGGCGGGCAGCGACGACCCGGCGACCCGCGTGCGGCTCGTCGCCGGCGACGAGGTGCTCGCCGAGGCCCGCGGGCGCGGCGACCGCCGCCTGCGGCCGGTGGCCTGGGACCTCGAGCCCTGGGAGGATCGCGAGCTGCGCATCGAGGTGGTCGACGAGTCCGAATCCGGCTGGATCGCGGTGGACCACTTCACCTTCGGGCGCCACCCGAACACCCGCTTCCCGGCCCCGGTGACCCCGGGGATGCAGCTCGTCGCGTCGGACCAGGTCGCAGGCCTCGAGCACCGCCCCGGGCTGGAGGCGCGGGTGGTGGCCGACCACGCGCGGGACGCGGTGACCTCGCCGACGGCGCTCGCCTTCGATGGCGGCGGGCGACTCTACGTCACCGAGACCCACCGCCTCGGCCACGGCGTCGTCGACGACCGCTCGATCCCGGAGCACTTCGTCGAGGACCTCGCCTCGCGCACGGTCGGGGACCGGGCGAAGCTAATCGACAAGCTGGCCACCGGGCGGGACGAGGGTTTCTTCACCGCCAAGTCGGAGAAAGTACGGTGGTTCTCGGAGATCGACCCGGAGAGCGGCCGCTTCTCGCGGTCGGGGATCTTCGCGGACGACTTCGATCGCGCCATCGAGGGGACCATGGCCGGCGTGTTCGCCTACGGCGACGTGGTCTACCTCGGCAACATCCCCGAGGTGCTGGCCCTGAGGGACGCCGACGGCGACGGCCGGGCCGACGAGCGCGGCGTGATCCAGGACGGGTTCGGGGTCCGCTTCTCGCTTTCCGGGCACGACCTGAGCGGCTTCGTGCTGGGGCCCGACGGGAGGATCTACGGCACGGTCGGCGACCGCGGGCTGAACGGGACCACCCGCGAGGGTGTCGAGCTCGAGTATCCCGACGAGGGCCTGGTGTTCCGCTTCGATCCGGACGGCACCAACTTCGAGGTCGTCCACCGCGGCCTGCGCAACCCGAAGGAGCTCGCCTTCGACGAGTCCGGCCGGCTGATCACGGTCGACAACAACTCGGACCAGGGCGACCGCGCGCGGGTGGTCCACGTGGTCGACGGCGGCGACTCCGGCTGGCGGGTCGGGCACCAGGCGATGTTCACCTTTCACGAGGAGATCGGGATCGAGGAAACTCCGCCGAACGCCTGGGTCGAGGAGCGCTGGTGGGACCTCGCGAACGACAAGCAGCCGGCCTGGCTGCTGCCGCCCCTGGCCCACCTGACCGCCGGGCCGTCCGGCCTGACCCGCCACCCCGGTGCCGGCTTCAACGAGGAGGAGGCGGGGCGTTTCCTGATCTGCGACTACCGCGGTTCCTCGGCCAACTCGGGCGTGTGGTCGTTCCGCCTGCAGCCGTCGGGGGCGACCCTGGCGCTCGACGACGCCCGGCCGCTGGTCTGGGGGCTGGCGGCGAGCGACGTCGAGTATTCCTGGGACGGTCGCGTGATCATCAGCGACTTCGTCGGCGGCTGGAGCTCCCACGAGGATGGCCGGCTCGTCGAGCTGCGCGCGCGGGACCCGTGGCGGGCCGCCGAGGCGGAGGAGGCGGCGCAGCTGATGAGGGAGGGCCTCGACCAGCTGCCGGTGGAGCGGCTCGAGGAGCTGCTGTCGCATGCCGACCTGCGGATCCGCACGCGGGCGCACCTCGCCCTCAGCCGCCGCACGGAGGCGGTGCAGGTCTTCAAGCGGCTGGTCGAGACGGCGGCGATGCCGGCCCGGCGCCACGCGATCTGGGGGCTCGGGGTGATCGCGCGGCGCGGCGGCGCGGCCGAGCCCGGCCTGGGCGACGGCTTCATCGACCTGCCGCGCATGGCCCTGCGCGACCTGGCGGTCGACGAGCTGATTCCGCTGGTCGGCGACGATGATCCCGAGGTCCGCCGGCTCGCCGTGGAGGCACTCGGCGAGGCCGACATCGACGGCAACCGGCTGCCCTTCGCCCGGTTGCTCCGCGACGAGACCGCCCGCGTGCGCTTCGCCGCGGCCATCGCCGCCGGGCGCACCGCGGCGGTCGGCTCGCTGCCCTTCGTCTGGGAGATGATCATCGTCAACGACGACCGCGACCCCTACCTCCGCCATGCCGGCGCGCAGGCGCTCGGGCAGCTCAGCAATCGCCGCCAGCTGATGGCCCTGCGGACCCATCCCGAGCCGGCCCTGCGGCGCGCCGCGGTGGTGGCGCTGGGACGCCAGCGGGACCTGGCGATCGCCGGGTTCCTGAGCGATCCGGATCCCACGATCCGCCACGAGGCCGTCGGCCTGATCCACGACCGCCGTATCGACTCGCTGCGCCCGCGGGTCGCCGAGCTGATCGACAGCGAGCCGGCTGGCGGGCTCGGCGTGATGACCGGTCGCCGCCTGCTCCACGCCGCCTTCCGCAGCGGGGGTGGCGAGAACCTCGGGCGCCTGCTCGAGGTGGCCAAGGATCCGGCCTGGAGCCTGCCGCTGCGGCGCGAGGCGCTGCGCCTCGTCGCCGGGTGGAACGAGCCTCCCCCGGTCGACCAGTCGGCCGGCACCTGGGATCCGCTCGCCGAGCGCGACGCGGTCGAGTCGCGCGAGTTGCTGCAGGGCGAGGTCGCTGCCTTGCTCGGGCTCGAGCCCGAGCTGGTCGACATGGCCGTGGCCGCCGTGCTCGCCCACGAACTGGATGCCGGAGCGGTGGAGGACGAGCGGCTCGCGTCCATGGTCCGCGACGGCGGGCTGCCCGTGGCCGCCCGCGTCGCCCTGCTCGAGTTGTTCCGGAAGGGCCAACGCGAGGGAATCCGGGAACTGCTGCTGGACCTCGTCGATGACGACGAGGATGACCTGGCGATGGCGGCGGCGCGCGAGTTGATCGAGCGCGACCCGCGGGAGCTCGACCACGTGGTGCGCCGCGCGATGGAGTCGGATCGCACCAAGCGGCGCCAGCAGGTCTGGCGGCTGGCCTCGCGCATCGAGGGTGGCGAGATCGACCAGCGAATCATCGCGGCGCTGGGCCGGCTCGGCGAGTCGGCTGGCAAGGCACCGGACGCGCTCGAGATCCTGGGCGCGGCGCGGCGCCGCGACAGCCCGGAGGTGAAGCAGGCCCTGGCGGATTTCGAGGCCGTGGTGGCGGCGCATCCCGACCCCTTGGCGCCGTGGTTCCCGGCCCTGTCCGGCGGCGACGCGCGCGACGGCTTCCGCTTGTTCCGGCGTCACCCCGGCGGCCAGTGCCTGCGTTGCCACCGCGTCGATGGCGGCGGCCATGGCGAGACCGAGTTGGCGGGGCCCTCGCTCGAGGGAGTCGGCAGCCGCAACGACCGCCGCGGGCTGCTCGAGTCGATGGTCGACCCCAGCGCGAAGGTGGTTTCCGGCTTCGGCCTCGTCGCCCTCACCCTCGCCGACGGTGGCACCGTCGGCGGCGCCCTGGTCGAGGAGAACGCCGCCGGCTACGTCATCGAGCTGGCCGGGGAGCGGCGCGAGATCGCGCGCGACGAGGTGGTCGCGGTGACCCCGCCGGTGTCGTCGATGCCGCCCATGGCGGGGCTGCTCGAGCTGGATGAAATGAGGGACCTCGTCGAGTGGTTGTCGACCCTCGAGTCGGAACAGGCGGAGCAGGAATGACCAAGGCGGGAAACCATCGCCGGCCTCCCGAGCCGCATCCGGACGCCGCGACCCTGGCGGTGTCGGTGATGGCGGTCGTGGTGGCGGTGGTGCTCGAGGTCCTCGGCCCGGGCCGGCGGCTCGATGCCTGGGTGGCCTCGCTCGCCGACGGCTTCCGGCTCGAGGGTGACGCGCGCTGGCTGCACCCGGGATTCGCTTGGGGCTGGGGGGTCGCGATGACCGTCGGCGTCTGCTGGGCGGTGCTCCACGTCGCCGGCAACTGGCGCCGCGCGGTGGTGGCGGTCACGGCGCTGGTCGTCACCCTGACCTGGGTGCCGGTGCTGGCCCTCGCCGGCTACCGCGCGGGCATCGCCTTTCCGCTGGTGGCGCTTTTGTGGGGCTGCGTGGGATCGATGGTTTACGCCGCGCGGCATCGCGAGCTTGATGGCTGAACGACATGGCACGCATTGAATACCCCGAGGCGGTCCTCGAGTTGGTCACGGAGCTCAAGCGACTTCCCGGCGTGGGGCCGCGCAGCGCCGAGCGGATCGCGATCTGGCTGCTGCAGAATCCCAAGGCCTCGCCCGGCGAGCTCGCCGCGGCGCTGCTCCGTGCCCGTGAGGGCGTGCGCGCCTGCACCACCTGCGGCTTCTTCGCCGTCGAGGGACACTGCTCCATCTGCGACCACCCGAACCGCGAGAAGGTTCTGTGCGTGGTCGAGCAGGCGACCGACGTCCTGCCGATGGAGCGCTCCGGCGCCTTCCGCGGCCGCTACCACTGCCTCGGCGGGCGGCTCTCGCCGCTCGACAACGTGACCCCGGAGGACCTGCGGATCGGCGCCCTGATGCAGCGGCTCGAGGGGGAGGGGATCGAGGAGGTGATCCTCGCGCTGGGCGCCGACGTCGAGGGCGAGGCGACGGCCAACTTCCTCGCCGAGATGCTCCACGGCCGCTGCCGGGTCACGCGGATCGCCCAGGGGCTTCCGGCCGGCGGCGGACTCGAACACGCCGACGCCCTGACCCTCGCCCGCGCGCTCGAGGGGCGACGCACGCTCTGACCCCGCAACGCCATGGAACCACCGAGGAAAGGTCCGGGAAAGCGGGGTCGCCCGGCAAAGCATCCGAAGCATCCGAAACGGAAGCCCGCGAAGAAGGGGGGCCGCAAGCAGCCGCGGCGGGAATCCACCGAGCGCGGCTGGGACCCGGTGGCCGCCTGGTACGACCAGCTGGTCGGCAAGGGCGGGTCCGACTACCACCGCAACGTCGTGCTGCCCGCCGCCGCGCGGATGCTCGGCAGGCTCGAGGGGCAGCGGGTGCTCGACCTGTGCTGCGGCCAGGGGGTGCTGGTGCCGGTCCTGCTCGAGGCGGGTGCGGCGCGGGTGCTCGGCGTCGATGCCAGCCCGCGGCTGGTCGAGAGCGCGCGCCGGCGCTTCGCGCGGGACGAGCGGGTCGACTGGGTGGTGGCGGATGCCTGCGCCGGTGATCCGGACTGGGCGGACGGCGGCTTCGATGCCGCGGCCTCGTTGATGGCGGTCCACGACGTGACCGACCTCCCGGCGATGTGCCGCAACCTCGCCGCGGCGCTCCGGCCGGGCGGCCGTTTCGTCGCGATCTTCATGCACCCCTGCTTCCGCATTCCCCGCCAGACCCACTGGGGCTGGGACGAGGGACGACGCCTGCAGTACCGCCGCGTCGACCGCTACGGCGTCGAGCTGGAGATTCCCATCGTGACCCACCCGGGCAAGGGGACCCCGGAGACGACCACCTTCTACCACCGTCCGCTGGCGGTGGTGCTGAACGCCTTCGGCGCCGCCGGGCTGGCGGTGACGGCGAGCGAGGAGCTGTGCAGCCACCGGCGCTCGCAGGCCGGCGGCATCCGCAGCAAGGGCGAGCACCGCGCGGCCCGGGAGTTTCCGGTCTTCCTCGCGCTCGGGGGAGTGAAGGCCTGACCCGGAAGACGGAAGCACGGGGCCCGGTCCGAGGCAGCTTGACCCGCGCGGGCGAACTCGCTTTGAAGCCGGGATGAGCGATTCGGGATACCTGCCCCACCAGGCGGTGAAGGCGGTCACCTTCTGGATCCTGGTCCTCGGCGTGGTGCTGGCGACTGGGGGCGGTGTGGCTCATTCCTGGGACCTCATCGACGGCGAGTTCGCCGGCCGCCTGGTGTCGACCGTGGTCATCATCGCCAGCGGCAGCCTGGTCCTTCTCCTCGTGAACTACCTTTTCGGTGACGGCGGCCGCAACCTCTTCGGCCACTCGATCGAGCGGCCCGGGATCGACCCGGCCTTCGCCGAGCGCCTGCACAAGGCGAAGATCCAGGCCGAGGACGAGACGCGGGCCGGCTGATGCCAAATCAAGGAAGCCGCTGGATTCCTTGCGACCATCGAGGGGAAACCGCAGATTGCGGATTGCCGCAGATTTCAGAATCTCATCCGCGAACCGGAGCGCGGCGGAGATGGTCCCAAGGCAAATCGGCGGTGATCAACCTCAAGCCAGGGAGTCCCGTGGTTTTCCAAAGACGGTATGTGGCGGCCCCGGCCCGGCGGTGCGTCGAGCTGAACCGGGCAGGAGTCGCGTTCAGCGCACCCGCTCGAGCAGCCAGGGCAGCAGGTCGGCGACGGGCAGGCGCTCCTGCTCCATCGAGTCGCGGTGGCGGATGGTGACGGTGCCCTCGTTCTCGGGCCCGTTCTCGCCGATGCTGTCGAAGTCGACCGTGACGCAGAACGGGGTGCCGGCCTCGTCCTGGCGGCGGTAGCGACGGCCGACGGCGCCGCCCTCGTCGTAGAAGACGGTCATCCACGGCTGCAACGTGCGCTGGATCTCGCGGGCGATGCGGACCTGCTCCTCGTTCTTCTTGAGCAGCGGGAAGATGCCCACCTTGACCGGCGCCATGCGCGGCGCGAAGCGCATCACCGTGCGGGTCTCGGTCTTGCCCTTCTCGTTGGTGATCTCCTCCTCGTCGAAGGCCTCGCAGATCATCGCCAGCACGGTGCGGTCGCAGCCGGCCGAGGGCTCGACGACGTGGGGCAGGAAGCGCTCCTTGCTCTCCTCGTCGAAGTATTCGAGCGGCTTGCCGCTGCCCTTTTCGTGGACGCCGAGGTCGTAGTCGGTGCGGTAGGCGACGCCCTCGAGCTCCTGCACGCCGAAGGGGAACTCGTATTCGATGTCGTAGGTCTTCTCCGAGTAAAACGCGCGCTCGCCGTCGGGCACGTCGAGGATGTGCAGCTTCTCGCGCGGCACGCCGATCTCCTCGTAGAACCGCAGGCGCGCCTCGAGCCACTCGTCGGTCAGCCGCAGGCCGTCCTCGGGGCGGCAGAAATACTCGACCTCCATCTGCTCGAACTCGCGGCTGCGGAAGGTGTAGTTGCGCGGGTTGATCTCGTTGCGGAACGACTTGCCGACCTGGGCGATGCCGAAGGGCAGCTTGATGCGGTTCGAGTCGAGCACGTTCTTGTACTGCACGAAGATCGACTGGGCGGTCTCCGGGCGCAGGAAGGCGATCGCGTTGGGGTCGTTCTCGTCGGCCGAGGCGCCCATGGTCGTCTGGAACATCAGGTTGAAGTCCTTCGGCTCGGTCAGCAGCGAGCCGTTCTCCGGGTTGAAGCGGGTGGTGCCGGTGAGCTCCTCGCGGCGGTCCTCGACCAGTTCGAGCTCCTTGGGCGAGACCTTCTTGTCGGGCATGAAACCGGCATAGTACTGGCGCGCGGTCTTTCTCGCCGAGTCCGGGTCCTTTCCGGCCGCGACGAGCACCGCGAAGGGGCGCTCGGTGGACCAGCCGGCGGCCTCGAGCCTTGCGCCCGAGTACCAGACCGCGGTGCCGTCCTGCGGCTCGATCTGGTCGGCGCGCAGGCGGCTCTTCGAGAGCAGGCAGTCGCACATCGGGTCGCTGAAGCCATCGAGGTGGCCGGACGACTTCAGGACCTGCTGCATGGTGAGGATCGAGCCGTCCATGCCGAGCACGTCGTCGCGCTCCTGCACGGTCTTGCGCCACCAGTAGTCCTTGAGGTTGCGCTTCAGCTCGGCGCCGAGCGGGCCGTAGTCCCAGCACCCGTTGAGGCCGCCGTAGAGTTCTCCTGCCTGGAAGATGAAGCCGCGGCGTTTGCAGAGGGAGACGATCTTCTCCATCCGGGCGGGGTCGGTGTGCTCCTTGTTGGCCATGGCTTCTGTCGGTTGGAGTGGGGTGGGGTGGCGTTGAGTGGAGTGGGCAGGATGGCTGCCGGCGGGCCGGGAGGAAACCAGCCGCCCCCCCGCGGGGCAAGGCGCGAATGGGGCGGGGAAGCCCGAAAGCTGTGCGCAACCGCGGAGGGGGCGGAGGGCAGAGGAATCCACCGCCGCGACCCGCCCGGCGGGCGCCCCCGCTTGACCGTCCCGGGGGCTGCGGACATGGTGGCACCGATGGCTGCCAAGAAATCCGTCCTCTTCGTCTGCACGGGGAACACCTGCCGGAGCCCGATGGCAGAGGGGTTGTTCCGGGCGGCGGTGGCGGGGCGCGACGACTTCGAGGTGAAGTCGGCCGGGGTGGCGGCCTACCCGGGCTCGCCGCCGAGCCCGGAGACCGCCGAGATCCTGCGCCAGCGCGGGATCGAGCTCGACGGCTTCGCCAGCCAGCCGGTCGGCGAGGAGCTGGTCAGCGAGGCGACCCATGTCTTCGCCATGACCGGCCGCCATCTCCAGGCGCTGATCTCGCTGTTCCCGGAGCACGAGGACAAGTTCTTCCTGGTCTGCGAGTTCGCCGAGATCCCCGGCCACGGGGTCGCGGCCGACGTGCCCGATCCCATCGGCATGGGCCACGGCGCCTACGAGGAGACCGCCCGCGCGCTCGACCTCGCGATCCCCACCATCGTCGCCTTCATCGACCAGACCTGGCAGGGCTGAGCCGGCCGCCGGGCGCGGCCGTCAGCCCCGGAAATCCACCCGCCGCGGCCACTTTCCGGTGGATCTTTGCGCCGTGCTGGGCCATTTCCCGGTCGCCCCGAAAGGCATCGACTGATGACGGAAACGAAGCGGAAATTCACCATCGCCCTAGGCGCCGATCACGGCGGAGTCGAACTGAAGGACCAGCTGGTCGAGCACCTCCGGCACCACGGCCACGAGGTCCGCGACCACGGCACCCACGGCAAGGACTCGGTCGATTACGCCGACTACGCCAACAAGGTCGCGATCGACGTCGCCGACGGCCTGGCGACCTTCGGCGTGCTGTGCTGCACCTCGGGCGTCGGCGTCTGCATCGCCGCGAACCGCCACCGCCACGTCCGCGCCGCCGCCGTCCGCACGGTCGACGAGGCGATCATCACCCGCCAGCACAACGACTCGAACGTCCTCTGCCTCGGCGGCAAGACGACCGACTTCGGCACCGCCTGCGCGATGCTCGAGGCCTTCTTCGACTCGTCCTTCGAGGGCGGCCGCCACCAGCGCCGCGTCTGCAAGTCGTCCGGCTCGCGGCTTTCGGTGACCGACCCGGACCTGCACGACGCGATCGTCGCCGAGGAGAAGCGCCAGCGCTACAACATCGAGCTGATCGCCTCCGAGAACTTCGCCTCGCCCGCGGTGATGGAGGCGCAGGGCTCGGTGCTGACCAACAAGTATGCCGAGGGCTACCCGGGCCGCCGCTGGTACGGCGGCTGCGAGAACGTCGACGTGGTCGAGGAGCTCGCCATCGAGCGCGCCAAGGAGCTGTTCGGCGCCGAGCACGCCAACGTCCAGCCGCACTCCGGCTCGCAGGCGAACACCGCGGTGTATTTCTCGGTGCTCAAGCCGGGCGACAGGATCCTCACCATGGACCTGGCCCACGGCGGCCACCTGACCCACGGCCACAAGGCGAACTTCTCCGGCAAGTTCTACGAGGTCACCCACTACGGGGTGAGCGAGGAGGACGAGCGGATCGACTACGACCAGCTCGCCGGGCTGGCGCGCGAGACCAGGCCCGCGCTGATCACCTGCGGCGCCAGCGCCTACTCGCGGGTGATCGACTTCGAGCGCATGGCCGCCATCGCCCGCGAGGTCGGCGCCTACCTCTTCGTCGACATGGCGCACATCGCCGGCCTGGTCGCCGCCGGGGTGCACCCGAGCCCGGTGCCGCACGCCGACTTCGTCACCTCGACGACCCACAAGTCGCTGCGCGGGCCGCGCGGCGGGATCATCCTGTGCAAGGAGGAGTTCGCCAAGAAGATCAACTCGCAGGTCTTCCCGGGCATCCAGGGCGGCCCGCTGATGCACGTCATCGCCGCCAAGGCCGCCTGCTTCGGCGAGGCGCTGAAGCCGGAGTTCAAGGCCTACCAGGAGCAGGTCGTCAGGAACTCGCAGGCGATGGCCGCGCGGCTCTCCCAGCACGGCTACCGGATCGTTTCCGGCGGCAGCGACAACCACGTCCTGATGGTCGACCTGCGGCCCGACATGAACGGTGCCGAGGCCTCCAACGCCCTCGACGAGGCGGGCATCACGGTGAACAAGAACGCGATCCCCTTCGACACCGGCACGCCGATGAAGCCCAGCGGGATCCGCATCGGCACCCCGGCGGTGACCACCCGCGGCATGGTCGAGCGCGACATCGAGAAGGTCGCCGACTTCATTCACGAGGGCCTGCAGGCGCGCGCGGACGAGGCCAGGCTCCACGCCCTGCGCGAGCGCGTTCACGCCTTCATGCGCGACTTCCCGATGCCGTGGTGAGGGTGGAAAGCCGCGGATGAACGCGGATCCTGAGCCGCTGGCTGGGCGGAGATGGCGCGGGTTGCCGGCCTCCCCTCCGATCGGAGCGCCGACTTCCTTGGTCGCCGAAGCCGTGGCGAAGGAGGCAGTCGGCCAAGAGGTGTCGCTGCGGAGTTGAAGGGCGATTCGGGCAGGCTGAAGCCTGCGGTCCGATGGCATCCGGTCACCGCGGCGCGGTGGCGAGGAAGTCGTCGATGGTCTTCCTGAAGTCCTGCTGTTGCTGCAATTCGCCGGCAAACCATTGCTTTGCCAGGGGCGTGTCGATCCGCTCGACTTCGGCCCTGGTGACGTGGCTGGACTCGATCATCCGGTACACCGGGACCCCCAGGGCGAGGAGGGCGGCGGCGAGGATGAGGTAGGGGGTGAGAAGGACCGATCCGGTGGCGACCTGCAGGCGGCGGAGGGGATGCCAAAGGAACACCGTGAAGGTCACCAGGAACGTCAGCAGGAGAAGGCCGAGGAGGCCGAAAAAACCTGACCAACCCCATTCCGGTTCCTGGATGCCCGAGGAGTCGAGGAAGTGGAACAGGCCGCAGGCCGAAAGACCCGCACCGAGGGCCAGGGCGCCACAGAGGGCAAGTGGCAGGGAGGTGGCGGTCGTGAAGCCCAGTGGTGCGCCGCGGCGGGCGAGCGAGCGGACGATCATCCAGCTGCTCAGGTAGGGAATGTCAACGCTGAGCGCCGCCAGCTTGAGCAGGACCGCAGCGGCATGCCCGGGGCTCCAGGTCGTCTCGCGAGGATGAAGCGCGGGGATCTCGAGGCAGGCGAGGATGACCGCGAGCGGGAGGACGACCCCCAGGCCGAGGATCCGCAGGTGGTCCGAGGGCACGGGCAGGGTTGCGAGATGGCCGGCAAGGCCCGACAATCGATGCCGCGCCGTGGCGCCGAAAACCTCGAGCAATCCGGCGACCAGCAACAGAAGCAGGGCGGCGGCGGCCAAGTAGTGGCTTTCGAACATCCGGTGCTCGGCGAGGCGGCCCGGTGCCAGGTCGCCGACCGGGGCCCGCGTCGAGTACGGCCACAGACGGGATGCGTCGGGAGGTGGGGTGCCGCCGGAGAACCGGGACTTGACCAGCGCCTCGATCCTGGAGTGCCCGGCAAAGAACCCGGCTTCCCCGTGAAGGCCCAAGTCCGTGGATGCGGCTTCCTTGGTAGGGGAACGAGATCCGATTCATGGCGAGATCGGGGAAAGTATGCGCGGCCGGGAACCGCGACAGCCGTCTCGCGACGAGCTCACGGACGTGCGGGTCGATTCGATCCGACTCGAGTGCCAGGCCGAGTTGTCGCCATGCCCGGGACTCGGCGTTGCGGTCCCTGACCTTCCATTCGGTGCCGCCCATCTTGGCCGGTCGCTTGGTGCTGTCGCGTTCGACAGCCCGTTCCGCGAGCGCTCCGGCGACGAGCAGGTGAGGGTAGCCGTTGCCGGGGTCGAGGGTCGCGAATTGCTCGAAGGCTCGTGCGATCGTTTCCTCGTCGCTCCCCCCGGGCAGCGTGAAGCGGCAGCGCTCGGCAAAGTAGGCGGGGTCGTCCGGGTTGCTGTCCCAGAGCGGTTCCCAACGATCCAGCGGATCCCGCACGCGTCGCGGTGGCGGGGGGACCGTCGGCGGCTCGTCCGCTCCATCGGTCCCGGGCTCCTGCGGTCCCCTCGCCAGCGAGGCCTCGAAGAGGAGCTCGCGGCGTTTCCCGTTCCGTGGGTCGCCCTCCGGGTAGCCGGCGAGGACGGCGTCGATCCAGGGGTCCTCGGGGTTCAAGATGGGAAGGGGGGATCGATCTAGTTGAAGGCCTTCGGATCCTCTTCCAGCCGGCGCAGGGCCTGGGCGTCGAGGCGGTCCTTGTCGCGGACCGAGCGCGACTTCCAGCCAACCAAGGTTTCGCTTGAGGCGTAAGGAATCCGGTGTCCCGCGAGTTCAAAGTTGCACGCATCCGCGATGACGTCGGTGAAACGCTTGCCGGACATCACGGTGAAGAGGTCGATCTGGCACTGCTCGGTCTCCTCAATGATGCGGATGGCGCCCTCCTCGTCGGTGAAATCGTCGGGTGAGAGTTCCCGCGCGTGGCCCTCGCCGTAGGTCGCGAGGCAGTCGAGCAGCGCCCGGATGTTGGCAGGGGAGGGATCGACCAGCAGGTCGACGTCCTCGGTGAGCCGGACGTAGCCATGCAGCGTGACCGCGATGCCGCCGACGATGATGAACTCGATCCCGGCTTCAGCGAGCCGAACCAACAGTTTTTCGAACGAGGGTTCCATCGTCGGCGGGTGGTCTCCACTTTCCTCCGCGGAGCATCCTGGCGTTGAGGCGGAGCATCTCGAGGCGCTCGAGCGGAGGCCGCTTGGCAAGCGAACCTCCCACCTTCTTCTTGAGGGGTTCTCGAAACGGGTCGGTCATCGGATCATCGGCGGAGACCCTAACATGGATCCGCCTTGCCGAACAGGTGGAATCGCGCCGCCACCGGTCACGACTCCTCGTCGCCCTTGTCGTTGGCGGCCGAGGTCGGGGTCTCGATGATGTCGACCGGCGCGCCGTTGGGGGCGTAGGGGAGGCGGGTCGTCGACAGGCGGTCGCCGTTCTCGAGCCCTTCGCGCACGACGAGCACGTCGGCGGTGGCCCACACCGGGTCGATCGGGGTGCGGCGGATGACCGGGCCGACCGGCGGTTCCTCGTCGCGCTCGGCGAAGCGCTCGAGCATCGCCTCGGTGAGCTCGTCGGTGACGAGGTAGACCAGGTTGATCCCGCGCAGCGCCTGGCGCGGGATGACGAAGACGTCGTCGAGGCGCACGCCCTCGATCGAGGCGCGCACCGGCTGGCCGATCCTCAGCGGCGGGGTGCCGGACCCGACGCCGAAGGGGTCGTCGATCCGAGCGATGGCGAAGAGCTCGCGCGAGGCCTCGTCGAGGGTGCCCTCGGTGCGGACGATGCGGGCCTGCCAAGTGTCGGGGTCGTCGCGCTCGCCGAGCGCGTCGGTGAGGGTGACCGGGACCGGGTCGTCGCCGCTGCGCGAGGGCAGGTCGATGAAGCCGAGCTGTTCCGGGGTGAGCGGCAGGCGGATCTCGGCGTAGTCGATGGCGAAGATCTCGCCCAGCGGGGTGGCGGCGCCGACCGACTGGCCGAGGCCGATGAGGCGCTGGCGGACGCGGCCGGCGAAGGGGGCGCGGACCTTGGTGCGCTCGAGGTCGCGGCGGGCCTGGTCGAGCTGGGCGCGGGCGGCGTCGAGGTTGGCCTGCGCCTCCTTCAATTGCGGGATGCGTAGTACCAGATCCGAGGGCTCCTCGGTGTAGCCGAGGTCCTCCCAGTTGCGGCGGGCCTGCTTGGCGCGGGCCTCCTCCTGGGCGATCGCGGCCTGGGCGCGGGCGAGGCTCGACTCGGCGGTGGCGACGGCGGCGCTGAAGTCGGCCGCGTCGAGCTCGACGAGGACCTCGCCCTCCGCGAAGAAGGCGCCGTCCTCGAAGCAGTCCGCGATGCGGACGACCGTGCCGCCGACCAGCGGCGTGAGGGTGGTCTCGTGGTGGGCGCGGACCACCCCCTGGCTCTCGAGGGTCACCTGGTAGGGGCCGGAATGCAGCTGGGTGACCTCGGTCTTGAGGCGCTGGGCGGGGCGGTGCTCCGGGGTGGGCGGCTCCAAGGGCTGGCCGACGCGCCACATCACCAGGGCGCCCACGCCGAGGATGACGACGGGGAGCAGGATGCGCCAGAGCATGGAAACCATGGACGCAGGATGGCCCGGGTCCGGCGGATTTCCAGCGGAGGATTCCTCACCCGGGGTGCTGCTGGCAGGGCTGTCGTTCATTTCGATGGTTCGGGAGTGCGGAAGTCGCCGCCGAGGGCGAGGTGCAGGTCGATGCGGTTCTGCAGCCGGTTGTTGCGCAGGTTGATCAGGTTGCCGCGGGCGTTGGTGGCGCGGCGCTGTGCCTCGAGCACGCTGAGGATGTCGGCGCCCTCGATGCCCTCGGAGTAGTCGCTGACGGCCTGCTTCTCGGCCAGGCCGGCCTGCTTGACCTCGGTCAGCAGGAAGGCCTCCTGCTCGCCGAGCGAGCGGTCGGCGTCGAGGGCATTCTCGACCTCGCGGAAGGCCTGCAGGGCGGCCTCGCTGTAGTCGTGGATGGCGGCGTCGTTGCGCTCGAGGGCGGCGCGGCCGAGGTTGGCGCGCTGGCCGCCGTCGAAGAGGTTCTGGGCGACGCTGGCGCCGACCGAGGCGACCAGCCAGTCCGGGTCGAGGAAGTTGGCGAAGCGCGACACCGGCGTGCCGCCGGAGCCGGTGAGGACCAGCGAGGGCAGCAGCGACTTGCGGGCCGCGTCGGCACGCTTGGCGCTGGCGTAGACGTCGGCGCGGGCGATCGCGAGGTCAGGGCGCCGCTCGAGCAGGCCGGCGGGAAGGCCGGAGGGGACGCCGCGGCGCAGCTCGGGAAGTTCGCTGTCGCCCTCGAGCGCCGCGGTGGGATAGCGGCCGAGCAGGGTCTCGAGCGCGCGCGAGGCGTTGTTGCGGGCGAGCCGGCTCGACTGCAGCGCGCGCTCGGCGGCGGCGACGTTGGTGCGGCCGAACTGGACGTCGAGGACGCCCTCGCCGGTGCCAACGTAGTTGCGCTCGCTGATGCGCAGGTTGCTGCGGAACGACTTCAGGGTGAACTCGGCCAGCTCGACCTGGGCGTCGGCGGCGAGCAGGTTGTACCAGGCCTTGGCGGTGTTGGCGGCGAGCGACAGGCGGGCGCCGCGGTAGAGGGCCTCGGCCGCGGTGGTGTTGGCGGCCTCGGCCGCGGTGAGGTCGCGCAGGCGCCCCCACAGGTCGACCTCCCAGGCGGCCGAGAGCGTCAGGTTGTAGCTTTCCGACTCGCTCGACGGCAGCAGCGGGCCGTTCTCCGACAGCGAGAACCCGGCCCCGCCGCCGGCGTCGAGGTTGGGCAGCAGGCGCGAGCGGCCGGCCAGCTCGTCGTAGCGCGCGGCGCGCATCCGCGCCGCGGTCGCCTTCAGGTCGCGGTTATAGGCGAGGGCCTCGTCGACCAGCCGTTCGAGCCGCCGGTCGGAAAATTCACCCACCCAGCCCTCGCTGATCCGGCCGTGCTGGCCCTTGCCGGCCGCCTGCCACGAGGCCGGGGTGCGGACGGTGGCCGAGTCGGCCGGCGCGGCGAGGTCGAGCCCGCAGCCCGTGAAGGCGAGGGCGAGCAGGGCGGCGCCCCAGCGCAGCGATGTTCCCGAATTCCATTGCATTTCCGAAGTTCCGGAGGTGAAAGTCTGCCCGCGTGAATGGCAGTGTGCGGGTCCCTACGTCAATCGTGGCGGTGATTTGTCTCTTGGTTTCGGCCGGGTGGCAGGTCGCCGCGCAGGAAGCCGCCGACGCGGCGAAGGTGGAGCGGACCGAGGAGGCTGAAAAGGGCGAAAACACCGCGGCCACGGAGACGTCCGGGGCTGACAAGCCGGCGCAGGACGAGAGCGGCGAAGAGTCCGCCGAACCGTCCGTCGAGGAGGCCGCGGATCCGCCGACCGAGGACGAGGAGGCCGAGGAGAAGAAGGAAGCCCGGCAGGCCGAGGAGGCCGCCAAGGTGGCGCGTCCGGTTTCCTCCGATCCCGTCCAGATCTACGGCTGGCGCGAATGGGTCACCATCACCAATGGCGACGACCAGGAACTGCGCCTGCAGGCCAAGCTCGACACCGGCGCGCGGACCAGCTCGATCCACACCGCGGAGAAGGAGCTGTTCGAGCGGGACGGCAAGAAGTGGGTCCGCTTCGTCGTCGAGGACACCGCCGAGAATGGTGACCGCCAGCGCATGCGGATGGAGGCGCCGCTGGTCCGCATCGCCCGCATCAAGAGCCCCGGCGGCGAGTCGGAGACCCGCGAGGTCGTGCGCCTCAAGTTCCTCATCGGCGAGCGCAGGTTGAAGGTCGACTTCACCCTCAACAACCGCAAGAACATGCTCAGCCCGGTGCTGCTCGGCCGCCGGACGATCAGCGTCCTCGGATGGGTCGACCCGACCCGCGCCTTCCTCGCCGAGACGAACGAGATGCGCTGAGCACAGCGCAGGGTCTTTCGGAACTTCGCGATGGCGTCGAGAATCAAACTGCTGGCAGTCGTCGTGCTGCTGACCCTCGTCGGCGGCGGCATCGCCGCCTACAAGCACGTCGAGCTGGGGATCCCGCTGCAGGTCGAGCGCAAGCCCTTCCAGTGGCTGGTCGAGGCCAAGCTCACCTTCCTCGCCACCGGACAGCCGGTCACCGCGCGGCTCGCCGTGCCCGAGAACGCCGCCGAGGACAAGGTCGGCTACGATTCCCGCTCGGCCGGCTACAGCTTCAACCCGGAGCACGACCGCGGGACCTACACCGCGGTCTGGTCGGCCGACAACCAGGAAGGCGCCCAGGCGCTCTACTACCGGGTCCGCTTCCCGATCCAGGGCATCGACGGCGGTGGCCCGATGCCCCACGCCGGCAAGCCGCCCGTCGCCGAGGATCCCGGCCTGACCGGCAGCCTCGACCGCGCCGCGCGGGGGGTGATCGAGCGCGCCGGCGCGCTGTCGAAGTCTCCGGACACCCTCTTCGTCGGGATCTTCCGCGAGATCCGCGCGATCGAGTCGAGCCAGGAGATCTCGCTGCTGAGGAGGCACTACGAGGAGGAGGCCGGGCGACGGGCGCTGACCCTGCTCGGGATCGACCTGCTCAACATGGCGGGCGTGCCGGCGCGGATCGCCTACGGCGTGAAGCTCGACGAGGTCCGCGGCGGCCAGGAGGCCGTGCAGTTGGTCGAGTACTTCGACGGCGTCTACTGGAAGGTCCGCGACCCCGATGATCCGGGGTCCACCATCGACCCGACCCGCATGTTCGTCTGGAACCGCGGCGGCGGGGCGCTGTTCGAGGTCAGCGGCGGCGCCGAGAACTCCGACGTCCGCTTCACGGTCATGGTCGACTCCGTCCCGCTCGAGCAGCTCACCGACCTGCGCGACTCGAGCCTGCTGGTGTCGACCATCTTCGGCCTGCCGCTGTCCGAGCGCCAGGTCTTCAAGTACGTCGTGCTGATCCCGCTCGGGGCCTTTGTCGTGGTGCTGATGCGGAACGTCATCGGCATCGCCACGCTCGGCACCTTCATGCCGGTGCTGCTGGCGCTGTCGTTCCTCGAGATCCGCCCGGCGACCGGCCTGGTGATGTTCTCGGTGATCACCGCGGTCGGCCTCTACTTCCGCTTCCTGCTCTCGCGACTCAACCTGCTGGTGGTCCCGCGGGTGGCGGCCTGCGTGGTCATCGTCACCATCCTGATGATCCTGCTCAGCGTCATCAGCTGGCACCTCGGCATGCGCGACGGCCTGAAGATCACGCTCTTCCCGATGATCATCCTCGCCTGGACGCTCGAGCGGATGTCGCTGATCTGGGAGGAGGAGGGCAAGCGCAACGCCCTGCTGCAGGTCGTCGGGTCGCTGGTGGTCGCGGTGATCGCCTACCGCTTCATGCGCGACCGCCAGGTCCAGTACTGGGCGTTCTACTTCCCCGAGCTGCTGCTCGTGCTGCTGGCCGGGATCATCCTGCTCGGCCGCTACACCGGCTACCGCCTGACCGAGCTGTTCCGCTTCCGGAACTTCGAAGTGAGGGAGGAAACCGGGGGGGCGTCATGAACCGCTGGTGGCACCGCTGGATCCGGACCCCGCGCGAGCTCCGCGACATGGGGGTGGTCGGCATCAACATGCGCAACGCCCGCTACCTGCTGCCGAACAACCCGCGGCGGCTCTACGAGAACGTCGACAACAAGCTGCGCACCAAGCAGCTGGCCGAGGAGTGGGGGATCTCCGTGCCGGAGACCTACCGGGTGGTCCGGACGCCGCGGGACGCGAACCGCCCCGAGCGCATCCTCGGCGACCTCGAGTCCTTCGTCATCAAGCCCTCGCGCGGGTCCGGCGGCCGCGGCGTGCTGGTCGTGGCGCGCAGGGAGGACGGGATTTACTACAAGCCTAGTGGGAATCCCCTGACGATCGACGAGATCCGCTTCCACCTCTCGAACATCCTCGCCGGCCTGTTCAGCCTCGGCGGCCGGCGCGACGTGGCGCTGATCGAATACCGCGTGACCCCGGCGCCGGTGCTCACCGCGATCAGCTTCCAGGGGGCGCCGGACGTCCGCATGGTGATGCTCCACGGCTACCCGGTGATGGCGATGCTGCGCGCCTCGACCCGCCAGTCGGACGGCCGCTCGAACCTCCACCAGGGGGCGGTCGGGGTGGGGATCGACATCGCCACCGGCGTGACCGTCCGGGCGATCCGCGGAGGCCGCTCGATCGAGGTGCACCCGGACCTCAAGGTGCCGCTGCTGGGGCTCCGGATCCCGGACTGGGACAAGATCCTCGAGATCGCGGTGACCTGCCACGAGATGACCGGGCTGGGCTACCTCGGGGTGGACCTGATGATCGACGAGGACAAGGGGCCGCTGATGATCGAGGTGAACGCGCGGCCCGGGCTGGCGATCCAGATGGCCAACGGCATCGGCCTGCTGAAGCGGCTCGAGCCGGTGGCGCGGCGCGCGCGGCGTTTCCCGGACGAGGACCGTGCGGCAAAGATCGCCTTCTCGATGGAAAGCTTTGCCGATCCGGCGGCACAGGGCTAGACAACGGGCGGATGATCGAGGCACACGACCTGCACCGGAGCTACCGGATCGGCCGCAAGCGGGTCGAGGTCCTGCACGGGGTCGACCTGTCGATCGAGCGGGGCGAGCGGGTCTTCCTGCGCGGGCCCAGCGGGGCGGGAAAGACGACCCTGCTCTACACGCTGGCCGGGCTCGAGCGGCCGCAGCAGGGCCGGGTGGTGATCGACGGCACCGACCTCTACGCCCTCGGCCCGCGGCGCCAGGCGGCGTTCCGCAACGAGCGGATCGGCTACGTCTTCCAGAACTACCTGCTCCTGCCGGAGCTGACCGCGCTCGAGAATGTCGCGGTGCCCGGGTCGATCGCCGGGCGGAACACCGACGCCGAGGCGCTGGCGGCGCTCGAGCGCGTCGGCCTGGGCCAGCGTTCGGATCACCTTCCAGCCGAGTTGTCGGGGGGCGAGCAGCAGCGGGTCGCGATCGCCCGCGCGCTGGTCAACCGTCCGGCGGTGCTCTTCGCCGACGAGCCGACCGGCAACCTCGACTCGAACAACAGCAGCGAGATCATGGACCTGCTGCTCGGCCTGGCCGAGGAGGAGGGCACCACGCTGGTGGTGGTGACCCACGACTCCGGCCTCGCCGGGCTCGGCGACCGGCAGTTGCAGATCGTCGATGGCCGGATCGGCGAGGGCGTGCCCGCCGCGGGGAGGTAGCGGGGAGGGCGGGGAGGGCGGGGAGGGCGGGGATGCCGCCGCCGGGGTTCACTCCGGTGGCTTTTTCCGTGCGCTGCGGTGGATCCGGGTTTCTTCTTTTCCGGCACAGCATGAGCGAGGCCGAGGCAGACAACGCGGTGGGCGACCCGGTGGACGACCCGGGGGACGACACCGTGGACGACGGGGTCGAGGCGGACGCCGCCGGCGACACCAGCGCCCGGGCCGACGCGCCGGGGCTGCGCCAGGACCTGATGGTGCTGATGAAGGTGCGGCTGAACTTCTTCGTCCTGATCACCACCTTCTTCGGCTTCCTGCTGGGCAGCCGGGGAGGGGGCTTCGATGCCATGCTGCTGGTCCACACCCTGGTCGGCACGGCGGCGGCGGCCTTCGGCTCGGCGGCCTTCAACCAGCTGATGGAGGTCGACCTCGACGCCCGCATGAAGCGCACCGCCGACCGGCCGCTGCCGTCGCGGCGGATGGACCCGCTGTTCGCCTTCGGCGTCGGCTGGGTGCTCTCGGCGGCGGGCATCATCCACCTGTCGGTCAAGGCCGGGACGATCCCGGCGGTGCTGGCGGCGGCGACGGTGGCGATCTACGTCTTCATCTACACGCCGCTGAAGCGGGTCAGCAGCAGCAACACCCTGATCGGCGCGGTGCCCGGCGCGGTGCCGCCGGCGATCGGCTGGACCGCGGCGGGCGGGGCGCTCGACGAGCGGGCCGGTTTCCTCTTCGCGCTGCTGTTCCTGTGGCAGCTGCCGCACTTCGTGGCGATCAACTGGCTGTGCCGCGAGGAGTACGAGCAGGCCGGCTACCGGATGTGGTCGGATGGCGACCTGAGCGGGCGGCGCAGCGGCCTGCTTTGCGCGCTGTTCTCGCTGCTGCTGGCGCTGTTGCCGCTGTGGCCCTGGCTGCGCGGCTGGACCCCCGGCCTGCCCGGCCACCTCGCGCTGGCGGGCGGCGTCCTGCTCGGGCTGGTCATGGCGGCCCTCGCCGGGCGCTTCATGCGCGATGGCGAGCGGGCCTCGTTCCGCCGCCTGTTCCTGTTCACCCTGCTCTACCTGCCGCTCGAGTTGGGATTGCTTGCCTTTGCATGGCGGTGAGCTAGCTTCCGCCGCCCGGCGGCCGGGCAGCCGTCCCGCCGTACGGCCCCCACCGCCGAAAGATTCGCCAGATTCGCCAGAAGCCAAGCCAGGACCCCAGCCCAGTGAGGACCCCGCCCCAGGATCTCGAGCCCGCCGTGCGCGACCCGCGCAAGCTGCGGCGCACCGCGCTGATCCTGGTCGCGCTCGCCGTCGTCGGCGGCCTGATGATCCTGCGTGCCTACAATCGCAAGGCCGCCGAACTGGCCGACGACACCCGCCCGGCCTTCGCCCACGCCCAGTTGCTGCAGCGCTTCAAGGTCGCGCGGCAGGACCTGACCGAGGATGACCTGCTCCACGCCGATGGCATCGTGGTGCTCTCGCCGGTGAGCTTCGAGCAGCCGGAGGGATGGCGCACGACCCGCGAGGTGCTGGACGGGCTGGCCCGCCACTATGCGGGGGATCCGCGGGTGAGGATCGTCAGCCTGACGGTCGACCCCGAGGGCGAAACCGCGGCCGAGCTGCCGGGCTTCGCCGCGGAACTGGGCGCCGAGCTGCCGCAGTGGTGGGTCGCCGGCGCTGAAAAGGAGAGCGTCCTCAAGCTGCTGGCCAAGCTGAAGACCGGGGTGCCGCCGCACCAGGAGGGCGACCGCTGGGTCTACGACCCGAGCCTGCTGCTGATCGACCAAGAGGGCCGCCTGCGCAAGGCGACCGTGAGGATGAGGGAGGTGGACGGCACCCTGCTCAACGAGCGCCGCCCGGTCGACTTCGACTTCGAGGAGGCCGCCGACTGGGACGCCGAGGGGCGCAGCAAGGGCCTCGACAAGAGCAACGTCGAGACGCTGCGCGACATGCTCATCGAGACGATCGATTCCCTGCTCGGGGAGGGCGCGGCAGTGGACGGTAACGAGGAGACAGATTCATGAAGAAGCAGGTGATCTTGATCTACGGCACGGTGGCGGTCCTGTCCGTCGTCTTCGTTTGGTTCATGTTCGGCGTCGCGGACACGCTGCCGGAGCAGCCGGAACCGCTGGTGAGCGAGGCGGGCCGCGCCGAGGTCGGCGAGCTGTTCCCGATCGGCCGCGACCTCGACCTGGTCAACCAGACCGGCGAGGAGGTCTCGCTTGCGGACCTCAAGGGCAAGGTCTGGCTGGTCGCCCAGTTCTTCGCGGTCTGCCCGATGTGCGCCGAGCGCAACGGCGCCGAGCTGGTGAAGATCCGCGACACCTTCGCGGACGAGGAGGATTTCCACATGGTGTGCATCACGGTCGACCCCGAGACCGACACCGTCGAGCGCCTGAAGGACTACGGCGCCGCCCTCGGCGCCGATCCCGGGCGCTGGTGGTTCGCCAGTGCCGGTGACGAGGCGAAGACCCACGAATACCTCGAGCAGGAGTTGAAGTTCTTCCGAATCCGCGAGCGCCGCGACCCGGTCGACATCGAGACCCACGGCCGCTTCGCCCACGACCTGGGTTTCCTGGTGGTCGACCGCGACTGGAACGTCATCGGCAAGTGGCCGCTCGCCGACGCCCGCTCGGAGGAGGCGCGCCAGCGCGACCCGGAACTCTACGAGCGCCTGTCGGCCGAGATGGAGTCGGCGATCCGCGGCGCGCTCCGGGAAGACCAGCCGGAACCCGCGGAGGGGGAGGCGCCGCGGTCATGAGCAGCGAGCGCGCCGCCTGGCTGGCCCGGCCGGCCAACGACGCCCTGGCCCGCCGCCTCCGGTGGGTCGCCTGGGGCCTCACCGCGGTGGTGCTCCTGCTGGCCGGCATGATGCGCCGGCCGGAGCTCAAGCTCGCCCTGCCCGAGGGCTGGGACCTCGGTTTCCTGCCGGCGGTCAACGCCACTCTCAACAGCGTGGTCTCGGTCGCCCTGGTGGTGGCCGTGGTGGCGGTCAAGCGAGGCCGGATCGGCCTGCACCGCGCGGCGATGACCACCGCGCTCGTCGTGTCGGCCGCCTTCCTGCTGTGCTACGTGGCCTACCACTTCACCACCGCCGAGACGCTCTTCGGGGACGCCGACGGCAACGGCGTGGTCGACCCGGCCGAGCGCGCGGAGGTGGGCTTCATGAGGCCGCTCTACCTCGTCGTGTTGGGCAGCCACATCGTTCTCGCTGCGGTCTCGCTGCCCTTCATCCTGCTGACCTTCATCGCCGCCTGGACCAACCGCTTCGACGTCCACCGTCGGCTCGCCCGGCGGGTCTTCCCGGTGTGGCTCTACGTCGCCGTCACCGGCCCGGTGTGCTACTTCATGCTCCGCCCGTACTACGGCTGAGTGATGGCGGGCCCGCGGCGGCTCTGTCATTTTCCCCCAAATCACTCTTGTCCCTTGCGTCACCCTTGGGGCCGGGGTTAGGCTGCTAGAGCATCTTGAAATCCGCCGTCCAGAACCCGCCCCAGCCGACCAAGCGGAACGAGCGTCCGCGCATCCTGGTCATCACCCCGGAGATCACCTACCTGCCGGAGGGAATGGGCAACCTGGCCCAGCGGATGTCGGCCAAGGCGGGCGGCATGGCCGACGTCTCGGCCTCGCTGGTCAAGGCGCTCGACGACCTCGGCGCCGACGTCCACGTCGGCCTGCCGAACTACCGGCGGATGTTCCACCTCGACGTCGCGCAGGTCTTCAAGAACGAGTTCGAGAAGGTCAGCCGGAGCCTGCCGGAGCAGCGCATCCACCTCGCCGAGGACCGTGTCTTCTACCATCGCTCGAGCGTCTACGGGGCGGAGAACCACCTGATCGCGCTGGCCTTCCAGCGCGAGGCGATCAACCACATCATCGGCGAGGTCCACCCGGACCTGATCCACTGCAACGACTGGATGACCGGGCTGCTGCCGGCCGCGGCGCGGCGCTTCGGCATCCCCTCGCTGTTCACGGTGCACAACATCCACACCGAGCGGATGATGCTCGACCAGATCGAGGACCGCGGGATCGACGCCGCCGAGTTCTGGCAGCACCTCTACTTCCAGGAACCGCCGGGCTGCTACGAGGAGACCCGCTCGACCAAGCCGGTCGACCTCCTCGCCAGCGGGATCTTCGCGGCCGACCGGGTCAACACGGTGAGCCCGACCTTCCTGCGCGAGGTCATCGGCGGCGACCATGACTTCGTCCCCGGCCACATCCGCCACGAGCTCTGGGCCAAGGAGAACGCCGGCTGCGCTTCGGGCATCCTCAACGCGCCGGACGCGATCTTCGACCCCGAGAGCGACCCCTGGCTCGATGTCCACTTCTCCGCCGAGGACCACGCCGAGGGCAAGGCGCGCAACAAGGTGATCCTGCAGGAGATGCTCGGCCTCAAGGTCGACCCCGAGGCCTGCCTGTTCTACTGGCCGTCGCGGCTCGACCCCGTCCAGAAGGGTTGCCAGCTGCTGACCGAGATCCTCTACGAGATGATCGAGACCTACCCGGAGCTGCAGATCGCCATCGTCGCCAGCGGTTCCTACCAGGGGCACTTCTACGACATCGTCAACCACCACAAGATCCACGAGCGGGTGGCGGTGCGCGACTTCAACGAGGCCGACTCCCACCGCGCCTACGCCGCGTCGGACTTCATCTTCATGCCCTCGTCCTTCGAGCCCTGCGGCCTGCCGCAGATGATCGCGCCGAAGTATGGCTCGATGACGGTGGCCCACGACACCGGCGGCCTCCACGACAGCGTCGAGCCGCTGAGCGACGACGGCTCGTCCGGCAACGGCTTCCGCTTCCAGCATTTCGACACCGGCGGCCTGCGCTGGGGCATCGGCAAGGCGATCGACTTCCACCGCCAGAACCCGGACCACAAGAGCCGGGTGCGCGAGCGGGTCATGCGGGAGGCCGCCGAGCGCTTCACCCACGAGACCACCGCGCGGCAGTACATCGACCTCTACGAGTCGATGCTCGGCCGCCCGATCACCGACGGGGCGACGAAGGCCTGAGTCGGCGCCCGGAGGATTCCGCGGTCCGGGCCACGCGGCCGGGGGATTGGGGATTGCGGCGGGCGGTGCGGCGGCTAGCGTCCGGCATGGCCATCGATTCCTTCGCCAACCGCTTCGTCTGTGACCTGGTTGCCTACGAGCCGGGGAAACCGATCGAGGAAACCGCCCGCGAGCTCGGGCTCGAGCCGTCGCGGATCGTCAAGCTGGCGTCCAACGAGAACCCGCTCGGACCCTCGCCGCGCGCCAAGGAGGCGATGCGCGAGGCGCTGGAGCAGGCCCACCTCTACCCGGACGGCGGGGGCTACAAGCTGCGCAGCGCGATCGCCGACCGCCAGGGGCTCGAGATCGGCAACGTGGTGCTCGGCAACGGCTCGAACGAGATCATCGAGCTGCTCTGCCACGTCTTCCTGAACCGCGAAGCCGAGCTGATCGCCGCGGAGCACGCCTTCGTGGTCTACAAGCTGATGGCGACCCTCTTCGGCGCCCGCTACGTCGAGGTGCCCGATCCGGGCTTCGTGCACGACCTCGACGCCATGGCGGACGCCATCACCCCGGCGACCCGCCTGGTGTTCATCGCCAACCCGAACAACCCGACCGGCACGGTTGTCGGGCAGGAGGCGATCGACCGCTTCATGG
>JAUIJB010000016.1 GCA_030430455.1 Verrucomicrobiia bacterium | reverse complement strand
CCTCGGTGGCGTGTCGCGGCTCAACGACGGCTACTACGTGATCCTCTTCAACAAGAAGAAGGCCGGTGAGAAGGTCGTCCTCCGTCCGGGTGCCAAGGACAACGTGTTCCAGGTCGAGGAGGTCAAGTGGTCCGACAAGAACTGGAAGGAGACCGAGGTGGTCCTGCGCACCGGCAGCAGGACCGGATCGGTCACCTTCGAGGAAGCGCTGCTCAAGGTGAAGCCGGCCACCCCTGCCGCCAAGCCCGGCCAACAGAAGCAGGCCGCCCAGAACCAGCGGGGGAACAACAACCGCAGGAACAACGACAACAACAACCGCCGCCGCCCGCGCCCGCGGGTGGTGACCCCGCCCAGCCAGTAGTCCTTTCCGTCCGCGTCTGCCACCGACACCGCCAGAAACCGCAAGACACCGCCGACTCCGTCTCCTCCCTTCTTCCCGTCCGACTCCGACATGTTCCGATCGATCTTCTTCCTCCTCGCGCTCACCCTCCTGGCCCCGGGCCAGAATCCCCCGGACATTCCCCAAACCGGCCCCGTTCCCGGTGCGGCGGGTGGTGCCGATGGCGAGCTTGGCAACCGGATGACCCGGGAAGACCAGACCCTGTTTCCCAAGCTGACGGGCGAGGAGCTCGCCGAGCTCTACCGCGAGTTCACCGGGCGCCGGGTGACGGTCAGCGTGGCCGCCGCGCAGCAGGAATTCCGCTTCGTCCAGCGTGGCCGGATGACCTATGCCGAAGCCGCCCAGCTGCTCCGCAAGGCCGCCCTGATCGAGGGCTTCGTCTTCGTGCCCGACGTCAACATGGCCAACCACGAGGTGCTTGTGGTCGCCTCGGGCAACAACCCGAAGGACCAGGGCCTCCCGGTCATCATCGATTCCGCCGACCTTCCCGAGGAGGATGTCGTCGTCTCCTACGTGATGAACCTGAAGTTCATCAAGCCCGAGGAGGTGGTGCGGACCTTCACCCAGATCGTCGGCCAGCTCGGGCCCTACGGCTCGATCGCCCCGGTGCCGAACGCCTCGGCGGTGGTCATCACCGAGAAGACCTCGCTGATCCGGACGCTGATCGACCTGCAGGAGACGATCGACGTGCCCTCGCAGCAGGTCGCCACCCGCTTCATCCGCGTCCAGTATGCCGACGTCCAGGAGCTCTCCGACCTGCTCAACGAGATCCTCAACACCCAACAGCAGAGCCAGACCACCTCGGCGGGCCTGCAGCGGGTCCAGGGCCGGCAGCCTGCCGGCGGCGTTCCCACCTCGGGCGGCGGGGCGCCGGGGACGGCCGCGGCCGCCGGTGCCGCCGGTGGTGGAGAATCCGGCGGTGCCGGTGAGGACATCCCGATCCAGATCGTGCCGGACACCCGCACCAACCGCATCTTCGCGATGGGGCGGCCGATCGACATCGTCTTCGTCGAGGGCCTGGTGCGCGAGTTCGACACCGAGAGCGACTCGCGCAACTACCTGCGCCGCAAGCTGCGCTTCCTGTCGGTCGTCGAGTTCCTGCCGGTCGCCGAACAGGCGCTCCTGCGGGCGTTTTCGGGCACCGGAGGAGAGGGGACGGCAGGGGGCAGCACGCGGGTCGGCGGTGCGGCCGCCGGGCGGACCACCGGGCGGACGAACCAGAACAATCGTACGAACCAGTTCGGTGGCAACAACCAGTTCGGTGGATCCGGCAACCTCGGGGGCAACTTCGCCGGCAACCGCGGCAACGTCGGCAACACGCTAGAGACCCCGACCGTGAACAGCGCACCGGAGGCGGTGCTGGTCGGCCGCACCCTGCTGGTCGCCGACAACATCACCAACTCGCTCGTCGTGCAGGGCCCGCCGGCGAGCCTCGAGATCATCAACAACCTGCTCGACCAGATCGACGTCAAGTCGGAGCAGGTCATGATTTCCGCGGTCTTCGGCCAGCTCGCCCTCGGCGAGGACTTCGACTTCGGCGTCGACTTCGCCCGCACGCTCTCGGGCGACGGCGTCGGCGACGGCGAGGACACGGCCGGCCGCGGCGGCGGCGGCCTGTTCCCGTTGGTGCCGCTCGACGGCAGCGTCTTCGACCCCGGCAGCCTGGCCGGAGCCGGCCTGTCGATCTACGGCAACATCGGCAACAACTTCAACGTCATCGTCAACGCGCTGCAGGCCGACTCGCGCTTCAAGGTCATGTCGCGGCCGACGATCTTCACCGGCAACAACCAGAAGGGCGTGATCTCCGCCGGCCAGCGCATCGCCGTGCCGACCAACTCCTTCAACAGCGGCGCCACCGGCCAGAGCACCAACATCGAGTACCAGGACGTCCTGCTGAGCCTCGAGGTGGTCCCGCTGGTCAACTCCGAGGACGACGTCACCCTGCAGATCGCGCTGCTCAACGACGAGGTCATCGGCAGCCAGAACATCACCGGCGTCGGCGAGGTGCCGACGATCGGGCGCCGCGAGGTCCTCACCACGGTCACCGTGCCGGACGGCTCGACGATCGTCCTCGGCGGCCTGATCAGCAGCACGATCCGCGAGTCGGTGTCGGGCATTCCGCTCCTCAGTGACATCCCGGGCCTCGGCAAACTGTTCTCGACCACCTCGACCGAGGACGACCGCCAGGAGCTGATGATCTTCATCCAGCCGCGCATCGTCGACGACCCGGCCTCGCTCTACGACTCCCAGGTCGACATGGACAACCGCTACTCGGTCTCCTCCGAGGCGCGCGACTTCTCGGCCGGTCCCGACGTGCTGCCGCAGCGGGGGGCGGTCGATGACACCGTGGTCGGCTCCAAGGGCTACTCCGGCGACTACCCGGCGGCGATTCCGGTCGACGAGAGGGAAGTGAAGCGGGACCTGATCAAGGGCCGCCCCGGTTCGCCCTTCCGACGCTGAATCCGCACCGCGGCCGGATCGACCCAGGCCCGCGGGTGGGGGAGGCGTGAATGGCGCCTCCCCGGGGTCGGACGGGGCGTGGACGGGCGATCGAGGGGACCTCGGCCGGCCGCGCAAGGGTCCCCGGCGGTGGCCGGGGGGACGATGGATCCCGTCCGGATGCCGTCCGGGCGGGGGGATTCGTCGGAAGGGTCCCGCCGCATCCACACCGGGGGCTTGCCAAGCCCGGGTCCCACGAGCATTTTTTCGGTCCCGCCCGCGCGAACTGCGGGTGGCTGAACCATTTCGTCCCGACCGACCCATGCCCGAAATTACCGAAGCGGAACTCGACCCGAACGTGAAGGCCCTGTGGCTCAAGGCCATGAGCGCGGTGCAGACCCACAACCACGGCTACGCGATCAAGCTGCTGCAATCGATCCTCAAGGACAACCCGGGCTTCCTCGACGGGCGCAAGGTGCTCCGCAAGTGCGAGGCGGCGGCGAGCGGCGGTCCCAAGGAGGCGAAGAAGATTTTCGGCATCAAGACCGGCGGGGTGGGCACGATGAAGTTCGCCGGCCAGATCAAGAAGGACCCGGCCGCCGCGGTGGTGGCGATCGAGGCCGAGCTCGAGAAGAACCCCTACAGCCCCGAGCTCAATGACGTCCTCCACGACGCCCTTCTCGCGATGGAGCTCGAGGAAAGTGCCGCCTTCGCCCTGGAGACCGTCCGCAAGGGCCACCCCGAGTCGACCAAGCACATGCACAAGCTGGCCGACTTCTACCTCTCCCGAGAGAACTCGATGGCGGCGGCCGAGGTCTACCGCGACGTGCTGAAGCACGACCCGACCGACTCGGTGGCGATCAAGGGGGAGAAGGACGCCACGGCGCGGGCCTCGATGCAGAAGCAGAACTGGAGCGAGGAGAGCGACATGAAGAGCCTCCTGCGCAACAAGGGAGAGGCCGAGGAGATGGACAAGGAGTCCCGCACCGGCATGACCCGCGAGCAGCTCGAGGAGCGTCGCGACCGGCTCGTCCTCAAGTACAACGAGGACACCAACAACCTCCAGGTGGTCAAGGACCTGGCGGGAGCCTACGAGCGACTCGAGGACTGGGAGAACGCCAAGTCCTTCTACGAGTGGGCCTTCAGCCTGAGCAACGGCGACGTCGCCCTGCGCACCAAGGTCGACAAGATGGGTGACCTGCTCAAGGAGCGGGAGATGAGCGACCTGGAAGCCCGCGCGGCCGAGAACCCGGACGACCCGGAGGTCAAGGCCGCGCTGGAGGAACGCAAGCAGGAGCGCCGCAAGGAGGCGGTCGAGGACGCCACCCGGCGGGTCGACCAGAACCCGACCGACCCGGTGCTGCGCTACGAGCTCGGCCAGGCGCTCTACAATGCCGGCGACTACAGCGGCGCGATTCCTCACCTCCAGCAGGCCAAGCGGAACCCGCACATCCAGTCGAAGGTGCTGCTTCTCCTCGGCATGACCTTCAAGGCGAAGAACATGTACGACATGGCTGCCAAGCAGCTCGAGGACGCCCTCGGCGACCTGGTCGGCATGGACAACACCAAGAAGGAGATCCTCTACGAGAAGGGCCTGATCCACGACCAGATGGACGACAAGGAGGCCGCGCTCGAGTGCTTCAAGGAGATCTACGAGGTCGACTACGGCTACCGCGACGTCGCCCAGCGCGTCGAGGCCTCCTACGGGTGATCTCGCGGCCTCGACCAGGAGGCCGGCCAACGAGCCAGGCGGTTGACCAGTGGTCGCCTGGCGCCAGCCTCGTGGCCCGTCGCGGCTCCAGGAGGTAAGCCAAGGAAGCCTGTTGCCCAAAGGAAGGCTTCTTATTCCGAGTCCAAGCCGGAGTCCGAGTCCGCTCCTGCGCGTCGCTCGGCGAGGATCTCCTCGAGGGGCTCGGCGTGCAGCGCCCAGTCATCGGTGAGGACCCGGGTGATCTCGACCTGGTTGGGCTCGGCCGGCTCGTGGCGGGTGACCTCGACGGTGACCCGCGCGTGGATCTCGTCGAAGCGAGTGCGTCCCAGTGGGTCCTTTTGTTCGATCGCCTCGAGCTGGTCCTCGGCGGCGATCTCAAGCCGCTGGAGCGTCGCCTTGATGGCGAGGTGCTGTGGGCTGCCGGGCTTCACGTAGCCAGCCAAGCTGGTTTTGTGGTCCGGATCGTGGAGGGCGTAGGAAATCCACTCCGACTCGGGGTAGTAGAAATTGTAGAAGTGGTCCTCGGCGGCGAAGGCCCGCAGGGTGGACCTCAGGCCCTCCTCGCTGGTGACCTCGTCCCACGGGCGGCTGCTGCTTCCGAGCAGCGCCGGCAGGTCGAGGAGCGCGTGGCCCTCGGCGTCCGGCAGCACCAGCGCGAGGCGGGTCTGCTTGTGATCCAGCGGGATGCGGACGGCGTGGGGCGACTGGACCTGGTTGTCGAGCGGGCCGAGCCAGCGCAGCGATCGATCGGGGTCGACCCGCGCGGCCAACGCAAGGAGGGCCTCGAAGGTCGCGGCGTCCGGCAGCTCGCCGCTGCGCAGGAGGCCGGACAGGTCGCCCGGTTGCTTGGCCGCCAGTGCCGCCTCGACGACCCGCATCGTCTGCGCCTCGCTGAACAGCGGCGTCGAGGAGTAGTCATCGGCGTCGCCGGCGACGGCCTCCTTCTTCTGGGTCACGGCCTGGAAGATGGCGATGGAGATCGTCACCGCGATGGCGAGCGCCAGCATGACGAGGATGCGGCCCAGCCAGGCGGCCGAGTGATTGGTCTTCGCCTTCTTCCGCTTGATCCGCTTGCGGCGGACCCCCGTGCGCCGCTCGCCGGGGCGGCGCTTGCTGACCCGCCCCATGCGGCTGACCGGGCCGACCGGCTCGGCATCGGCCATCACGTTCCGCTGGACCGGGCCGGCCGGGTTTCCGCGGCGGTTTCCCCGCTGATGTGGGAGCTTGGCCATCGGGGGAAACTAGCGTGGATAGAGCGTGATCCGCAAGGGATCGTAGCGGTCGTCCGGCCGGAAGATCCAACCGGGCTGGCGGTTCACGACCTCGTAGCCGGTGAGCATGAACTCGGGCAGGAACTGGTTGCTGTTGGGATCGTAGGCCTGGTCCCCGGTGTAGTAGCCGCGCAGGCGGTACTCGTAGTTCTGGTCGAAGCCGTAGCGCTGCCCGGGCGGGCCGTTCTCCGGCAGGCGGTCGGGAGCCCGCTTCTTGTCCTCGCGCAGGATGACCAGCTTGGCCTTGTCCCACGACTGGCGCGGCCGGCGGAGGTAGCCCCAGAAGCGGGTCTTCTTCACGTAGTAGCGGCGGCCGTAATAGAAGTCGCCGGTCGGCTCGCTGGCGATCTGCGCCTTGCGCTCCTCGATGGTCGGGCCGCCGAGGTTGCCCGCCCCCATCGGGCCGGCGCATTGACTGAGCAGGATGGCGGCGAGCGCCAGGGCGGTTGGACGAATCAGGCGGTGCATCGACACGGCAGGCTAGGTTTGTCGCGGGCCGGGCGGCAAGCGCCAAGCGGCGGGCACCGGCCGCGGGTGTGACAGCCCCGGGGGGCGGGCGGCGGGGCAGGCCCGGGCGCCCGGGCAGGGGCGGCCGGGTCGATCCGGATTCGCCACTTGCAAATTGGGACTCAGCCCGTTACGCGTCCCGCCCGCTTCGCTTGCCCACGGGTTCCGCGGGCATCGCCATTCTCATGAAGCTTGCCACTCTTCTGACCCCCGAACAGATCGTCCTCGACATGTCGTCGGAGTCCCACTGGGAGGCGATCGTCGAACTGGTCGACCACCTGGTCGGGATCGGCCGGCTGGACGCCGCTCTGCGCGAGGAGCTGCTCGAGGCGCTGAAGAAACGCGAGGAGCAGGTCAGCACGGGCATCGGCTACGGCGTGGCCATCCCCCATGCCTTCTCGGAGAAGGTCGAGAAGGTCGCCGCCGTCTTCGGGCGCTCGCACGAGGGGATCGACTTCGAGGCCCTCGACAACGCCCCGGTCCACTTCGTGGTGCTCTTCATCGTGCCGAAGAAGGACTACCACCTGCACCTCCAGACGCTGGCGGCGATCGCCAAGATGTTCACCAACTGCGAGGTGCGCGAGCGGCTCGCGGTGGCCGAGGATCGCGGCGAGATCCAGCAGATCCTCGCCGGGCGGGCACCGAAGAGCACCGCCTGAGGGACCCCGCCAGACCCCGCGCCCCACCACGATGAGCATTCTTGAGGAACTCGAGTCGCGCCTCGCGGCCGCCCTGCAGCAAGTCCTCGGCGAGGAGGTCGATGGGCGCGTCCTGCCCGCGGCCGACCTCCGTTTCGGCGACTACCAGAGCAATGCCGCGATGGCCCTCGCGAAGCAGCAGCGGCGCAACCCGCGGCAGCTGGCCGAGGAGGTGGTCGCCGCGCTCGACCTCGGCGACCTCGGCCGGGCGGAGATCGCCGGCCCCGGATTCATCAACTTCCACGTCGCTCCCGCGGCCTTCGCGGCGGCGGTCTCGGGCTTGCTTGGCGACCCCCGGCTCGGCCTGCCGGATCGCGGCGACGGCCGGACGATCGTGATCGACTTCTCGGCGCCGAACATCGCCAAGCCGATGCACGTCGGCCACATCCGCTCGACCTTCATCGGCGACGCCCTGGCGCGGATCGCCCGCGCGGTGGGCTACCGCGTGGTCACCGACAACCACATCGGCGACTGGGGCACCCAGTTCGGCATGATCCTCCACGGCTGGAAGACGCTGGTCGACGAGGCCGCGCTCGAGGCCGACCCGATCCCCGAGTTGCTGCGGGTCTACCGCGAGGTCAACGCCCGCGCCAAGGAGGATCCCGCGATCCTCGCGGCCTGCAAGGCGGAGCTGGTCAAGCTGCAGGCCGGCGACGCGGAGAACACGCGGATCTGGCAGCGCTGCGTCGAGCTCTCCAAGCAGGGACTCGAGAAGATCTACGGCCGGCTCGACGTCCGCTTCGACCACTGGCTCGGTGAGAGCTTCTACAACGACCGGCTGGCCGGACTGGTCGGGGAGTTCCTCGCCGCGGGCCTCGCCCGCGAGAGCGAGGGTGCGGTGTGCATCTTTTCCGACGGCTCGCTGCCGGACGACCGGGACCCCTTCCGCATCCACCGGGAGGACGGCTGGTCCGACAACCCGGCGATCATCCGCAAGGCGGACGGCGGCTTCCTCTACGCCACCACCGACCTGGCGACGATCGAGTACCGCATCGACGAGTGGTCGGCCGACGAGATCTGGTACGTCGTCGGCGCGCCGCAGCAGCTCCATTTTCGCCAGATCTTCCAGGCGGCGGAACGCTGGGGCAAGCGGGCGGAGTTCCACCACGTCGCCTTCGGCTCGATCCTCGGCGAGGACCGCAAGCTGATGAAGACCCGCTCGGGCGACAACGTCCAGCTGACCGACGTGCTCGAGGAGGCGGTCGAGCGGGCCGGCCGGGTGATCGCCGAGAAGAACCCGGAGCTGCCGGCCGACGAGGCCGCCGAGGTGGCCGAGACCGTCGGCATCGGCGCGGTCAAGTTCGCCGAACTCTCGCAGCACCGCATGACCGACTACGTGTTCTCCTGGGACCGCATGCTGGCGCTGCAGGGCGACACCGCGCCCTACCTGCAGTACAGCCACGTGCGGATCCGCTCGATCTTCCGCAAGCTCGACGCCGACTTCGACCCCTCCGGCGTCGAGCTGGTGATCGGCGAGGCGGCCGAGGTCCACCTCGCCCGCCTGCTGGTGCGCTACGGCGAGGTCGTGCCGCAGGTCCTCGACGACCACCGTCCGAACCTGCTGGCGAACTACCTGCTTGAGCTGGCGCGGGCCTTCCACTCCTTCTTCGAGGCCTGTCCGGTGCTCAAGGCGGAGGAACCGGCGCGCTCGAGCCGCCTGGCGCTGTGCGAGGCGAGTGCCCGCGTGCTGGACCACGGCCTCGGCCTGCTCGGCATCCGCTGTCCCGAGAGGATGTAGCACGAAGCCGGCGACTCCCGCTTGCCGACTCCGGCCCGGTCGCGTACGACCTCTTGCCGTCATGGAGAGCTCCGCGCGCAGCCTGCCGTTCTACGTCATCGGCCACCGCAACCCGGACACCGATGCGATTTGCTCGGCGATCGGCCACGCCGCCCTGCTGCGCGCGACCGGCGAGGAGGACGCGGTGGCGGCACGCTGCGGCGAGGTGCCGCCGCGCACCGCCTGGGTGCTCGAACAGGCGGGGCTTCCCGAGCCGGTGCTGGTCACCGACGTCCGCCCGACCGCGGGAATGATCTGCCACCGCGAGGTGGTCCAGGTGGAGGAAAACGACACCTTCCTCGACGCCTACCGCCAGATGCTCGCCAGCGGCGTCCGCTGCGTGCCGGTGACCGGCGGAAACGGGGGGGTGATCGGCATCCTGCGCTACCTCGACCTGCTCGAACTGCTGGTTCCGCCGGGTGACGCGACCGGGCTGGCGGTGCGGACGATCGAGGCCTCGCTGGCGAAGATCGCCGCGACCCTCAACGCCGAGGTCCACGGCACGCCGCTGCCGGACGAGGGCTTCGAGGAGCGGCTGATCACGCTGGTCGGCGCCTCGTCGCAGGCCACCATCGACCGCCGCCTGCGCAAGGCGACCGAGGAGGGCAACATCGGCCGCTACCTCGTGGTCTGCGGCGACCGCCCGGTGGTCCACCACTACGCCATCGACCACGGTGCCCGGGCGCTGCTGGTCACCGGTGGCAACCAGGTCGACCCGGAGATGATCAAGCTGGCCGAGAAGCGGGGCGTGGTGATCCTGACGGTGAGCCACGACACGGCCAGCTCGACGGCGCTGATCCGCTGTTCGCGCTCGGTGCGCCACGTGATGGAGACCGACTTCCAGAAGGTCAGCGAGCAGGACGCGATCTCGGTGCTGCGCAAGGGGCTCGCCCAGTCGGGGCAGGACCTGTTCCCGGTGGTCGACCCCGTCAGCGGGTCGATGGTCGGCGTGCTGTCGAAGTCCGACTTCGTCGACCCGCCGCGGACGCGGATCGCGCTGGTCGACCACAACGAGTACGCCCAGGCGGTGCGCGGGATCGACGAGTGCCACATCGTCGAGGTGATCGACCACCACCGGCTGGCCGGCGACCTGGTGTCGCGCGAGCCGATCCGCTTCCTCAACGAGCCGGTCGGGTCGACCTCGACGCTGGTGGCCCGCAAGTTCGCCCACCGCGACCTCGAGCCCGGCCGCGGGGTCGCGATGTGCCTGTGTGCGGGGATCATTTCCGACACCCTGTGCCTGACCTCGCCGACGACCACGCCGCTCGACCGCGACATGCTCGAGTGGCTGAGCAACCTGGCCGGGATCGACCCGGAGGCCTTCAAGGCGGAGTTCTTCGCGGTCGGCTCGCTGCTCGGCAGCGGGAGTCCCGACGAGATCCTCAATGCCGACCGCAAGGAGTTCGACGACGACGGCGTGCGCCTGACCATCGCCCAGGTCGAGGAGCTCGGCCTGCGCGCCTTCGAGGGCAGGCGGGAGGCGCTCGAGGCGGAGCTCGACCGGCTGGTCGCGAAGCACCGCTACGACCTCGCGGTGCTGGCGGTGACCGACATCGGCAAGCACGACAGCCTGATCCTCGCCGCCGGCAACCCGCGGATGATCGCCGCCCTGCCGTACGAGCGCGTCGACGACCGGCTCTACCGCGCGCCGGGCGTGGTCAGCCGCAAGAAGCAGATCTTTCCCGCCGTCTGCCACGCCATCCGCCGGGCCCGGTAGCCGGTAGCAAGTAGCCGGTAGCCGGGGGTGGTGGATCGGAGCGCCGACTTCGGTCGGGCTCGGGTGGTGCAGGACGGGCGAAGCCGATCCTCGGGGCGGGCTGAAGCCCGCGGTCCGATGGGCCGGCTTTGCCGGGGGCGGGTGATGAGTGGGAAGGGCGAGCCGGGCTACTTGCGGTCCTTGGCACGCTGGTAGCGTGAGCGGCGCTGGCTTTCCGCGGCGGCGGCCGGCGGGGGAGGGGCGGGCTCCGGCGGGGCGGGGCGGGTTTCTCCGCGCTTCTCCACGGTCTTCGCCTTGCGGGACGGGCGGCGCTCGCGCGGGGCGCGCTGGCGCCGGGGCAGCGCCGGCAGCGGCAACTTCCATCCGGTGCGCGTGACCAGGGCCTCGGCGACGAGGCCGACGAGCAGGGCAAGCACCAGCCAGGTGCGCAGCGGGATCTCGTGGCGGAAGGGCGGGCGGACCCAGGCCTTGGAGAGGTCGATGAGCTCGCGGCCGCCGGTTTGCACCGCCACGGCGCGAAGCTCGGCGAGCCGCTCGGGATCGAAGGCCCACTCGATCGAGGAACCCACGGTGACCGGCCCGAAGGGCAGGGCGTGCGGCCCGACCTGGATCGCGCCGCGGACGACGCTGCCCTGATCGAGGTCACGCGTCACCGAGAAGTGGCCAGGCTCGATCCGCTTCCAGGGCACGTCGTAGGGAGTCGCCCCGGCACCCGTCTCCATCAGCCGCAGCCGCGGCGGACGCGCCGCCAGGCGGTCGCCCCACGATGCCGGGTCGTAGAGCAGGTCGAGGGTCAGCCGGCTGCCGTCGAGGCGGTGGCGCAGGCCGATGCCGGGAGGCAGGTCGAGCCCCATCAGCCAGCGCGTCAGCGTCTGGGTGAAGTCGGCGTAGCCGTCCCAGTCGCGGATCTCCGCGGAGTGCTCGCCGCCGAGCGGAAAGGAAACCGCCGCCGTGCGGCCCAGGCCGCGGCGGGCGTGGGCGACCAGTGGGGCGACGTACTCGTCGGTTGTCACCAGCGAGGTGGTGGCATCCTCGCGGGCGTAGGACAGGTTGTAGCCGCCGACCCGCGGGGTCCACTCGATCGGCTTGGGTGAGACCTCGGCCCAGCGTCCCGTCGGCTGGGCGCCGACCGGGTCGTCGATGAAGGCGGAGCGCGCGATGGTGACCGTCTCCTGGGCGAAGATCTGGGGGATGTCCATCGGCCGGTCCGAGAAGAACACGCGGCCGTCGCCGAGCTTGGCGATCTCCTCGAGCAGCTTGGCATCGACGTCGGCGCGGGTGCCCAGCCCGATCACCGAGACCGTGCAGCCCTCCTTCTTCATCGTGGCGAGCAGGCGCTTGTAGTCGCCCGGCTCCTCGGAGTCGGCGGCGTCGGAAAACAGGATGATGTGCTTGGTGCCGACCTCGACGTCCTTGATCTCGTCCCACGCCGCCTTGAGGCCCTCGTAGACGAAGATGCCGCCGCCCTGGGAGCGCACCTTGCGGGCGCGGGCCATGAGCTGGTCCTGGTTGTTGCGCACGTGGCTCAGCGGGATGACGGTCTCCGGCTGGCTGTCGACCGCGAACAGGCAGACCTGGTCGAGCTGGCCGAGCAGCTCGATCGCCTTGGCCGCGCCCGAGTTGGCCAGGTCCATCTTGGTCTGCCCGCCGCCGCCGACGTTGACCGACATCGATCCCGAGCGGTCGAGCACGATGGCCAGGGCGACGGCGAGCTTGCGGTGCTCGTTCTTGAGCTCCATCGACACCGGCAGCAGCGGGTCGATGGACGACTCGAAGTAGCCGCCCGAGCCGAACGAGTGCTTGCCACCGGCCATCAGGAAGCCGCCGGCCTGCTCGCGGACGAAGAAGTCGAGGGCATCGAGGAAGGGCTGCGGCATCTCATGGGCCGGGACGTTGTTGAGGATGACCGCGCGGCAGCCCGACAGGCGGCCGGGGTCGAGGTCCATCGACTCGGTCTCGACGTCGACGGTGAAGTCGAGCGAGCCGAGGACGCGGGCGAGCGGGTCGTCGGTGTAGCGCGTCACCAGCAGGACGCGCGGGCCGCCGGCCACCTCGATCCACCGCGAGTTGCGGTTGTTCCCCGGGTGGGCGTCGACCTCGGCGATGACCTCGGCCTCGTATTCAAACGAGCCGGTGACCGGGATGCGGTCGGTGAACTCGGCGCGGCCGACGCCGTTCTCGAGCTTGACCGAGGTCTCGGCGAGCTTGCGGCCGGCGCGGCGGATGACCAGGGGGACCTCGATGTCCTGCGAGCCGCGCACGGTCACCGCGAAGAGGTACGGCTCGCCGGCCTGGACGCGGACCGGGAGGTCGATGCGCGACACGCGGAAGTCGTCGAGGGTCTCGTCGCGGATCAGCCGGAAGTCGAGCGGGATGCCGCGTTTCTCCAGCTGGTCGGCCGCCTCGTGGAGCGGCTCGGTGGCGAAGCCGTCGGTGAAGACGAGGACCCGCGAGGGGCGGTCCTCCTCGGCGAGCGCCGCGATGTGCGACAGGGCGAGGGCGGTGCGGGTGAGCTTGCGCGAGCCGGTGAAGCGGGCGCCGTCGGTGCCGCTCTCGACGATCTCGGCGGCGTAGTCGTGGAAGATCAGGCGGTCGCGGCGCGAGGGCCTGGCATCCTCGAGCAGGCGCTTCCACTCGGGCAGGCCGTCGTCGACGAGGTCCTCGGTCGAGTCGGAGCGGTCGAGCAGCACCCAGAGGTCGAGCGAGTCCTCCTGCAGCTCGATCCGCGGGTTCGCCAGGCACAGGGTCGCCAGCACGAGCAGGGTGAGCCGCAGCGGCGAGAACAGGCGCAGGTCGCGCCACAGCCACCCGAGCAGCAGGACGCCGGGAAGCAGCAGGAACCATTCCGGGGATTCGAAGCTCATGGGGTGTCAGTCGGCGGCGGGGGCTGGGTTCGCGGGACCGGGTTCGCCCGGTCCGGGCACTCGCTTCGGTTCCTTGGTGAAATGCCACGACACCAGCAGGGCGGCGACGAGGATCAGGACCCAGGCGCGCCACCAGTGGTCCTCGCGGGTGTGGCGCTCGACCGCGGTGGCAGCGGAGAAGTCGGGCCGGGTGCCGGTGGCGCATCGGCTGAAGTCGGCCTCGCGGGTGTCGGCGAAGTGGACCGCCGCGGTGAGCAGGCGCTGGTCGCCCTGGACGACCTCGAGGAAGCCGGGGTCGCGCGGCGCCTCGAGGGTGAGGATCGCGGCGGGTTCGCGGCGCTCCGACTCGAGGGTCTCGCCGGCGAGGTCGAGCGAGCGGACCGCCACCGGAGGAGCTTCGTCGGCGGCCCCGTCCGCCGCGGGATCCGCCGCGTCCGCCGTGGACCCCCCGTCATCGCCCGCCGCTTCGGGCCGTGCTGCCCTTGCCGCGAGCCGCACCGGCTGGCCGCTCTCGAGGTTGGTGGCGAAGCCGGCGACCTTGCGCTGGCGGATCCCCTCGACGAAGCGGTGCAGGCAGACGATGAAGGCCGGCTGCGACGCGGCGTTGGAGAGGCGCAGGTCGAAGTTGAAGCACAGCTGGCGCTCCGCCGAGCCGGCCGCCTGGCGCAGGAAGACCAGCGGACGCTCGCCCTGCCAGACCAGCACGTCGTCCGAGGGCAGGCGCTCGAGCTCGATGGTCTCGCGCACCAGCAGGGCCTGCCAGTTCAGCCCGTCGACCAGCGGGTGCTTCTCGGCGACGATGCCGCCGCGCAGGTAGGCCCCGCCGCGGGTCGCGTCGTGCACGAAGACGACGGCATGGCCCTGCGGCAGGACCGGGTCGAGCGGGTCGTAGGAAACCAGCGAGAGGTCGGCTGCGGCGGCATCGTCGCTCGGCACGGTGGCGTCGAAGGTTTCCAGCAGGCGCGCGGACAGCTCGGCGAAGGCGGGCGAGGTGGCCGAGAACAGCCCGATCGTCTTGGGCCTCGGGACCTGCATCGGCATCACGTCGTCGAGGGCGAAGCGGTCGCCGTCGAGGACGAGGCGGGCGCGGCGGTCGTCGTCGGGCAGCGCCCCGGAGAGCGCGGTGATGCCGCCGGCCTCGACCTCGAAGGCCTCGGGCCGGGTCCGTTTGCCGTCGCTGAACTCGAGCCACCACTCGCGGCTGGCGGGGCTGCTGCCGTAGTTCTTCACCAGGCAGGTCCACACCGGGGTGTCGCCGTCGCGGGTGAAGTTCACCCCGGTGATGCCGACGTTGTCGACCTCCTCGCCCAGCGCGAGGACCAGCGGGTCGTAGGGGGCGCCCTCGACCGGGGTGTCGGTGGCGTAGATGACGACGCCCTCGCGGCCGACCAGCGAGCGGGCGAGGCGCAGCGCCTGCGCGGGGTCGGTGAGGCCGTCGCGGGGTTGCCAGCCGTCGAGCGCGGCGAGGGCGTCCTCGATCGAGGCCCCGGAGTAGAGCCGCTCGCGCCGCGAGGCGCTCTCGAGGAGGGTCAGCTCGACCGCGGCCGCGGCGCCCTGGACCTCGGGCAGTGCCTCGGCGAGCTCCCCGCGCAGGGTTTCGGCGAAGACCGACATCGAGGCCGACGAGTCGAGCACCACGGCGATCCGCTGGGTGCTGCGGGCGACCTGGTAGCGCGGCTCGGCGAGCAGCCAGGTGAGCAGCAGCACGCCGAGCAGCTGCATCCACAGCGGCACCGAGTTCATCAACCGGTCGAAGCGCCGGCCGCTGGCCGACTCGCGCTGCGTCTTCTCGAGCAGGAACAGGGTGGAGATGGGCAGGATGACCGCCTGGCGCTGGAGGAAATGGATCGCCAGGACCGCCGGGATTCCAAGCAGTGCCCAGAGGCCGGCGGGATTGGCGAGGGTCAGCATGGGGTCGGACGGGCGCGGTCGGCTCCCGGGCGGGGGGAAGTCCCCGCTCCGGAATCGCACCGCAAGCTATCGGCCGGGCCCGCTGCTTGGCAAGCGACCAACGCGCGCGGCGGCGAGCCGGGGCGTGTCAGGGAAACAACCTGACTCTCCGGTTCGGGTGGGATGGCCGCAGATTGCGGGCAGATGGATTTTGAAGTCCGCGTCCATCTGCGCAATCCGCGGCCTCCCTTCCGTGGAACCTCACCAGGTCGGATTGATTCTCAGAACTCGGACCAGGGCGAGTGCCCGCTTCGCGCGTGCTTCCGGCCGGAGCCGGGCGCGAGTCGGCTCGCGCGGTCCGGCGGGGGACCCTTCAGCCGCGCTCGATCAGCGACTTGCCGGTCATCTGTTCCGGTTGCTCGATGCCGAGCATGTCGATCAGGGTCGGCGCGACGTCGGCCAGGATGCCGTCGCGCACCTTCACCTCCGCGGAGTCGCCGGCGACGTAGAAGGCGTGGACGAGGTTGGTGGTGTGGGCGGTGTGCGGCGAGCCGTCGGCATTGATCATGAACTCGCAGTTGCCGTGGTCCGCGGTGATGAGGAGCTTGCCGCCGAGCCGCAGCGTCTCGTTGACCACCGCCTCGACGTCGGCGTCGATCTTCTCGCAGGCCTTGATGGCGGCCGGGACCGAGCCGGTGTGGCCGACCATGTCCGGGTTGGCGAAGTTGAGGATGACCAGGTCGTAGTCCTTGAGCTTGGCGACCACCGTGCGGGTCACCTCGTCGGCGCTCATCTGCGGCTTCAGGTCGTAGGTGGCGACATCCTTCGGCGAGGGGATGATCACCCGGTCCTCGCCCTCGAAGCTGGTCTCGACCCCGCCGTTGAAGAAATAGGTGACGTGGGGGTATTTCTCGGTCTCGGCGATGCGCAGCTGGTTCCTGCCGGCCTTCGCGGCGGCCTCGCCGAGGACCATCTCCAGCTTCTCCGGCGGGAAGATGACGTCGCAGTCGTACTCGGCGTCGTACTCGGTCAGCGTCACGTAGTGGACCTTCGGCCGCCGCCCGGCGTTGAACTTGCGCCAGCGGCCCTCGGTGAGGAAGACCTCGGAGAGCTGGCGCGCGCGGTCGGCGCGGAAGTTGAAGAAGAGGACGACGTCGTCCTTGCGGATGCGCTTCTTGTTGATGTCGGTGAAGACCATCGGCAGCAGGAACTCGTCGGTCTTCTCCTGGGCGTACATCTCGGCGACGGCCTCGGAGGCGAGCACGTCGCGCGGCTCGCCGATGCCGTGGACGATGGCGTCCCAGGCGAGCTTGACCCGGTCCCAGCGCTTGTCGCGGTCCATCGCGTAGTAGCGACCGACCACCGTCGCGATCCGTGCGCCGTGCCGGGCGATCTCGTCCTCGACGTGCGACAGGTAACCGGCGCCGGCGGTCGGCGAGGTGTCGCGGCCGTCGGTGATGGCGTGGACCTGGATGTTCTTCACCCCGGCGCGGGCGGCCATGCCGACCATCGAGATCAGGTGCTCCTGGTGGCTGTGGACGCCGCCGTCGGAGACCAGCCCGATGAAGTGCAGTCGCCTGCCCTTGGCCGCCTTGAGGGCCTCCTGGAAGGTCTCGTTCTGCTCGAGGCTGCCGTCCTCGATCGCCTTGTTGATGCGGGTGAGGTCCTGGTAGACGATGCGTCCGGCGCCGAGGTTGAGGTGGCCGACCTCGGAGTTGCCCATTTGTCCGTCGGGCAGTCCGACGTCCATGCCCGAGGCGCTGACGAAGCCCTTGGGATACCCGGCGAGCATCTTGTCGTGGAAGGGAGTGTCGGCGAGGAGCGTGGCGTTGCCGTCCTTTTCGGCGGTCTCGGCTCCTCCGGGGTTCACGCCCCAGCCGTCGCGAATGATGAGTACCACGGGAGATTTGGCCATGCGCCGTGGGTACCGCGACCCGGCCCGGCCGTCCAGTGACAAGACCGGGAAATCCCCGCCGAGGGGAGCGCCGGGTCAGGCGCGGCCCTCGACGGCGAGGAAGTTGCGCAGCAGCGTCAGGCCGGCGCGCTGGCTCTTTTCCGGGTGGAACTGGGTCGCCAGCAGGCGGCCGCGCCGGATCGCGCTGGCGAAGCGGGTGCCGGCGTAGTCGGTGTCCATGGCGACGATCGCGTCGTCGTCCGGCGCGGGGAAATACGAGTGGACGAAGTAGAAGTAGGGTTCGCCGCCGAGGTCGCGCCACAGCGGATCGCCGGGCTCGCGCGGCGTGGCCGAGTTCCAGCCCATGTGGGGGATCTTGCGGCCGTCCTCGGGGAAGCGCCGCACCTCGCCGCGGAACACGCCGAGGCCGGGAATGCCCGGGCTTTCCTCGCCGGACTCGAACAGCAGCTGGTAGCCGACACAGATGCCGAAGAAGGGCCGGTCGGCGGCGATCCACTCCCGGATGGGCGCGGCCAGGCCGCGCCGCTCGAGCTCCTGCATGCTGTCGCCGAAGGCGCCGACGCCGGGCAGGATCAGGTGGGTCTGCTCGTCGATGCCCGCGGGCGAATCGAGGATCCGCGGCGCCGCACCGAGGTCCTGCACGGCGTTGGTCACGCTGCGCAGGTTGCCGGCGCCGTAGTCGATGATGCCGAGGTTCATGGTGGTGGAGGGGCAGGGGTCATCCTGGTGGAGGGGGGGCAGGGGTCATCGTCGTGGGTCATCGGGAACCCGCCGACGGCCGGCCGCCGGACCCTGCTACAGCGCCTCCTTGGTGCTGGGGATGCCCTCGACGCGGGGGTCCCGCTCGCAGGCCTGGCGGAGGGCCCGTGCCAGGCCCTTGAAGATCGCCTCGGCGATGTGGTGGCCGTCGCGGCCGTAGAGCAGCTCGACGTGGATGTTGGCGCGCAGGTTGGAGGCCACGGCGCGGCAGAACTCCTCCACCAGGGTGAAGGGGAAGTTCGGCGCCGAGGGCGTGTCGCCGGCGGCGCGGAACTCGAGGTGGGGACGGTTGCTGAGGTCGACGACCACGCGGGCGAGGGTCTCGTCCATCGGCAGGTAGCAGGTGCCGTAGCGGTGAATCCCCGCCTTGTCACCGAGCGCCTCGCGCATCGCCTCGCCGATGACGATGCCGCAGTCCTCGACGGTGTGGTGGTAGTCGACCTCGAGGTCGCCGTCGGCCGCGACCTTCAGGTCGAAGAGGCCGTGCCTCGAGAAGAGGGTGAGCATGTGGTCGAAAAACGCGATCCCGGTCGCGATCTCGGACTTGCCGGAGCCGTCGAGGTCGATCGACAGGTCGATCGAGGTCTCGGCGGTCGAGCGGCGGCGCTGGGCGGTGCGTGCTGGCATCGGCGGCATTCACGGTTGCCGGGAGGCCGCTGTCAACGGTGCGGCGCCGGCGCGGGGCCGGACCCGGGGATCAGCTCCCCGGGGCGCGCTCCTTGAGGAGGTCGAGGTAGCGGTCGGGCAGGCCGGCGTTCGAGGCCGCACCCAGCACCCGCGAGGCTTCGTCGGGATCGGGATTCGAGCTCAGCACCTCCCAGGCCTCGTTCCAGGCGGCATCGCCGTCCGGCTGGCTGGTGGCGGAGAACCCGGCCAGCTTCTTGATTTCCTGGTCGAGCACCTGCGCGACGTCCTTGAGGGCGGGTTCGTTGAGCGGGTGAAGGGTCAGCCAGCGGATCTTGTCCTTCTTCTCCGCCTCGTAGAGGCGCTGGCGGGCGGCGGCATCCTCGGCGAGGGCGCGCTCGACCCGCTTGCGGTCATTCTCCGGCACCTTGGTCAGGTCCGCCTTCTGGCGGGCGATCCGATCGGGATAGGAGGCGAGCTCGGCGTCGACGTTCTCCTTGAGCGCGCGCATCAACTCGAGGACCTCGGGGAGCGTCTCGGCATAGGCCTCGCTGGCCGAGTAGTCGGCCTGCAGATCCTCCCACGCCCGCAGGGCGCCGACGACCTGTTTCGCCTCGATGGCGTCGGTGACCTTGGACGCGGCGATCCGGGCGTCGAGCGGGTAGGCCTGCGCCCGGCGCTCGGCGCCACCGATCATCCTGCCGTTGAACTTGATGCCACCGGCGAGCACCGCCTTGCGCTCCTCGTCGAGGACCTCGAGCATCCTGGCGGCCTTGCGTGCCAGCGGGGAGTTCGGGAACTTCTTCTGGAACCCCTCGACCATGGCGATGTGGGAGTCGTAGTCCTGCAGGGTCAGCAGGTCGGCGGTGGGGACCAGGTCCTCGATCTTCTCGAAGGCGGCGGCGTCCTTCTTTTCACCGACGACCTCGAGGACGGAGGACTTGGGGATCCGCTTCTCCTCCTTGATCGTGGCGGTGACCATCACCTCGACCACGTAGTCATCGCCCTCCTCGCGGAGGACGGTGCCTTCGATTTCCGTCTTGTCCCGCAGGCGGATCGTGTCGGCCGCGAGGTTGAGCGTCAGCAGGGCGAGGATCGGCAGGGCACACTTCATTGCAGGACCAGATTGGCGCCGCCCCGTCAGGGGATCCAGCGGAAATGAGGGCATGTTCAGCGTTTGATGGCGGCCGGGGCGCCGAGCTCCCGGATGGCGTCGACCGACTCGAGCCGCACCCGCGAGTCGTCGGGCCGGGTCATCTCGATCGTCGCCCCGAGTGCCTCGTCGCGACGCCGGTCGAAGCGGTAGACCGGCAGGCGGCGGACCCGGTCGACCAACGCCGCCTCCGCCTGCGGTCCCACCCGCAGGCTGTGCCGCGACAGGTCGCGGCTGATGGCGAGCAGGCTGTCGGTGATGATCACCGGCATGTTTCCCGCGCCCAGAGGCACCGAGTCCCGCCACGGGTGGAGCGCGGGAGGCACCGGGTAGCCGAGCGATTCGAGCCGCGAGACGGCGAGCCGGACGAGCCCGGCGGTGGAGTCGTCGAAGACCATCAGGCGGTCCTCGAGGTCGAGGTCGATCACTTCCACCGCGGAGCGCACCTCGGTGAGGCGGCCGTCGTCGCCGATGAAGTGCTCGCCGAGCAGGGTCAGGAGGTCCTGCGCCCAGAGGTTCCAGGAGTCGTCGAGGGTGACGGCGGCGAGGTCGAGCGAGGCATTGGCGGCGACCACGTAGGTGAAGGCCCGCGCGTCGCTGATGCTGTCGGGGCCGCCCCCGGGCCGCTCGTTGAGGAAGCGCGAGTCGCTGAAGCTCTCGCGTGCGGTGCCGGCGAGCTTCACCGCCTTGTCGAGGAAGGTCGGGTCGCCGCTGGCGGCATGGAGGTGGGCGTAGACCGAGACCATGCGGAAGCTCGTGGTGGCCGAGGGCAGCGCCTCGCCCCGCGGCACGGCGGCGCGTTCCTGCCGGGCTGCAAGCAGCTTGCACCGGCCGGACTCGATCCGGGCCCGCACCTCGGCGGGTTCGACCCCGGTGTCCGCGGCGACTTCCTCCACCGACTTGCGCATCGCCAGCGAGTTGTAGTGGAGGTAGCGGCGTCCCGGGTCGGCCTCGACCGGAATGTTGCCGAGCTCGCGCAGGTCGGACAGCGAGGTCCAGACCTCGAGCTCCTCCGGGTCGAGGATCGACGCGATCGTCTCCAGTTTCCACAGCCACTCGAAGCTCGGGTCGGGCGAGGGCATCGCAGCCAGGGCGAACAGGCCGTCGTCGGTCTGGAAGTGCTCCTCGGCGAAGCGCACCAGGCCGATGGCGGCGCCGAGGTGCTGGAGGGATCCGGTGGCCTGGTGGAGCCTGGCGAGGACGGCGGCGGTGCGGGCCTGGGTCGATCCATCGCGGATGAACAGGGGAAGGTTCCAGGTCGGGCCGAGGCGCGACGCGTAGACGCCCGAGTCGAGCGGGTCGAACATCGCCGACGCGAGCAGCTGGTCGGCCAGGCCGGTGGCGGTCTCCGCGCAGCGCTCGCGGACGGCGGCCGGGATCACCTCGCTGGTGGAAAGCTGGCCCAGGCAGTCGATGAGCCCGATGGGCAGGAGCCCGCCGGCGCCGTCATAGCTGCCCTGGTTCGGGTCGAAGCGGTTGAGCAGGTCACGGGAGATCTTGAGGATCCCCTCGACGAGCTCGTCGCGGCTCTCGATCTCCGGGTCGGCGGGCGGCAGGGCTCCGCGCCGCGACTCGAGGCTGTTGCGGCTGTTGTCGGTGACGTAGTTCGGCGAGTCGTTCCACATCCGCACCAGGATCGAGACCGAGTTGTCGATGAAGTTGATGACCGACTCGTCGTCGCTGTAGTGGATCGGGTGCCAGCTCACCGGGGAGCCCTCGGGCGACAGGACCAGCAGGAAGGGGAAGGCCACCGGCTTGCCCGTCTCCGGGCTGAGGGCAAAGGCGAACAGGCCGGTCTCGCGGGCGAGGTCGAGGTCGACCAGCACCGGGACGAAGTTGCGGTTGATGAGCTCGACGAGGTCCGGGTTCTCGTCGATCGCGTCGAGCGTCTCGTGGCAGCCCGGGAAGCGCGACGAGCCGATCATCGCGAGGATCATCCGCTTGCCCTCGACCGCCTGCTTGCGGACCTGCGGCGACCACCTTTGCCAGTGGACCGGCGAGTCGGCGTGCTCCTCGAGGAATTGCGAGGGAACACCCGCGAGGGCATTCTCCAGTTGGATCGGTGCCGAGGTCGACTCCGCGGCCGGTCCGGCGGCGGCGGGCTTCTCGGAGCGGCATCCGGCAAGGCCCAGGCTGAGGGCGATGACGGACAGGGAGGCGAGGAGTGGCTTCATGGGATCTTCTCCGGCGCGGCGGGCGCATGGCCGCCGGGCGCCCGGCAAGCATGCAGAAAAGGCTTTCGCCCCTACAAGTGCAAGCTACCCTCCGCCCCGGGGTTTTTCGACCCCGCAGCTTGTGATCAAGATTGCGGTTTCCAGTCAGAAGGGCGGTGTCGGCAAGACCACCGTGTCCATCAACCTTGCCCACGCCTTCGCCCGGGCGGGGGTGCGGACCCTGCTGGTCGATGCCGACCCGCAGGGCTCGGTCGGCTTGTCGCTGACGCGGCAGTCGCGTTTGCTTTCCGGCTTCTATGACTATCTGGCGGATCCGAACGTGCCCTTCGAGCGCCTGCTGGTGCCGACGCGGCTGGAGACCTTCTCGCTGATCGCGAGCGGGCAGGCGAGCGACTACGAGACCGGCGGCGCCCCGACCGGGGCCAACCTGCCGCGGGTGCGCAGCTTCCTGCGCATGGTCGAGGCGCGCGGCTTCGAGGTCTGCCTGGTCGACACCCCGGCGGGGCTGTTCGGCCTGACCGCGGACGTGATCTGCTCGTCGGACGCGGTGCTGGTGCCGCAGCAGGCCGAGCCGCTCGGCATCCGCTCGGTGCCGACGATGCTCGAGGGGCTCAATCGGATGCGGGTGATCCACCCCGCGCTCGCGGTGCTCGGCGTGCTGCTGACGATGACCCAGCAGGACCTGCTCGAGAGCCAGGAGTCGGTTGCCGCGCTGCGCAAGCTGTTGCCGCCGGAGCTGGTGTTCCGGACGCTGGTTCCACGTGACCCGCTCTTTGTCCGGGCCAGCGCGCGCGGGCTGCCGGTCGGGGCGATGGAGGATGGCGCCGGTGCCGAGGCGGTTTTCGATGCCCTCCGCGCGGAGATCGATGCGAAGCTTGATTTTCCGCCGAAACGCGAACATGTCAGCTAGGCATGGATCCGGTGCAACCGTGGATTGACGCCGACGAGGTGCGGCGGCTCGCGGTGCAGTTGCTCAAGCGCAACGACCCGCCGCCGGTCGCCGACCGCTCCGATGCCGGCTTCGGCCCTTCGTTCGAGGGCTTCGTCCGCAAGGACCACGGCGGCGCGGGCAGCGGTCATCCCGCGCCGCAGCAGGCGGATCCTGCCGCGGCGGCGGGGGAATCCACCGCCGCGCCCGGGGAGCTTCACCCGCCGCCGGCCCGGCCGGCCGCGGAGCCGGAGGAGGAACCGGTGCGCACGGCCGGCAGGCATCACGACGAGCCGGCGCGGCCGTTCTTTCCGTCCGCGGAGCTGCCCAAGCCGGGCCCCGAACAGCAGGTGGAGCCGCCTGCCGGATCCGGTTCGGAAGTCCGCCGTGGCCGCCTGCTGTCGCGCTTCGAGGCCTTCCGCAGCTGGCTGCTCCGCCAGTCGGGCGGACATGGCGCGTTCATCCTCGATCGCGACGGCAATCCGGTGCTCGACGACCCGAAGTACGCCAAGCTTCACTTTCTCGCCCGCAGCCTGGCGCAGGCCTACCGGCCGGTCGCCGGGCAGGCCGGCAACGTCCACGTCAAGGTGGGCAGCGACCTCTACCTCGTGGTCGTCCCGGCCAACACGGTGTTCGGCACGCTGGTGCTGGGCGCGGTGCTGTCGCGGCCGCTGTCGGCCGCCGCGGTCGAGGTGACCGCCAAGGCGCTCGGCGAGGCGGCCCGCCCGGGGCCGGCCGGCCACGCGGGTGAGCGAGGCTGACCCGGGCCGACCCCGCCGCCGGCTCAGCGGGTCCTGCGGTTCTGCACCACGAGGGACAGCGCGGTCAGCAGGCAGGCGACCACGATGGTCAGCACCAGCATGATGCCGTTGCGGCGCAGCGTCGGGATCGTGTCGCCGCCCAGCGGCTTCTTCTCGGCGAGGAAGATGTCGCTCTGGCGGCCGATCTCCTCGTTGCGGTAGTCGGTGCGGAAGCTCTCCGCTTCGCGGACCAGCAGGTCGATGCGCTCGTTGACGAAGAACTCCGAGATCGGCCGCACCCGGTCGCCCTCCGGCCAGACCTTCATCGACTCCAACTCCAGCCGCGTGCCGCCGCGGGCCAGCGAGGCGAGCCGCGAGGTGAAGTCGGCCGCCTCGCCCGGATCCGCGGCGCCGGCGGCGACGAGGATGCGCAGGGCCAGCTTCATCAACTCGAAGCGCTCGGCCACCGCGGGCTCGAGGGGTGGGGGAAGCTCCTTGAAGGCGTCGACCCGGCGCTGGACGCGGATCCGCTCGAGGTCGAAGGGGTTGCGGGTCGCCTGGTTGACGACCATCGCCTCGTAGGCGTAGCGCAGCGGCATCACCCGCGAGGGAATCGGCGTGCCGCCGCGCTCGCGCTCGATCCCGGCGTCCTCGAACAGGCCGCGGTTCATCTCGCGGAAGGGAACCAGCGCGCCGGCCAGCAGCATCTGCGGCACCAGCAGCAGCGGGACCGCGGTCAGCGCCGCGCGCTCGGTGCGCACCAGGGCCGAGACCAGCAGGGCCAGCGCGGTGCCGGTGCACGAGGTCAGGGTCATCCACAGCCAGTGGTCCGCCAGGGTGCCGCGGATCTCGAGGATGGTGTGGCCGACGGCGGTGTAGATGAGGCACTGCACGGCGGCGACCAGCGCCAGGGTGACGAACTTGGCGGCGACATAGAGGGCGGCGCTGCGCCGGTAGTTGCGCTCGCGGCGCAGCACCGGGCGGTCGCGGAGGATCTCGGTGGCCGAGTTGGTCAGGCCGAGGAACATCGCCACCGTCGCCGACAGGAACAGGTAGGCGGGAAGGTGCAGCGCGGTGTGGAACTCATACGGGCCCTCCGGCGACGAGCGCAGCGTGATGGCGATCAGCGCGGCGAGCAGCGGGGCCTCGATGAGGGTGGCGTAGATGGTGCCGCGGTTGCGGACCTTCGACAGCAGCGAGCGGCGCAGCTGGGTCAGGAAGACGCGCAGGCCCTGGCGCGGGCCGATGCGGATCAGCGGGATCTCCGGGGCGCCCACCTCGGCGATCTCCTGGAACGGCCGCTTGGCCGGCTCGCCGCCGAGCGAGTGCGCCAGCACCTGGCCCTCGAAGCGCTCCTGCCAGAAGGTGGCGGGGAAGCGTCGCGCCGCCGCCGGGTGCTCGCCGCCGCCGATCTGGGCCAGCGGCGTCTCGAGCACGTCGAAGACGAAGTCGGCGCCGAGGCGGGTTCCCGACGCGACGCCCGGGTGGGAGATCCCCAGCTGGTCGGCCGCCTCGCGGAAGTAGCGGATCATCCCGGTGGGCGAGCCGAAGAAGGCCACCCGGCCGCCGTTGTCGAGCAGCAGCACGCGGTCGAAGGCGCGCAGCACGTTGGCGCCGGGACGGTGGAGGGAGGCGACGACGATCTTGTCGCGGGCCAGCGAGCGGAGCGTCTCGGCGACATGCTCGGAGTCCTTCGACGAGAGCCCGGAAATCGGCTCGTCGAAGAGGAACACCTCGGCCGAGCTGCCGAGGTCGAGGCCGAGGTTGAGGCGGCTGCGCTCGCCGCCGCTGAGCGTCTTCTCGCCCGGGGCGCCGACCCGCCGGCGGGCGATCGCCTGCAGGCCGAGCTCGGCGAGGATGCCGTGGGTGCGCCGCTCGATCTCGCCGCGCGACAGCCCCGGGCGGCGGATCGCCAGCGCGTGGCGCAGGTGCTCGCGGACCGTCAGCTGCGGGTTGAGCGCCTCCTCCTGCGGCATGTGGGCGATGTACGGGATCAACTCCTCGCGCTGCGCGTAGAGCGAGGTGTCGTTGAGGCGGATCCGCCCGCGGGTCGGCTCGAGCTGCCCGGCGAGGGTCGAGAGCAGGGTGCTCTTGCCGCTGCCGCTCGGGCCGATGATGCACAGCGTCTCGCCGCGGCGGACCCGGAAGCTGATGTTGTCGAGCGCCCGCTCGCCCGGGCCGAAGTCGTGGATCAAGTCATCCACGCGTAGTAGTTCGACGAGGTTGCGCTCCTCGTCGATGAAGCCGTCGCCGAAGCGGCAGCGCAGCGCCTGGGTCTTCGACAGCTGGATGACGGAGCCCTCGCGCAGCAGCGCGGAGGTCCGCACCGGGACGCCGTCGGCGAGCACCGGCCCCGCCGCCTCGCGCACGAACACGTCGCCCTCGCCGCGGCGCGGGTCGAAGCGGACGCGCAGGACGACCCGCGGCGCCAGCCCGGGGCCGAGCAGCAGGTCGCCGCGCTCGAGCACGGCGGGGTCGTTGGAGACGCGGAAGTCGCGCTGCTCGGAGGCCAGGCGGAAGCGGCCGCCGCCCTCCGCGGCGCGCCGCCGCAGGGTGTCGAAGGCGACCGGCGAGCGGTCCTCGCCGCGGATCCGGTCGTGGTGGCTGCAGATCACCGGCAGCCCGGGGATCAGCGGGCCGTGGCCCTCGATCTCGAGCTGGCACGGCCGCAGCGCCTCGACCTCGGCCCGGAGGCCGAAGCGGATCCGCACGGTGCTCTGGCGGCTGCGGTTGCGCTCGCTGACCCAGCCGCTGTCGGTGGCGGCGAGGTAGACCGTCGACGGCACCCCGGTGAGGGCGGCGTTGAGGAAGAAGATCAGGTCCTCGCAGGTGAGCGTCCAGCCGGGGACGACGAGTTGCTGGCGCGCCCGCATGCGCAGGAAGGCTCCGGACTCCAGCGAGCGGCCGCGGACCCACAGCGGGGCCTTGCCGGAGTTGTGGACCAGCACGAGGTCGGCCGCGCGGTAGACCCGGAAGCCGTGCTCGTTGGCCGCCGCCGGCAGGGCCACGTCGGCGTCCCCGCCGCGGCCGAAGATGACCCGCTCGAAGTCGCGCGGCGGCGGGTCGACGCCCTCGCCCATCATCTCGTAGAGGATCTGCCGCGCGACGTCCGGCTGGCCGAGCCGCCGCATGAAGACCTCGAAGGTCGAGCGGCTGCTCTCGCTGCGGCCCACGGCGTCGACCAGGGTGAAGAGCTGCAGGCCGACCGCGGTCTTCTCCGGCCCGTCGAGCTTCTCGCGGAGGTCGGCGGCGATCGAGGCGAGCGGCTTGGGGTCGCGCACGGCGCGCTGCACGCGGCGCGCCAGCCAGCTGTGGTCGGCATCCGGGAACGCACTGCGCAGCAGGTCGAGGATCAGGTCGGCCTCCTCGGCGTCGAGCACCCCGTCCATGGTGGCGAAGCCGGCGAAGGCGTCGACCATCAGGCCGAGCACCCGGCTGCTGCCCATCGACCCGCGCGGGGCGGGCTGGAGCCGGAACAGCCGGCGACGCGGTCCCCCCGGGGAGGCGGGCTGGGACGGTTCGGAGCGTCGCGGCATGGCGGAATGCTCCGAAAACCAAAGGAGAACGGCAAGGCCGGGAAAAATGGGGTTTTCTTTCCCCGGCTCGGAGCTATCCTCCGGAGCCGGAGGTTCCGCAGGGTGGCCGATCATGGCCACTTCGCTTCCGCCCGATCCAGGGGCGGTCTGGGAGCGGTGTTCCGGCTATGCTCCTGAATCATGTCTGACTCGCCCCAATCCCGGCCACCCCAGCGTCCCGGTGGAACCCGCGGACCCAACGAACCTCCCGGATTCAACTGGCGCCTCGCGATCCTGCTGGGTGCCGCGTTCATGATTCTCGGGATTGCCTTCTTCAACCGCAGCCTGAACGCCAAGCCCGAGGCGCTGAGCTACACCGAGTTCCAGGACATCTGGGACAAGCAGTTGGTGGTCACCGACCAGCCCAACCGCTACCCCTTCAAGGTGATCACCGGGGAGACCGGGCTCGACGTCACCGTCAGCGGCTGGCGGCGGCCCGAACCGGAGTTCGTCGAGGGCAGCCCGGAGACCGAGGAGTTCCGCTACTTCTTCGGCCGCGAGGCGCTCGAGGGCGAGATCAACGACCTGATCGCCGACCTGCCGGTGCGCCAGCGCCTGGTCGAGGGCTTTCCCGCGGACCTGCTCAACGACTCGGCGGAAGGCGCCGGGATGAAGGATTACTCGCTCAAGGATCTGCGCAAGCAGGTGGCCCTCGGCAACATCGACGCCGACTCGGGCGTCCGCCCGCTGACCCTCTACCGCACCGCCTCCGACGGCCTGCTCGTCGGCACCGCCTCGATCAAGCCGACCGCCCCGGCGCCGGTGGGTGAGGACGGCCGGCCGGAGCTGACCCAGTTCCGGGTCGAGACCTCGATGGCGCTGCACGGCAACGAGCTCAGCGAGCTGCTCGACCAGAAGGCCGTCTACGACCGCGTCGACAACTTCCTCGGCAAGGCGATCATGACCTTCCTGCCGGTCCTGCTGATCGTGCTGCTGCTGTTCTTCCTGTTCCGCCAGCAGATGAAGGCGGCGGGCCGCGGCGCGATGTCCTTCGGCAAGAGCAAGGCCCGCCTGCTGACGCGCGACACCAACAAGGTGACCTTCAAGGACGTCGCCGGCATCCAGGAGGCCAAGGAGGAGCTGTGGGAGATCGTCGATTTCCTGCGCGACCCGCGCAAGTTCCAGAAGCTCGGCGGCTCGATCCCCAAGGGCGTCCTCATGGTCGGCCCTCCCGGCACCGGCAAGACCCTGCTGGCGCGCGCCATCGCCGGCGAGGCGGACGTGCCCTTCTTCTCCATTTCCGGCTCGGACTTCGTCGAGATGTTCGTCGGCGTCGGCGCCTCCCGCGTCCGCGACATGTTCGAGCAGGGCAAGAAGCACGCGCCCTGCCTGGTGTTCATCGACGAGATCGACGCCGTCGGCCGCCACCGCGGCCACGGGCTCGGCGGCGGCCACGACGAGCGCGAGCAGACGCTCAACCAGCTGCTCGTCGAGATGGACGGCTTCGACACCCAGGAGGGCGTCATCATCATCGCCGCGACCAACCGTCCCGACGTGCTCGACCCGGCGCTGCTGCGCCCGGGCCGCTTCGACCGCCAGGTCACCGTCTCGCTGCCCGACGTCAAGGGTCGCGAGGAGATCCTCGGCGTCCACTCGAAGAAGATCAAGCTGGCGCCCGAGACCGACCTCGGCGTCATCGCCCGCGGCACCCCGGGCTTCTCCGGTGCCGAGCTCGCCAACCTGATCAACGAGGCCGCCCTGCTCGCCGCCCGCAAGGGGCTCAACGCGGTGACCCTGGTCGAGATGGAGGAGGCCCGCGACAAGGTCCGCTGGGGCCGCGAGCGCCGTAGCCTCGCGCTCAGCGAGGAGGAGAAGAAGACCACCGCCTACCACGAGGCGGGGCACGCCCTGCTGCTGGCGACGCTGACCCACACCGATCCGCTGCACAAGGTGACGATCATTCCGCGCGGACCCTACCTGGGCGCCGCCTTCCACCTGCCGAAGGAGGACAAGTACCACTTCCACAAGCTCCAGGGACTCGAGCAGCTCATCGTCACGATGGGTGGCCGGGTGGCCGAGGAGATCGTCTTCGGCGACGTCACCAGCGGCGCCTCCGGCGACATCCGCCAGGCCACCCACCTGGCCCGCAAGATGGTCTGCGAGTGGGGCATGAGCGACGAGCTCGGCATGGTCGAGTACGGCGAGGGCGAGGGCGAGGTCTTCCTGGCCCGGGACATCTCCCGCAACCGCAACTACTCCGAGTCGACCGCCCAGAAGATCGATGCCGAGATCAAGCGGATCATCGATCGCGCCTACGCCGACGCCAAGCGGATCCTGCTCGAGAAGCGCGACAAGCTGGAACTGATCGCCGAGGCGCTGCTCGAGTTCGAGACCCTCGACGCCAACCACATCAAGGACATCATCGAGCACGGCGAGATGAAGGATCCGCCCTCGGTTCCCAAGCCGCCGTCACTGCCGGACGAGCCGCTCAAGAAAAAGGAGTCCGAGAAGGCCGGCGACGAGGAGGAGGACGACGACGGCCCGCTGCCGGGGACCGTCGTGGGCCAGCCCGCCTGACGGGGCAACGACCGGCCGGCAGCTGCTGCCGGGCGCCCGGCTGAATGCCCGGCCGACCCACCAACCCATCGAGTTGGTGGCACGCCGGGCCGCCCGGAGCGGATGGCGAGGGGCGGTGGCCCGGGCCGCTCCCGGCGGGGCCGGAAGGTCGCATCGCGGGCCGCCGCCGCAGCCCTGCGACCCGACCGCACCGCCCGATTCGGGGGCCGCGGGGAGGGCGGAAGCGGCAGGTCGATCCACGGGGAAGGAATCTGCCCATGGTGGGGGACCGGCTCCCGCTGTCGCAGCTTGTCCGCAGGCTTGTTGACAAGCGGGGAGCGGCTTGACCAAGGTCGGAGGCCGGAGGGAATCCGGCGCCCTCCGTGCAGTGCCTCATGGTGCCCGCCGGGCGAGCATTTTCAATCAACCCGAAGTCGTGTTCTCGAACGAAGATTATCTAGTGGACCTGCTGCTCGAGGCAGGTGCGGCAAGCCAGGAACAAGTGGACGAGGGCCGGTCGAGGGGCGGATCGGTCGTCGAATACCTGCTCAGCGACACCGAACTCACCGAGCGCACCATCGCCGAGGTCCTCGCCGCCAACGCCGGAATCGAGTTCTACGACCTTGCCGAGGCCGCGATCCCGCCCGATGTCGCCGGCACCGTGCCCGACGACATCGCCCGGCGCTACCGCGCGGTGCCGGTCGCCGACGACGGCGTCTACCTCACCGTCGCCGTCGACGACCCCTTCAATTTCGAGACGATGGACAGCCTGCCTCACGTGATCGGGCGGGAGTTGATGTTCGTCTGCGCCACCCAGGGCTCGATCGACGACTTCCTCAAGCAGTTCTACGGCGCCGAGGAGGACACCTCGGGGTTGGACGTTGCCGGCAGCGAGGTCGAGGGCGACAGCGAGAGCGACGCGCCGATCATCAAGTTGGTCCAGAATCTCCTCGCCGAGGCACTCAAGATGCGTGCCTCGGACATCCACATCGAGCCGCTCGAGACCTCGGTCCGGATCCGCTACCGCTTGGACGGCAAGCTTGTCGAGGTCGCCAATCACCCGAAGAAGCTCCTCCCGGCCATCGTCGCCCGCATCAAGGTGATGAGCGGTTCGATGTCGATCGCCGAGAAACGCCTGCCGCAGGACGGCCGGATCCAGCTCAAGGCCGGTGAGAAGGAGGTCGACCTCCGGGTTTCCTCGGTGCCCTCCAACCACGGCGAGTCGATCGTCATGCGGATCCTCGACAAGTCGGCGCTGGTGCTCGGGCTTCCGGAACTCGGCTTCTTTTCCGATGACCAGGCGACCTTCGAGGAGCTGATCGGCCTGCCCGACGGCATCATCCTGGTGACCGGGCCGACCGGTTCGGGCAAGACGACGACCCTCTACGCCTGCCTCAACGTCATCAACCGGCCGGACCGCAAGATCATCACGGTCGAGGACCCGGTCGAGTACGAGCTTCCCGGCATCAACCAGGTGATGGTCAAGGCCGACATCGGCATGACCTTCGCCGCCGCCCTGCGGGCGATGCTGCGCCAGGCGCCGAACATCATCATGATTGGTGAGATTCGTGACGCCGAGACCGCCAACATCGCCATCAACGCGGCGCTGACCGGCCACCTCGTCCTTTCCACGCTCCACACCAACGACGCGCCCTCCGCGGTGGCCCGCCTGGCGGACATCGGGATCAAGCGCTTCCTGATCGCCTCGGCGGTGCGGGCGGTGCTCGCCCAGCGCCTGGTCCGCGCGCTGTGCCCGGTGTGCAAGGCGCCCGCCGAGCTGACCGAGAAGCAGATCCGCTCGCTCAACATGGATCCCACCCGCCTCTCGGAGGGCACCATCATGGGGCCGGTCGGCTGCGAGAAGTGCCGTGGCGGCGGTTACCGCGGCCGCAAGGGCATCTTCGAGCTGTTCCAGATCGACGACCAGGTCCGCCACATGATCAACGAGAACCTCACCACCGGACAGCTGAGGCGACGAGCGCGCGAGCTTGGCATGCGCTCGCTGCGCGAGGACGGCATCCGCAAGATCATGGCCGGCATCACCTCGGCCGAGGAAGTCATGCACGTGACGATGTCCGACTCCGACTGAAACCCATTTTCCATCCAGATCCATGGACAGCAACCAGCTTGTAGAACTCTTCGTCAGCCGCGGCATGATCGACCAGTCGTTGGGGCAGGACATCCTCAACGAGGTCGAGAACAGCGGCAAGGAGGTCTCGGAGATCCTCGCCGACTTCCAGGTCATCCAGAACCGCGACGACGTCTGGCCGGTCATCGCCTCCGAGCTCGGCGCCCCGCTCGTCGACATCAGCAGCTGGACGCCGCCCGACGAGCTGCTCCAGCTCATCCCGGCCGGCACGGCCCGGCTGCACGGCGCCCTGCCGGTGAACCTCGACGACGAGGGTCTCCACGTCTGCCTGGTCGACCCGATGAACCCGCAGACCCTCGAGGACCTGCGCTTCGCGCTCGACCGCGAACTGGTCCTCGCGGTGGCTCCCGACTACCTCGTCGAGGAGAAGATCAGCGAGAGCTACGGCGGTGACGCCAAGGCCATGGACGCCATCCTCGACCAGCTCGAGTTCGGTGGTCCCGACGGCGACCTGAGCCAGGCCGAGCTCGAGAACGAGGCGAACTCGGCGCCGATCATCCGCTACGTCGACCTGGTCCTGTTCCAGGCGATCAAGGAGCGCGCCTCGGACATCCACTTCGAGCCCTTCGAGAAGGACTTCAAGATCCGCTACCGGGTCGACGGCTCGCTCTACGAGATGGCCCCGCCGCCGATTCACCTGGCGATTCCGATCATTTCCCGCGTCAAGGTGATGGCGAACATGAACATCGCCGAGCGCCGGGTGCCCCAGGACGGCCGCATCGTCAAGCAGGTCGGCGACCGCCAGGTCGACATGCGCGTCTCCTCGCTGCCGACCCACCACGGCGAGTCGGTCGTGCTGCGCGTGCTGGACCGCTCGTCGGTGAACCTCTCGCTCGAGGCCCTCGGCCTGCCCGACAACATCTACGAGTACATCGGCGACACCATCGTGAAGCCGAACGGGATCTTCATCGTCACCGGGCCGACGGGTGCCGGCAAGACGACGACGCTCTACGCCGCGCTGCGCCGGATCAACACCATCGACCACAAGCTCCTCACTGCCGAGGACCCGGTCGAGTACGACATCGACGGCATCATCCAGATCCCGGTCAACGAGTCGATCGGCCTGACCTTCCCGCGGGTCCTGCGGGCCTTCCTGCGCCAGGACCCCGACCGGATCATGGTGGGGGAGATGCGCGACATGGACACCGCGCAGATCGCCATCCAGGCCTCGCTGACGGGGCACCTCGTGCTCTCGACCCTGCACACCAACGACGCCCCGGGCGCGGTGACCCGCCTGATCGACATGGGTTGCGAGCCCTTCCTGGTGGCGGCCTCGCTGGAGGGCATCCTCGCCCAGCGCCTGGTGCGGACGATCTGCAAGGACTGCAAGTCGGCCTACGAGCCGAGCGAGGCGATCCTGACCCAGCTCGGGGTCTCGCCGCATGAGCTGGGCGACAAGGACTTCTACACCGGCAAGGGTTGCGACACCTGCGGCGAGTCGGGCTACAAGGGCCGCGCCGGCCTCTACGAGCTGCTCGACATCAACGACCCGGTCCGCGAGCTGATCACCGACCGGGCGCCGACCGTGGTGATCAAGCAGAAGGCCATGGAGTTCGGCATGAACACCCTGCGTGAGGACGGTCTCCGTAATATCTACCTCGGTAAAACAACCATCGAGGAGGTCCTCAAATACACCTGAATCGGGACACATTTTGCGGTCGCCAAGCCTGCGATCGCCGGTCCATTCTTTTCCGCAGCCGCATAGCAAAACTCAAAGACCATGCCGAAGTTCGAATTCACCGCCGCCGACGCCAACGGACAGCAGATGCAGGGGACCGTCGAGGCTCCCAACCAGGACGAGGCGGCCAACCAGCTGAGGGCGCAGGGGTACTACCCGCTCCAGATCGTCGAGGAAGGCAAAGGCAAGCTGGCTCCGGCCAAGAAGTCCGCGGCCAAGAAGAAGGGCAAGGCGGCGAAGCCCAAGAAGGGCGATCCCAAGGGAACCACCGGCGGCCGGGTGAAGCCCAAGCTGCTGATGATCTTCACCCGCCAGCTGGCCACGCTGATCGACTCCGGCCTGCCCTTGCTGCGCGGCCTGACGGTTCTCGCCAAGCAGGAGCCCAACCCGGTCCTGCGCGGCACGGTCAACGCCCTCGCCGACTCGGTGCAGTCGGGCTCGACCTTCTCCGAGGCGCTCGCGCAGCACCCGAAGATCTTCAATAAGCTCTACGTCAACATGGTCAAGGCCGGTGAGCTCGGCGGTGTCCTCGAGGTCGTCCTCGTCCGCCTCGCCGAGTACCAGGAGAAGGCCCAGAAGCTGAAGAACAAGATCGTCTCGGCGATGGTCTACCCGGTGATCGTGATGTTCATCGCGGTGGCGATCCTCGTCTTCCTGATGCTGGTCATCGTTCCCAAGTTCGAGGCGATGTTCGCCGAGATGGAGAACCAGGACCTGCCGACGATCTCCAAGGTCGTCTTCGGGACCTCGAACTTCTTCCTCAGCGCCAGCGTGCCCTACGTGCCGAACGTGCTGTGGTTCGTGCTGGTGATCGTGCTGCTGGCGATCGGATTCAACGTCTGGGGCAAGACCAAGGGCGGCCGCCGGGCGATCGACACCCTGAAGCTGCGCCTGCCGGTCTTCGGCGACATCCAGCGCAAGTCCGCGGTGGCGCGCTTCTCGCGCACCCTCGGCACCCTGGTCACCTCGGGTGTGCCCATCCTCCAGGCCCTCAACATCACCCGCGACACCGCCGGCAACGTGGTGATCTCGCAGGCCATCGAGAAAGTCCACGAGGCCGTCAAGGAAGGGGAGTCGATCGTCACCCCGCTGCAGGCCTCCGGCGTCTTCCCGGCGATGGTCATCTCGATGGTGGACGTCGGTGAGGAGACCGGCCAGCTGCCCGAGATGCTCCTCAAGGTGGCGGATGTCTACGACGACGAGGTCGACAATGCGGTGACCGCCCTGACCTCCATCCTCGAGCCGATCATGATCGTGATCCTGGCGCTGGTGGTGGGCTCGGTTGTATTTGCATTGTTCCTGCCGCTGATTAAGGTGATTCAGTCGGTCGGCAGCTGATTTCTCCCGGAATTCCCCGCGGAGCCAGCCCTGCCGCCGGCACCTGGCACCCGGGTCCGCAACTCCAGAAATCACCATGAAAACCCCGCTTCGTTTCCCGCGTCACCGCGCCTCCGGCGGCTTCACCCTGATGGAGCTGCTGGTCGTGATCAGCATCATCGTCATCCTCGCCGGCCTGACCGTCGGGGGAATGAGCTTCGTCAGCGCCAAGACGGCGATGGAAAAGGCGAAGACCCAGCTCGGCCTGCTCGAGATGGGGATCGAGAAGTACTACCAGGACAACGGTTCCTACCCGAACTATCCCAGTTCGAGCGGCCGTGGCAGCAGCCGCCTCTACCAGTACCTCTACCAGAACGCGATTCGCGACGGCGAGGCCTACCTTGACGAGCTGGACCCGGACAACAACGCCCAAGGGTGGCTCGACAACAGCAGCCGCCGCACGACCATCATCGATCCCTGGGGGACCGAGTACTACTATCGGATGGGAAATGGCGCCATCAATCCCGACTTCGACCTCTGGTCGGCGGGGCCGGACGGCAACACCGATCCGAACGGCTATCCCTACTCCGATGGCGACCGCCAGTCGATGCCCGAGGAAAACAAGGACGACGTCCGCCTTTGGTAACCGACAGTCGATCCCCGCGCTGCGGCGAACCGCGGCGAGCCCGCTGACGGGCAGTTTTGAGGCCCCGGAGTGCTGCTCCGGGGCCGCTTTTTTTGGGGGTGGCTCCGCGCCGGCCCGAGCAAGGGAGGCAGGGCAGGGACGCACGGAAATGTCATTGCATTGTGATGACGATGCCATATCCTTGTAAGAGCTTTCAAGGCGGGCATTTCCGGGGTTCGCGTGGTTTTTTCCAAGCGCTCCGGCCCTCGACACCACCCCCGGACCCGAGTTCACCATGAAGATTTCCGCTGATCGGCCCTCGCCGCGTCGCCCCGGCGCTTTCACCCTGATGGAGCTGCTGGTCGTGGTCGCCATCGTCGTCATCCTCGCCGGCCTGGTCGTCACGGGCGTGCGCTACGCCAGCGCCAAGGCGGCGATCGAGAAGGCGAGGAATCAGCTCGCCCTGCTCGAGATGGGGATCGAGAAGTATCATCAGGACCACGCCAGCTATCCGAACTACCCGAGTGCGAGTGGCCGTGGCAGCAGCCGTCTCTACCGCGAACTCTACACCGGCGCCATCAGCGGGCCGGACGGTGGCCAGGCCTACCTCGATGAGCTCGATCCGGCCAATGACCGCCAGGGTTGGGTGGGCACCGGTGGCAAGCTGCCGACGATCGTCGACCCCTGGGGGACCGAGTACTACTACCGGATGGGCCAGGGAGCGATCAACACCGGCTTCGACCTGTGGTCGGCCGGACCGGACGGCCGGAGCGACCCCGCCGCTTATCCCTACGCCGAGGGCGAGGAGGGCACGATGCCGGAGGAGAACCGGGATGACATCCGGCTCTGGTAGCCGCCCGCGGCGAGAGCTTGTTGGAATCCGGCCGGGGTCGCTTGCCGGCTGCTTTGCCGGCCGCTTTCCAGGGCTTCGCCCGGGAGCGCTGGTGAAGTCGATCTTTTGCAGAATTCGGCTCGACGGCGGCAGGGGGAGGCGTCTTGCTCTCCGCCGATGAGCGAAGAGAACCAGGTGCCCGGGGAAGAGGAGATGGAGGCACCCAAGAAGAAGACGCCGCGCAAGAAGACCGCCGCGAAGAAGTTTGCCAGGAAGGCTGCCAGGAAGGCCGCCGGTGACGACCCGGCCGGGGATCCCGGGGAAGGGCCCGCAGCCGTGGCGGATCCCAAGCCCGATGCGCCGCAGGCCGAGGCCGGTGAGACCGGCAATGCCGATGCCCGTGCGGACGGCGCCAAGCAGGTGGTTCGCGACGCGCGGACCCAGACCGCCGAGGATTCGGCCGGCCAGGAACGCAGCCAGGAACGCAGTCATGACCGCAGTCATGACCGCAGTCATGAAGACGGCCGCGACAATGGCCAGGAAGAGGTCGCCACGATTTCCGAGCCTCCCGGACCCGAGGATGGCGGCGGCAAGAAGCGCCGGCGCCGGCGCCGCAAGGGCTCCGGTGGTGGCGAAGGCGACAGTGCCGCCACCCCGCGGGTGAACCTCGATCCCGACGAAGTGGCCCGCAAGGCATGGAAGATCTACCTTGCCGAGGTCAGCGAGGACGGGCTCGCCCTGATCGGCGACAACGAGGCGCGCGAACTCAGCCGACGGAGCTTCCGCATCGCGGAGGTCTTCCTCGAGGAGCAGGCCCGGCGCGGCTCGCGGGGCTGATCCCAACGGCCGGAATTCGATTCAGCCCTCTTCCGCCAGCTCCTTCAGGCGTGCCTCGAGCTCGCCGGCGAGTTTGTCGCGTCCGCTCTCGCGGGCGAGGCGGAGTCGCAGCACGATCACCTCGCGGGAGCCCTGCTGCTCCACGGGGAGGCTGGCGATCTTCTCGCAGGCGGCCTCGTGGTCGCCGATCGAGATGGCACCCTCGATCTCCGCCAGCGGATCATCCGCGGGCGGCGGCAGCGGCTCGTCGCGATAGATCGCCCAGCGGGCCTGGTCGGGAAGCTCCTCGGACCCCGGACCCTCGGCCCTCTCGAGATAGACGAATTCATCGCCATCGCGCTTCTGGCGCAGGAGGTTGATCGCGACCACCACGGTCAGTCCGAGGGCGACGAAGCTGGCCTCCATCAGGAAGGGCGTGGAAACGATCCCGCCCAGCATCGCGAAGGACTCGCCAAGGAAGCCCGGCATCAGGCGGGCGATCACCAGCAGGCAGACGCCCGCCCCGAGGGTGACGATCACCAGCCCGCCGATCACGACCTCGCGAATGCGCGGGTCGCGTGGCGGTTCGACCGACGGGTCGGGACGGGTTGGCGGGGACTTGGCGGCCACGGGAAGACGGAAGCACGCCCACGAAGGCTTGGCCATGGCGGATATTCGCCCGACCCGCCGGGCGAGGTGACGGGAGAAACGGAGGGGTTTTTTATTAAAAATACTTGAATATTATAAAAAATTAGCGAAATTGGCGTTACCATGCGCTGCATTCGTCGGATTGGCCTGCCCCTTCTGGGGCTCCTGTGCCTTGGATTGACCCTCGCGCTGTGGCAGCGGGGCGACGACGCCCCCGCCGCGGCGGTTGCGAGTCGTTCGCCCGACCAGGTGATGACGGTTCCGGTGGAGGTGATCGTCGTCGGAGAGGCGCCGGACCGGCGCGAGATCCAGGTCGCCCGCTGAGCCCGGGTCCCGCTTGTGGCGGCGGGGGGATTTCCCGGCGGAATCGGCCATGTCGCGGGGCGGAGTCTTGCCGATCTCGCGGTGAGCCACTACCACCGGCGCGCGATGCGGCTTTACGACACCCTGACCCGGCAGCTTCGGGACCTCCGTCCGATCGACGGCAAGACTTACCGTTTCTACTGCTGTGGCCCGACGGTCTACGGCCCGGCCCACATCGGCAACTTCCGCACCTTCGTGCTCCAGGACGTGTTCCGGCGCACCCTCGAGACCGGGGGCATGCCGACGCTGCACGTCCGCAACCTGACCGACGTCGACGACAAGACGATCCGCGACTCGCAGGCCGCGGGGCTGCCGCTGGGGGAGTTCACGGCGAAGTGGCGCGACCGCTTCCACGCCGACTGCGAGGCCCTGAACTGCCTGCCCCCGCACATCGAGCCCAGCGCGGTCGAGCACATCCCGCAGCAGGTCGCGATGATCGGGGAGCTGGTGGAGAAGGGGCATGCCTACGCCTCGGACGACGGCTCGGTCTACTTCCGCATCGGCTCGTTCCCGGACTACGGCCGGCTGAGCCACCTCGACACCCGCGAGCTGTCGCTCGGCAGGACCCAGGAGCAGCGCGCCAGCGCCGACGAATACGAGAAGGATAGTATCGCCGACTTCGTGCTGTGGAAGGCGCGGCGCCCCGAGGACGGCGACAACTGGTGGGACTCGCCCTGGGGCCCGGGCCGGCCGGGCTGGCACCTCGAGTGCTCGGCGATGATCCGCGAGTACCTCGGCAGCGACTTCGACCTGCACTCGGGCGGCGCCGACCTGATCTTCCCGCACCACGAGAACGAGGTGGCCCAGAGCCGCTGCGCCTGTGGTGGCGGCTTCGCGGCGCACTGGTTCCACCTCGCCCACCTGCTGGTCGACGGCGGCAAGATGTCGAAGTCGCTCGGCAACCTCCACACCCTGGAGGACCTCGCCGGGCGTGGCTTCAGCGCGATGGAGGTCCGCTACGTGCTGATCGGCGCCCACTACCGCAAGCCGCTGAACTTCACCCTCGACTCCCTGTCGGCGGCGCGCGAGGCGCTCGGCAAGTTGGCGCGCGCCGCGGCCGGGCTGGCCGGGCGGGCGGGCGAGGGGATCATGCTCCGCGAGGTCGGCTTCGGCCCCTTCGAGGCGGCTTGGGAGTCGCTGCAGGACGACCTCAACACCCCGGGTTGCCTCGGCGGCATCTTCAGCGGCCTCAAGGAGACCGGGGAGCTCGAGGGCGAGGCGGCGGCGGCGGCGCTGGCCGGCCTCAACCGGATCCTCCGCGCCCTCGGCCTGGTGCTTCCCGAGGAGCCCGCACGGGCCGAGGCGCCCGACGAGGTCCGCGAGCTGGCCGAGCGGCGCTGGGCGGCCCGCGAGGCCAGGGACTGGGCGCTCTCCGACCAGCTCCGCGACGAGCTCGCCGGGCTCGGCTGGGTGGTCAAGGACGGTCGCGAGGGCTACGAGCTGGCGCCCAAGTAGGCCGGAAAAGCGTTGCCGCCAACCCGGGCGGGACGTCCAATGCCACCGCGATGTATCTCCGACCCCGCCGCAACCGCAAGTCCCCGGCGATCCGTGCCCTGGCCGCCGAGACCCGGCTGGACGCCGCCGATTTCATCCAGCCCCTGTTCGTCCACGCGGGCCGGGAGGACGAGGCGATCGAGTCGCTGCCGGGCTGCACCCGCTGGGCGCTCGACGGCCTGGTGCGCGAGGCCGGCGAGGTCCAAGCGCTGGGGGTCCCCGCCGTGGTCCTCTTTCCGGCGATCGCCGCGGAGCTCAAGACGCCGGGCGCCGAGGAGGCGTGGAACCCGGACGGCCTGGTGCCGCGGGCCGTGCGCGCGCTCAAGCAGGCCCACCCCGGGCTCTGCGTGATCACCGACGTCGCCCTCGACCCCTACAACGCCGACGGCCACGACGGGCTGGTCCAGCGCGCGCCGGACGGGTCGATCGAGGTGCTCAACGACGAGACCGTCGAGGTGCTGGCGCGGCAGGCCCTGTGCCACGCCGAGGCCGGGGCCGACGTGGTCTCGCCGAGCGACATGATGGACGGCCGGGTGGCCCGGATCCGCCATGAGCTCGACGCCGAGGACTTCGAGGACGTGTCGATCCTGAGCTACGCCGCCAAGTATGCCTCGGCCTATTACGGCCCCTTCCGCGGTGCGCTGGGATCGGCGCCGAAGGACGGCGACAAGAAGACCTACCAGATGGACCCCGCCAACGTGCGCGAGGCCATCCGCGAGGTCGGCCTCGACGAGGCCGAGGGCGCCGACATGGTGATGGTCAAGCCGGCCGGGCCCTACCTCGACGTGATCGCCCGCGTGCGCGAGACCACGACCCTGCCGCTCGCGGCCTACCAGGTGAGCGGTGAGTACCTGATGATCGAGGCCGCCGCGGCCTCGGGCTGGGTCGACGGCCGGGCGGTGGCGATGGAGTCCCTGCTCGGCATCAAGCGTGCCGGGGCGGACCTGATCCTCACCTACTACGCCCGCCGTGCCGCGGAGTGGCTCGGCGAGGCCGGGGGATAGCGGGGGCGGCCGCCGGTGCGGTGGCTACTCCACGTTCTGCACCTGCTCGCGGATCTTCTCGAGCTCGCTCTTGGCCGCCACCACGGCCTGGGCGATCTCGGCGTCGCTGGCCTTGGAGCCGATGGTGTTGAACTCGCGGTGGATCTCCTGGCACAGGAAGTCGAGCGGCCGGCCGGCGGCCTCGTCGCCGTGGAGGTAGTCCGAGAAGCGCTTGAAGTGGCACTCGAGACGCGTCAGCTCCTCGCTGATGTCGCAACGGTCGGCGAACAGGGCGACCTCGCGCAGCACGCGCTCGTCGTCCAGGTCGAGCTCGAGCCCGGCATCGCCGAGCCGCTTGAGCAGGAGCTCGCGCTGACGCGGCGCGCGGGCGGGGGCGAGGGCGGCGATCGATTCCCGCAGGGAGTCGAGCCGCGCCAGGCGCCCGGCGAGGTCCCCGGCCAGCTCGGCACCCTCGGCGGCGCGGCTGGCCAGCAGCTGGCCGAGCGCGCCCTCGAGGGCCGGCTCGATGGTCTGCCAGGCGGTCTCGGGGTCGAGGCCGGCGTCGTCGATCTGGATCAGCCCGGGCACCCGCAGGAAGTCGGAGGCCTCCGGCAGGACCTGGCGCTCGAGCTTCTCGGAAATCGTCACGAAGGCCTTGTCGAGGGCACGGGTGAGGGCGAGGTCGACCTTGACCGGCGCCGGGGCGTCGTCGCCCCGGCTGAGCTGGAGCGAGACTTGGAAGCGCCCTCGCGAGACGCTGCGCAGCAGGCGCTTGCGGATCCGCGCCTCGAGCTCCTGCAGGTCGCGGGCGCCCTGGACGATCACCTCGGCCTGCTTGCGGTTGACGCAGGCGATCTCGACGGTGGCGGTGCCGTGGGCGCCGGCGGAGGTGCCCCGCCCGAATCCGGTCATCGAATGCATGGCCCGATACAAGCCGAGCCGGCGCGGACTTGAAACCTCAAATGGAATCAGCTCCGGGTTTCGTCGTCGCGCCCCGGGTCGTCTTCAAGGTGGTCTTCCGGGTCATCTTCCGGGTCATCGTCCTCGATGGGCTCGCCGTCGTCCTCGCCGATGCGGCTTTCATCTCCATCCTCGTCGGCATCGTCGTCCGCATCCTCGCGGTCCGGCGAGTCCGCCCGGTCTCGGTCTTCGAGGAACTCCCCGCCGGCTTCCTCCCGCTCGCGCTTGCGCGAATCGAGGTAGGCCAGCCAGATGCAGGTCTCGTAGAGCAGGTACATCGGGATCGCCATCAGCGAGAGGGTGATCAGGTCGGAGGTCGGGGTGATCGAGGCGGCGATGACCACGATCGCCAGCACCGCGTAGGACCGCGTCCGGCGCATCGTCTCGTAGTCCAGGATGCCGAGCTTCACCAGCGCCATGACCACCACCGGCAGTTCGAAGGACAGGCCGAAGAGCAGGGTGAACTGGGTGGCGAAGCCGATGTACCAGCCGATTCGCCAGTCGCTCTCGACCCCGAGTCCCTGGTCCCAGGTGGAGAAGAAGACCAGCGCCCGCGGCAGGACCACGAAGTAGGCGAACAGCACGCCGGCCAGGAACAGGCCGAAGCCGATCGCCATGGCCGGCCACAGCAGCTTCTTCTCGCTGTTGTGGAGCCCCGGCAGGATGAAGATCAGGATGTGGTAGAGCAGAAGGGGAAAGGACACGACGATGCCGGAGAAGAAGGCGAGCTTCATCGACAGCATGAAGGTCTCGGTCGGCTTGAGGGCCGACATCATCTTGAGGTTGCCACGCAGGGCGACGTCGGGCTCGGCACCGGTCTCGAGGAGGTGGTCGAGGAAGCCGCGCAGCTCGCCGGCTTCGGTGTCGTCTTCAGCGTCGCCGGCGGTCATGGCGAGGAACTGCTCGCGCGCCTCGCCCTCGAGCTGGCGCGCGGCACGCAGCAGTCGGACCGCGGTGACGAGGCGGCGCTCGTCGTCGCCGAGGCTGGCCAGCATTGCTTCGCGCTCGTCCGCGGTCAGCGGCACCAGCGCCTGCTCGAGCTGCTTGGCGCGCTCCCAGTCCTCGACCTGGAGGTCCTCGGGCAGGGTCGCCGCGGCCTGCACCTTCCAGACGTCCTCGACCGGGCGGCGGAGCACATCCATCACCTGCTTCTGCAGGGCGAAGCAGCCGATCATCGCCACCACCAGCGTGATCAGGATGCGGGTGATCATGATCCGCAGGTCCTCGAGGTGCTCGAGAAAGGGCTTCTCCATGTCGGGATTCGTGTCGTCCCGGAACTTGAAGACCTTTTTCAGGAGGAACATGGGCGGCTGGGCGAGGGTGGCGAGCCCTTGGGGCGGTGGGTGGGAGCCTTCTGGCGCGGGCGGATAGTGGCGGGCCCGGGGAGCCTTTCGCAAGCATGGAGGCGGGCAGGGAGGCCGCAGGTCGCCCAGGCCGCGGTTCCGGATCGATTCTCCGGCGCTCGCGGGACCTGGCGGGCAGGTGGGATTCCTTCGAATGGGGGCCCGAAGAGCGCGGGGAAGCACCGGGAGGGGAGGAATCCGGGGACGGAACCCGGGAAATGTCACAATCGCGGCGGAAATCTCCAAGGATTCGCGTCCGGCCGTGTCGTTAGGATAGAATGCCGATGCAACCCCCATCCCATGGAATCGTCCGCCAGCCGAGCCCGGGTCCGGCCTGAAGGCACCGTTTCCTTCGCCCCGATGAAGAAGGACAAGCCGAGCATGCGCGAGGTCTTCGAGTCGGAGGAGGGGCCGCTGTTGCGCTTTGCCTGCGGGATGGTGCGCCAGCGCGAGACGGCCGAGGACCTCGTCCAGGAGGCCTTCCTCAAGCTGCACGCCCACTGGGACGAGGTCGCCAACCCGCGGGCCTGGTTGTTCCGCACGCTGCGCAACCTGGCCCTCAACCACCTGCGCGACCACCGCCGCGAGACCGTCACCGACGAGCCGCCGGAGTGGGACGACGCCCGCGGCCCCGAGAGCCGCTTGGCCCGGCTCGAGGCCGTGGGCGCCGTCCGTCTCCTGCTGGCGGAGCTCGGCGAGGACGACCGGCGGCTGATCGAACTGAAGTACGACGAGGACTTGAAATACCGCCAGATCAGCGAGCGGACCGGCCTGTCGGTCGGCAACGTCGGCTACAAGCTGCACCACCTGCTGCGCGGGATGGCCGATGGACTGAGAAGGATGGGGATCGAACGAGCGGAAGGATGATGCAATGAACGAGGACAACGACAAGCAACTCCACCCCGTGGGCGATGCCGAACTCGAGGCGCGCATCGTCGCCTGGGTCCTCGGTGAGGCCTCGGCCTTCGAGGCCGAGGAGCTCGAGCAGCGCTGCGCCCGCGAGCCGGAGCTGCGCCTGTTTGCCGCGCGGATGCGCGAGCTGCATGGCCTGATCGGGGAAAATCATCGCGAGGGGGACGATGGCACGAGCGGCGAATGGAAGCTGCCGGAGGCGAAGCGGCGCAAAGTGGTCGACCTGCTGGGGGGCGAGGCGCCTCCCGAGAAGGTGGCGAAGGCTGACTGGAAACGCCGGGTTCCCCTTGCGCTCGCCGCCTGCGTGGTGGCCTGCCTGATGGCCTGGCCGCTGTTGCGGAAGCAGGGCCAGCTCGCCGCGGGCCGGGAGATCATCGCCTACCATCCGGTGTCGCATGAGAACAAGGCCCGGCAGGGATTGCCGGAGTTGAAGAATGCCAGCAAGCCCGCATCGGAGGTGGGGAACGATGGGGCCATGAAGCTCCGCGTTCCAGAGAGTGCGGGTCCCACCTTCGGCGACGAGATGAGGCCGCGGGCTTCCACCACGCCTTCGGCCGCGCCGACGCTGGCGAAGGAGGCGAAGGAGAATGCCCCGGCGCCGGATGGCATCGACCGCGTGAGGGCCAGTCTCTACCGGGCCGAAAGCAACTTCGATCTCGGCCGCTTCGATGATGCCAAGCAGGACTATGAAAAGGTCCTGCGCGAGGACCCCTTCAATCAAGCGGCCCGCCGTGGCCTCGAGCGGGTTCAAACGGCAAAGTCGGATTACTACCGGGCGGCCTACGACCATTCACGCGCCGAGTTGCTCGCCGAGGTCGACCAGGCCTGGGAGTTGGATGCCGCCGTGCGGGAGGAGAGTGCTCCGGCATCGCGCATGGCCGGCCAGGAGGTGGAGGAACTCGGTGAGCTGGAGGGGAAGCCGCGCGACCTGGCCAGCGGAGGCATCGCCGGCCAGGAGGTCCCGGTTTCCGGGCAGGGGGGCGGCGGGATGGTGGCCGGTGACCGGCTCGGCCGCACGGGGCGGGACTTCGGTCTCGCCGGCGCGGGCATGGAAGACAAGCGTCGGGAGCTGACTGATTCGGCCGGCTTCGGCTTCCACAGCGCACCGGAGAGCGTCGAATTTTCCCAACTCGGCCGTGATTTCACCGAGGCCGGGGACGGCGGGGCGGGAGCCCTCTCGTACCGATTCGCTGCCGATGAATTGGATGGCGGCAACCGGGCCGGAGGCCTCGGTGGAAACGAGGACTCTCCGGCGCGGGCATCGAACCGGGAGCTCCAGCTGGGGCTCTCCACGGGGGAAGGCGCAAGCGACCGGTGGTCTTGGGGCAGCAGCATGAACGGCACGGCTGATGGCCTCGGGACCGACCGCCCCGCCCCGGATGCGGAAGGTGAAGGTAGTTTGATGGCCGACTTCGTCGCTCCGCCCGCGGAACCTCCCGGTGGTGGGCTTGCCTCCGTCGACCACGACTCGGACAACCTGGGTTCGGACTTCTTCGACATCATCGGCGCGGGGAACCGCAGCGGCGACGGCGCGATCACCCGTGATCGCATCTCGGCCTTGCTCAACCAGCCGGACTCCACGGCCGGGAACTTCGACATCGACCCCTTCGCCGCGGCGGAACCGCCCACCAGCGAGCCGAGGGGGGAGTCGGAGCGGGTCAGGCAGCGTGAGGCCGAGGCGGGCAAGAAACTGGCCGAGCGCGAGGATCTGATTTCCCTCCGCGCGACGGACGAGATGGTGGTCCAGGGCGGGGCGCTGCAGGCGTACGATACCGCCATGGATGACTTCAAACAGAGCCTCGGCGAACTCGAGCAGCTGAAGGTGAAGCAGGTCTCCGAGCAGATGCAGATGCGGATTGTCGAGGATGGGGAGGGGCTCGGGACGAAAGCGGAGTCGAATTCCCGGTCAGCGGATGAGCTGAGGGATGTCGTCGAGGTTCAGGAAGAAATTGTGGAGGAAAAACGAAAGGCGCTCGCGATGGCCCTTCGCACTCAGGGGGTGGCCTATGTTCCGGATGCCGAGGCCGGGGACCTTGTGGGGGACGACGCCCCAACCTCCACCCGGGCCATCGACGAGGTTACTCGCCTCGCTGCAGAGAAAGTCGAATTGGAGAGTCAGGTCGAGACATTGCTCCGCTACGATGACGAGCAACTGATGACCTACGCCGCGGGTCTCCAGTTGCCGGATAATCTCATTCGCACGCAGTACCTGGAATCCAAGCGCCAGCTGGAATCACTCAAGCAGTCGGGCCTCGCCGGCGATCACCCGGAGGTGATTCAGCTGCAGGAGGTGGTCGAGCAGATGGAGCGGGACCTCGCTGAAGGAACCGAAGCCCTCCGCGAGACGCTTCAAGCCCGGCTCGACCTGGCCGAGACGCAACTCGAGCGATTGGGTCGGGGGCCGGGCAAGCAGGAGGTCGAGGCAGCTTCGGCCGACCTTCGTGAGACCCTCGACCTCATGGCCGAGGTCCCCGCCGAGGCGGAACCCTTCTCGACCTTCTCGCTCCACGTCGGTGATGCCTCCTTCGAGCTGGCGGCGGCGGCGGTCGGGCGCGGTGAGATGCCGGAGCCGGCGCGGGTGCGGCCGGAGGAGTTCTACAACGCTTTCGACTACGGCGACCCGACCCCGCTGCCGGGCGAGCCGGTGGCCTGCGTGGTCGAGCAGTGCGCCCACCCGGTGTTTCCGCAGCGCAACCTGATGCGCATCGCGGTGCGCACCGGTAGCGAGGGCCGCGCCGCGCAGCGACCGCTGAACCTCACCCTGATGTTCGACAACTCCGGCTCAATGGAGCGCGAGGACCGCGCCGCCGGCGTCGACCGGGCGGTCGAGCAATTGGCCGGGCTGCTGAGCGAGCGGGACCGGGTGAGCGTGGTCGGCTTCGCGCGCCGGCCGACCCTGCTCGCGGAGAAGATCGCCGGCAGCGAGGCGCAGCGCCTCAACACGCTGGTGGACCAGCTTCCCGCCGAGGGCGGCACCAACCTCGAGCAGGCGCTGGGACTGGCCGAGGAACTGGCGATGCGCAACTTCGACGCCGCGGGCGAGAACCGCGTCGTGCTGTTCACCGACGGCGCCGCCAACCTCGGCGACGCCGACCCCGAGTCGCTCAACCGGCGCATCGAGCGGATGCGCCAGAACGGGATCGCCTTCGACGCCGCCGGCTTCGGCGCCGACGGGCTGAACGACCGCCTGCTCGAGCGCCTGACCCGCAATGGCAACGGCCGCTACTACCTCGTCGACCAGCCCGCGGACGCCGACGCGGGCTTTGCCAGGAAGCTCGCCGGCGCCTTCCGGCCCGGCGCGGAGAACGTCAAGGTGCAGCTGCGCTTCAACCCGGAGCGGGTCGGCCGCTACAAGCTGATCGGCTTCGACGAACACCGTCTGGCGAAGGAGGACTTCCGCAACGACGCGGTCGACGCCGCCGAGATGGCGGCCGAGGAGGCCGGCGTGGCGCTCTACCAGTTCGAGGTCCTGCCCGAGGGTCGCGGCGAGGTCGGCGAGGTCAGCGTGCGCTTCCGCGATCCCGCGCGCGGCGCGATGGTCGAGCGCCGCTGGACGATCCCCTACGACCCGCAGGCCCCGGCCTTCGACCAGGCGGCGGCGTCGCTGCAACTCGCCGGTCTCGCCGCGATGGCGGCCGAGAAATTCCGCGGTGCGCCGATGGCCGAGGCCATCGAGTTCGGCGAGATGCGCCAGGTCCTCGGCCAGGTGAAGGCCCGCTTCGGCGCCAGCGAGCGCGTCGGCGAGCTTGGGCGGATGATCGACGTGCTGCGATGAATTGACCCGCCCTTTACCCAAAAGCCGCCCCGCGGTGGCGATGATGCGCTTGGAAACCCCGAAGAAAGAATGATCATGAAGAAGAAGTCCTTGGAGTGCGGCGGCTTGACGCCGCTTTGGGTGCCGTTGGAGCGCTTGCTCCTCGCGGCAGGTTGCCGGGGGATGGAGCGGACGTGCCGCTCTCCCTGGGGTGGATCCGGCGGGTTCCGAAACCTCGCCAAGCGGGCCGTCGCCACGGTTGTTCAGGCTCTCGTCATCGCGGGTGCCGCGGCGCAGTCGGTCGGCGACGGGGTCGCGGTGCTGCCGGTCGACAAGATCCAGCGCAAGGTGCCGGTGTTCTACTCGACCGGGGTGGAGTCGCTGGCGGTGGCCGGGGAAGACTCGGTCAAGACCTCGATGGACGCCACCTTCAGGGTCCATCAGGGGCACCCGGAGCAATTCGTGCTCGGCCTGAACGGCGAGGGGACGATCCGCTCGGTCGAGGGCGAGTTCCTGCGGACCTGGCGGGTGCGCCGCGAGGCCGACGGCAGCGGCTTCCTCGAGCTCGAGCTGGAGCTTCCCGAGCCGCCGGTGCCGGCGGGCCACGGTTGGGATCCGGTCGAGTGGTCCGGCCCGCCCTTCGAGTTCCGCGTCGTCCCGCCGGAATCCCCCGACCCGGGACTGCGGGAGTTCAGCTTCAAGATCCAGGCCGAGACCCCACGGAGCGGAGACGCGAAGCGTCAGCCCTTCGATGTGCTGGTCCCCGGGCCGGCCGATGCTGTTGGCTTCTCGACGAGGATCCGCTTCAGCGACTTCTCGACCCACCTTCTCAAGGTCCTCGAGGTCGAGGGCCTCGACCGGCTCGACGAGAGCGAGTCGGGGCTCGCCTTCGCCGGTGACGGCGACTCGCGCCTGCGCGTGCGGATCGTGCCGCAGGGGGCGCGGCGGGCGCCGCTGGAACTGGTCGACCCCCAGCTCGTCGGTACCGTCGCCGAGGACGGCAAGAGCGTCGGCTTCCGGTTGACCGCGCAACTGCGGGTCGGCGAGGAGGGGGCGCGCGTCGAATTGTTGAGCGGGGCGAGCCCGAACGGGGCGACCGCGGGGGACAACTGGCACCTGGAACTCGTCAAGCAGGGCGAGGAGTGGGCCAGCCTGCTGGTGGCGGGCGATACCCGCGCCGAGGGCTCGTCGCTGGAGGTCGACTTCATCGTGCCGGTGAAGCGCTCGAAGGACCGCCGGGTCATCGATTTCAAGCTGCCCGCCGGCGTGGTGGTCCCGGTGCGGATCACCGGGCTGGACCAGGACGTGAGCTTCGACCCCTCGATGCCCCTCGTGCCACGGCAGCGGGGAGGCGCCTGGCAGGGTTTCCTGAATGCCTCCGGCGATGCCCGGCTGGCCTGGCGCGAGAGCGCCGCGGAGGAGGAGGGGGCCTTGTTCTTCACCTCGACGGAGACCAGCGAGGTCCGCGTCGGGGCCGGCCTGCTGCGGCAGAACTCGCTGGTTTCCTTCCGCGTGCTCCAGGGGCGGATCGAAGCCCTGAATCTCGGCATCGAGGGCGCCGGCGAGGTGCTCTCGGTGGCGGGGGACCGGGTGCTCGGCTGGTCGGTCGCGGAGGACGACCAGGGCGCCCGATTCCTCAAGCTGGACCTCAGCCGGCCGATCGAGGGCCAGGGAGGGGTCGCCATCGAGACCCAGGCCGCGGTCGGCGCGTTCCCGGTCGAGGTCGAGCCGATGCGCTTCACGCCCGAAGGCGCCCTGCGCCACAGCGGCCATGTCCGCGTCGGCAACGAGGGAGCGGTGCGCCTCGAGGTGGCCGGCGCGCGCGGCATGATGCAGCTTTCCCCCGAGCAGTTCCCCGGCGGGGAGCCCCAGCGGCCGCTGCGCCAGGCGGTGGTCTACCGCTTTCCCTCGGCCGACTACGCCTACCGGGTCGCCGCCGATCAGGTGCTGCCCGAGGTCGACGTCTCAGAGGTGACCATCCACGAGATGGCCGAGAGCGACCGCCGCATCACCAGCGACCTCAACCTCGACATCCGCGAGGCGCCGGTGCGCGAGTGGGAGATCGGCATCCCGGAGGACTTCGCGGTGGCCGAGGTCGGCGGCGCGAAGGTCGCCGACTACAGCGTGGCCAGCGAGTCCGTGGACGGCGTGAGGTCGCTCAAGGTGCTGTTCTCAGAGGCGGTCATCGGACGCCAGCTGGTGCACCTGAAGCTCGAGCGCAACCTCGCCGCCAGCGAGGGCGAGTGGGTGCTGCCGGCCCTGGTGCACCCGGAGGCCAACGACCGCCGCGGCTTCCTCGGCGTGATGACCGCGCCGGGCTACCGGGTCGGCGTGGCGGGCAGCGGCGGGCTGGCGGAGACGCCGGTCGACTACTTTCCCAAGCAGGTCGAGGGCCTGCAGCAGGCCTTCCGCATCCGCGAGGAGTCGTGGTCGGCGACGATGGACGTCGAGGCCCTCGGCCAGAGCGTCCAGGCCGACGTGTTCCACCTCTACTCGCTCAAGGAGGGCGTCGCCTACGGCAGCGTGATCGTGAACTACTTCGTCGTCGGCGCGCCGGCATCGGAGTGGCGCCTGCGGGTGCCCGGAGGCGTCGGCAACATCGAGGTGACCGGCCAGAACGTCGGCCGCGACTGGCGCCAGGAGGAGGACGTGCTGGTGGTGCCGATGGCGCGACCGGTGATGGGCCTGGCGACGATCCTGGTGACCTTCGAGCAACCGATGAGCACCAAGGGCGGCACGATCTCGCCGGGCGAGTGGCGTCCGCTCGGGGTGCAGTCCGAGCGCGGCTACATCCAGGTGACCAGCCCGCTGCAGGTGAAGTCGACGATCGAGAACCGCTCGGGCTCGCTGCTCGGCATCGATGCCTCCGAGATCCCGCTCGAGTACCGCAACCTGACCAGCGCGCCGACCCTGGCCGCCTGGCAGTACACCTCGGGCGACCCCGCGGTGACGATGCAGGTCGAGTGGTACGAGCGCGGCGAACCGGTCGGCGAGGTGATCGAGTTCAGTGAGCTCGACAGCCGCGTCTCCAGCGACGGCCAGGTAGTGACCACCGCGCGGATGTTCGCCCGCAGCCGCGGCGGGACCACGATGAAGGTCCGGCTGCCCCCGGGCGCGGTGCTGTGGGAGGCCAAGGTCGCCGGCGAGCCGGTCAACGCCCGCGAGGACGGGTCCGACACCCTGATCCCACTCGACCTCGCGGTCGGCCCCAACGAGCCGATCGAGGTGGTGCTGCGCTACGGCGTGGCGGGCGAGGGCTCGCGGGTGCGGCTGGCCGCGCCGGCGAGCGGGGTGGCGACCGCGATCGCGCGCTGGACGGTGCGCGGCGACGAGGGCAGGCGGCTGGTGCCGCGCGGCGGCGATGCCGACCTGGTGCGCCCGGTGATGACCGAGACCGGCTTCGAGTGGCTGGCAACCCATGGCCGCAGCAGCGCCCCGGTGGTGCTGGTGTTCGCCGCGCTGGGCCTGGTGCTTTGGCGGATCCGCCCGATCCGGGTGCTGGGACTGGTCGTCATGCTCGGTGCCGTCGCCTGGGCCTTCGCCCTGGCCGGCCAGGCCGGCGACCTGCGCCGCGCCAACCTCGGTGTGCTCGAGTACAGCGCCCCGGCCGTCGGGCCGGGCGAATGGGTCGGGATCGAGGTGGCCAACGTGGCCCCGTGGCAGGCGATGATCAGCGAGGGCGGCATGATGGAGCTGGTGGTCGCCCTGGTCCTGGCCGGCCTGGTCCTCTTCAAGCAGCTCGGCAACGAGCGCACCCGCCGCTGGTGGCTCGCCGGGGCGACCGCGCTCTTCGGCCTCGGCCTGCTGTCCCAGCACGGCGGCGCCATCTTCTTCTTCGTCGTCCTCGGCGGGGTCCTGCTGGTGGCCTTCGCGCTGCCGTGGATTGCGGCCCTCATCCGCGACCGCAACGACCGCAACGACCGTAGGAAGCGCAAGCTGGCGGGCGCCGCGACGGCGCTCGTGGTCGGGCTCTCCGGGCTCCTCGGACTGGCCCCCGGGGCCCGCGCGGGCGAGGCGATGGAGTCGGTTGTGCAGGGCTGGGAGCTCGGCGAGGGCCGGCTGCGCAGCGTGGTGAGCGTCGAGGTCCGTGCCGCCGAGCCGGGCGAGCGCTTCCTCCTGCTGCGCGCCCCGGCGGTGCTGACCGGGTTCGAGAGCGACGCGCTGCGGGTCGAGAAGGAGGACGGCAACTACTACGTGATTGCGAATTCATCGGGCCTCGCCCGCGCCTCCGCCGACTACGAGCTGGCGGTGCTCTCGCCGCGCAATGGCTGGGAGGTGCCCACCGGGAACGCGGTGGTCCAGCGGATCGAGGCGAGCCACCGCGAGCCCGGCTGGGAGTTCGATGCCACCCCGGCGGCGAGGATCGAGCGCGAGGCGCGGGTGGTCGACGGGGTGGAGCGCCCGCTGGCGCGGATCCACCTGATGCCCGGCAGCGGGGCGCGGGTGAAGATCCGCCCGAAGCAGCGCGACGCGAGCACCGAGGAGGTCGAGTTCTTCGCCGAGACCAGCGACCTCTACCTGCCGGGGCCCGGGGTGGTCGGCGGGCGCCACCGCATCGCCCTGCGCCCCTCCCGCGGCATGATCGGGGAGGTGGTCGCCGTGGTGCCCGCCGGGTTCACCGTCAGCGAGGTCGTCGGCGACCCGGTCGGCTCGTGGCGCTTCAATCCGGAGAGCCGCGAGCTGCGCGTCGCCATCGAGCCCGCGCAGGAGTCCGCCTTCAGCATCGGCGTCGCCACCGAGCGCGCCTCCGAGACCCTGCCGGTTTCGCTCGAGCTCGAGCCGATCCGCATCCGCGGGGCGGCCGGCGAGGTCGGCATGCTGGCGCTCGGGTTCGGATCCGAGGCGCAGCTCGACTCGGTCGAGGCCGAGGGCATGGGCGCGGTGAACCTCGACGACTTCAACCACGAGCTGCTGCCGCGGAACGCCGCGGGCGAGGCGCTGGCGGTGCTACAGAAGGCCTATCGCTACGGCGCCGGGGAGGCCTCGCTCGAGCTGCGGGTCGCCCCGGTGGCACCCGAGGTGCGCGCCAGCGTCGACCAGACGCTCTCGCTGGGGGTCGACCGGATGGTGCTGGTGGCCGACATGAACGTGCGCATCACCCGCGCCGGGGTGTTCCGGCTGGAACTCGAGGTGCCGCTCGGCTTCGAGGTCGAGTCGGTCACCGGCGCGGCGCTCAGCCACTGGACGAGCAGCGACGCGGACGGGCGGCGGATCGTCACGCTCCACCTCAACGGCCGGACCCTGGGTGATCAGGACTTCGCGCTCAGCCTGGCGGCGCCCTCGGCGGGCTCGCGCGACGACTGGGAGGTCCCGCGGCTCACCCTGCGCGAGGCCACCCGCCAGCGCGGCTCGCTGACCGTGGTCCCCGAGCGCGGCCTGCAGGTGCGCGCCGTGTCGCGGCGCAACGTCTCCCAGCTCGACCCGCGCGAGGCCGGCGTGCCGCGCCCCGGCGCGCTCGCCTTCCGCCTGCTGCAGGCCGACTGGTCGCTGGTGCTCTCGGTGCGCGAGCTCGATCCCTGGGTGACCGCCCAGGTGCTGCACGAGCTGCGCGTCCGCGAGGGCCAGCGGCTGACCAAGGCGGTGCTGCGCTACCGCATCGAGAACGCCGCGCGCAAGAGCCTGCGGGTGCGCCTGCCGGGGCTCGACGAGACCGCCCGCGGGACGGTGCGGGCGAGTGGCCCGGCGGTGGGCGACTTCGTCCCGGTCGACGGCGGGGGCGGCCTCTGGGAGATCCGCTTCCAGCGCGGCGTGGCCGGCGACACCGTGGTGGAGATCGAGTTCCAGCAGCAGGGCAGCGACGGCGGCTTCTCGCTCGCGCCGATCGAGCTGGTCGACGTCCGACAGTCGGCGTACTTCGTCGCGCTGCGCACCGGCGGCCGCCTGGACGCCTCGCTGAGCGAGGTCCCCGGCGGCTGGCAGCGGATCGACTGGTCGGCGGTGCCCGCGGCGCTGCGCAACGGCCGCGACGACGCCCCGCCGAACTTCACCCTGCGGGTCGCCGAGAGCGAGGGCGACCTCGGCGTCGCGGTCGTGCGGCACGACCTGGCCGACGCGCTGAGGATGCGGGTCCGCCAGGGCGCGCTGGCGACGCTGGTCTCGAGCGACGGCTCGGCGATGACCAGCGCCTCGCTGATGATCGAGACCGAGGGCAAGGGGACCGTGCGGATGGCGCTGCCGCCGCGCGCCTCGCTGCTCAACCTGGTCGTCAACGGCGAGGGGGTGCCGCTGGTGCGCGAGGGCGAGCAGTGGTTGTTCCACGTCCAGCCCTCGGCGATCGGCGGCGGCCTGGCGGAGCTGCGCTTCACCTACTCGCAGGCCGACGGCACCGGCGGGCGGCTCGAGGGGCCACGGCTGGACCTGCCGCTCGAGCGGATCGACTGGGAGGTGTTCCTGCCGGAGGGCTGGGAGCTGGCCGGGGCCGACGGCGACTTCCAGCTGGTCGGCGACGAGGACCTCGGTGCCCTGAACCTCGAGGAATACCTCGCCTTCGTCGCCCGGCGCCGCGCCGAGAACGAGCAGCGCCAGCTCGAGGAGCGCGACCGCGGCTTCGCCGCCCTGCAGGCCGGCGAGCAGGACAAGGCCGCCGAGCTGCTTGGCAAGGTGGCGCGCAACGGCATCCTCGACGAGGCCTCGAACGAGGACGCCCGCGTGCAGTTCCGCAACCTCAAGATGCAGCAGGCGATGTTCGGCCTGAACACCCGTCGCCAGCGGGTCTACCTCGACAACCGCTACAACAACGAGGGCGCGTCCAACGACCTGCTCGAGCAGGCCGCCGGCGAGAACCCGATCCTCCAGGGAGAGGCGAACTGGAACCCGCGCGACATCAACCGGCTGATGGCCGGCAACACGACCGAGGAAACCAGCTCGCTGAAGGACATCGCGGCGCGGATCGTGACCCAGCAGATGGAGGTGGCCAGCTCGCCCGAGGCGCTCGATGTCGCCATCCTCGGCCAGGGCAAGCGGCTGAGCTTCCGGCGCAGCCTGCAGGTCGACGGCTCGCAGGCGATGATGCTCGACCTCGACCTGCGCCGCGAGCAACCGCGCGGCTGGGGCTACGGGATGGTCGTCGTCGGCCTCGCCACCGCGGTGCTGGTGGTGGGGCTGAGGAAGCCGCGCAAGGAGGCGAAGGATGGGGAGGAATAGAGCGGCTAACCCAGTTCACAATCCCAGTTCCCGCTTGGCCTCGTCCGGCGTGTAGCGGCGGCCGGGATTGCGGGCGGTATCAGCCGCCAGATAGTAGTCCTCGAGGTCCTCAAGGTGCTGCTCGATGGTTTGGCGGGCGTAGAAGGTCTTCGTTCGCCCGGTCCTCTCGGCCAGTCGGGTGAGACGCTCCTCCAGCTCGGGTTTCAGGCGAATGGCCAGCATGGAGCCAGAATAGCCCCGCGACCCATGTGCTGCAAATGCAGGGGAGGGTCTTTTCCTCGACTACCTCCGCCGCGCGATCTCGGCGCGGACGTTGTCGATCGACGGCGCGCCGGGGTTGCTGCGGGCGGCGAGGGCCTTCTCCAGGGAGAAGACCTCGCTGGCGGCGGCGGTGAAGGCCGGGTCGACCGAGGGCAGGTCGAGCTGGTCGAGCGGGGTGCCCGTGCGGACCGCCTCGGCGACCGCCTTGCCGACCAACTCGTGGGCCTGGCGGAAGGGGATGTCCGCGCGGACCAGCCAGTCGGCCAGGTCGGTGGCGAGCAGCATCGGGTCGCCGGCCGCGGCGCGGCAGCGGTCCTCGCGGACCTCCATCGCGGCGATCATCTCGGCGTTGACGGCGAGGGTGAGCTTGAGCGTGTCGATCGAGTCGAACAGCGGCTCCTTGTCCTCCTGCAGGTCGCGGTTGTAGGTCAGCGGCAGCCCCTTCACCGCGGTGAGCAGGCTGACCAGGTTGCCGAGCAGGCGGCCGGTCTTGCCGCGGGTGATCTCGCAGACGTCCGGGTTCTTCTTCTGCGGCATCAGCGAGGAGCCGGTGGTGTGGGCGTCGGACAGGCTGACGAAGCCGAACTCCGCCGAGCACCACAGGATCAGGTCCTCGGACAAGCGCGACAGGTGCACGCCGCACAGCGCCATGGCGAAGAGGAACTCGGCGATGTAGTCGCGGTCGGCCACGGCGTCCATCGAGTTGCGCGTGACGCCGTCGAAGCCGAGCTCCTTCGCGATCGCCCCGCGGTCGAGGTTGATGGTCGACCCGGCGAGGGCACCCGAGCCGAGCGGCGAGACGTTGAGGCGCCTGCGGCAGTCGGCCAGCCGGCCGAGGTCACGGTCGAGCATCTCGACGTAGGCCAGCAGGTGGTGGCCGACGGTCACCGGCTGGCCGCGCTGGAGGTGGGTGTAGGCGGGCAGCACGGTGGCGGCATACCTGTCGGCGCGGTCGAGCAGGGCGTCCTGAAGGTCCCCGATGCCGGCGGCCAGCACGTCGATCTCCGCGCGGCAGTAGAGCCGGGTGTCGGTGGCGACCTGGTCGTTGCGCGAGCGGGCGGTGTGCAGCTTGGCCCCGGCGGCGCCGATCCGCCGGGTCAGCTCGGCCTCGACGTTCATGTGGATGTCCTCGAGCGAGGTGCGGAACTCGAACTTGCCGGCGTCGATGTCCTTCTCGATCCCGCGCAGGCCGGACTCGATCTCGTCGAACTCCCCCTGGCTGAGGATCCCGGCCTTCACCTGCGCCCGGGCGTGGGCGATGGATCCGGCGATGTCGTGCTTGTAGAGTCGCCAGTCGTAGCTGACGGACTCACCGAACTGCTGGACGAGCTCGGCGGTTTCCTGGGCGAAGCGGCCTTTCCACATGCGATGGTCGATGGTCGATTGAAGATGGACGGTTGAGGCCCCTCAGCGCGAGCGCTGGGGGAGGCGTTTCCCGGTGACCC
>JAUIJB010000015.1 GCA_030430455.1 Verrucomicrobiia bacterium | reverse complement strand
GCTTGGCCAGGTAGCGCATCATCCGCTGCTCGACGCCCTTGCCGAGCGCCCGGCAACTCAGCAGGAAGGTCTCGACCCACAGGCGGCCGCCGTCCTCGCGGTAGACCATCAGGCCGACGGTGCCGTAGTCGCCGAAGCGATCGCGGACGTGGACCATGTCGACCTGCATCCCGCGCGAGGCCTCGATCATCTCGGGCTCGCTGCGCGGGTTCGGGTTGGCGTTGAACTGGTTGGTTCGCTGGCTCAGCTGGCAGGCGCGCAGCAGGTCGGCATCATCCGCCACCGTGATCCGCACGTCGAGCTGCAGGCCGTCGAGGAAATCGGCGAAGCTCGCGCTCGAGTCGCGCATCGCCCGGCGGCGCATCTCGTCGTGGTAGAAGTCGGCGCGGCGCGCGTCGTCGGCCGACACCCGCACCTTGTCGAGCATCCACAGGTGCTGCAGGAAGTCCGGCAGCGCGGCGCTTTCGGCGGGAATCCGCAGCGGCAGCACCGCCGGGGTGTTCGCCGCCACCTCGGCGATCTCGGCGGGGTTGTCGTCGAGGAAGACGAAGCTGTCGGCGCCGAGGTTGAGCTCGGCGGCGAGCTCGAGGAGGTTCTCCGACTTCGGCCGCCAGTTGACCCGCGCCGCCACGAAGGCCTCGCGCGGCAGCTGCATGTCCGGGTTCTCCCGGAACACCGCCTCGACGTCATCGGCGGTGTTCTTCGAGACCAGGCAGAGCAGGTAGCCCTCGTCGCGCCGCTCCATCAGGAAGCGCTGCAGGGCGTGGCGCCCCTCGTCGATGACGACCCCGCGCGGGCCGGCCTCGGCGCAGACCCCCGACCACAGGGTGTTGTCGGCGTCGACCGCGATCACCTTGTACGGCTTGCGGCGTAGCGCGGTCAGGCTGCGCGCCAGCACGGTGGCCAGCGCGGCGAACATCGCCGGCGAGTAGGGCACCCCGGCGGACTGCTCCGTCTCGGCGTCGAAGGGCTCGTCGACCGGGTAGAGCTCGAGCAGGCGGGCCGAGCCGAAGAACTCGACGCCGGGCTCGCCCTCGAGCTGCTCGGCGAGGTCCGCGGCGAAGACCTCCTCGGCCTCGCCGCCGCCGTCCACCGGGCAGGCCAGCACCAGGGTCTGGACGGCGTCGCGCGAAGCCGACTCGGCCAGCGCCGCGGCGACCTCGCGCGAGGCCGAGCGGGCGCGGGCGACGGAGTCGACGCCGAAGTCGGTGCCGCGGACCAGCACGACATTCAGGCCGCCGTCGTTGCGCGACAGCAGGCTGGCGGGATCCAGCAGCTGCTGGAGCACCTGGCGGAACGGCGCGAACTCGATCTCGCAGTTCGAGCCAAAGGCGCGGAGCCAGGACTTGAGGACGGTCTCGAGCGGTTCGGACGTGAACGAAGCCGCCACGCAGACGGCCGGATTGGAACGGGACATGGTGGGAGGGGAACAGGTGGGTGAAGTGCCTTCCGGGGGCGGTATCCCCCCGGGTGGCTGGGTGGAATTCCCGGGTGGTTGGGTGGGATTCCCGGGTGGTTGGGCGGGATTCCCGGGTGGTTGGGCGGGATTCCCGGGTGGTTGGGCGGGATTCCTTGAAGGCTGACCGCCAGGCTGGTTTCGCTCCGGGAAGAGCGGGCGGACGGACCCAGCATAGGGAAAATACTTAAGAAAACAAGATTTCCGGGACTCCAAACCTTCTCCGGACGATTAACTTAAACCACTGAACCCCAACCCATTACCAACACTTCACGACCTCCCTTACGTGATCTCGTGGGGGCCTTTCAAGCCCTGGATCGTCCGATTTTCCCACCCTTCCCGGCGATTGCCGGCCTGCGGGTCAACCCTTAGGGTCGCTGCCGGCATGACCACCGCTCCCGACCCGGAACCCGCCGCCGCGACGGCGCGAGTCCACGGGGTCGACCCACAGCGTGTCGACCCGCGCTTCGTCGAGTCCGCCCTGAGTGATGCCGAGAAGCAGCAGGCCGACCGCTTTCACTTCCCTGCCGACGCCCTCAGCTGGTCGGCCACCCGCGCCGCCCTGCGCGGCGTGCTGGCCGCATCGACGGGCCGCGAGCCCCGCGACATCGAGTTCAGCTGGGGCCCCAACGGCAAGCCCGCGATCCCGCAGCGGCACTTCAACCTCAGCCACACCCGCGGCTTCGCCGTGATCCTGGTCTCGCCGGCCGGGCCGGTCGGGATCGACCTCGAGCATCGCGACCGCGCCGCCACGCTGCTCGACTGCGTCGACGCCTTCTGCCACCCGGACGAGATCGCCCACCTCCCCGCGGCGCCCGGCCCGCGCGCTGCGGCCCTGCTGGAGATCTGGGTTCACAAGGAGGCGCTGCTGAAGGCGATCGGCACCGGCCTGAGCTTCGACCCGCGGCAACTCCGCCTGCACGGCGACGGCGGCATCAGCGACCGTCCCCTGGCCGGCCTCGGGGACCTGAAGCGTTGTCCGCTGACGCTGGATGAAGCCCCCGGCTACCGGATCGCCGCGGCGGCGCCCCGCAGCGTACACGAGATCCTTCCCGCTCCGCTGCCCGAAGGGATCGACATCCCCCCGCCCTCCGTGCGAGGCTCACGCGAAGCGCCGCCCGTCTGATGGAAGATATCTCCTTTCCCTGCCCGTCCTGCGGCATCCAGCTGAAGCTGCCCGCCGCGTCCGCCGGCATCACCGGGCCGTGCCCGCGCTGTCACGCGGAGATCACCGCGCCGGAGGCACCGGCCCAGCCGCAGGCCCCCACGTGGCCGGCCTTGGAATCGCCGCTGCAAGCCGGCTCCAAGGAGCCGAAGGAGCCGCTGCCGGAATTCTTCGAGGACTTCCACGGCTTCACCGACCCGCTGGAGATGGCCCGGCACCCCTCGCTCGTCGATCCCCTGCCGCCGAGCCGGCCCCCGTCCAGCCAGCCACCGGCCGCCCGCGGGGAGGCCGCGGTTCCCGCCTTCCCGGAGGCACCGCCCGCAAGCCCGGCGAGCGCGTCAAGCCCGCCGGTCGAAACCCGCGAGCCCGAGCCGCCCGCCGAGCGCCCCCGCGAGTCGGCTCGCCGTGAGTCCGCCCCGGCGAGGAAGCGCCCGGCCGATTCCGGCCTGCACGTTCCCGGTGCCGACGCGGAACCCGCCCCGGCGCCTCGCCGCGCGATCAGCCTCGCGATCTTCATCCTCTCCTGCCTCTTGTGCATCTGCTTTGCCTTCGTCGCCGGCTTCCTGGTCGGGGTCAAAACGCCGATGGCCGTGCCGCCGCCGATCGTGGTGCCGCCGCCGGATCCGCCGAGGCCGGGGCCCGCGACCTCCGACATCCCCCAGCCCGGCCCACCGGCGACCGGCACCGGCGTCGAGCCCGGCGGCACGGGCGAGCAACCCGGCGGGACGGCTTCGGCGACCGATCCCCTGCCCCTCGACGGCGTCCCCGAGGGCGAGCCATCGCCCGAGGCCACCCTCAACGCCTTCCTCTCCGCGCCCGACTGGGCGGCACGCAACGTCTGGGTGCTCAATGGCGAGGAACTGGCCGCCGACATGCGCCTCGACGCCGAAAACTTCGGTGACGGCCCGATCGAGACCACCTCGGTGGAACCGCTGCGCACCGTCGGTGGTGCCCACGTCTACCTCGTCTGCACCCCCGAGCTCCCGCGCGGTTTCCCGGTGGCCGTGCTGCCGACCCTCGACGAGTGGCTGGTCGACTGGGTCAGCTTCAACGACTTCCACCGCGACAGCTTCAAGCGCTTCACCGAGGGTCCCACCGACCGCCGCGGCACCTTCCGGCTGCTGGTCAAGCCGGCCACCAACGAGAGTGCCGAGAGCCTGTTCTCGCCCTACGTGCTCAGCCCGCCCATGCCCGAGCGCCAGCAGGTCGCCTGGGTCCGCAAGGGCACCCTCGCCGAGGCCCGCCTGCAGACCATCTTCGAGAGCCGCGCCGGCTACTCCGAGGAGGACTTCAGCAACCTGATGAAGCAGGCCGGCCCGCCCCTGATCATCTCCCTCTACAAGGGCGAGAACTCCCAGGGCGACCACTTCTTCCAGATCGACGAGATCAAGGGCATCGGCTGGATCCCTGAACTGCCCTAGCCGCCTGCGGCGGCGATGGTGGATGGTGGATGGTGGATGGTGGATGAGCTTGTGCGGAGCAGGGCGCGCCCCAAGCACTCTTCACTGGTTCACTAGCTCACTAGCCCACTAGCTCACTCGGCACTGGCGGCGCAGCCGCCTCAACGCCGCTTGCCATAGCGCAGCTTCTTCCTCGCCACCGGCTTCTTCGCCACCTCACCGCCGTTCTTCAGCGCCGCGATCTGGTCGCGCAGGTGCGCGGCGCGCTCGAACTCGAGCTTGCCGGCGGCATCGGCCATGTCGCGCTCGAGCTCGGCGATCACCCTCACCCGGTCGTAGGCCTCCTCCTCCTCGGCGACCATCGACTGGTTCAGGCCCTCCGCCTGCTCCTTCTGCGCGGTGTACATCTGCAGGCTCTCCTGCACCGCCCGCTTCACGCCCTGCGGCGTGATGCCATGCTCCTCGTTGTGCGCCATCTGCTTCGCCCGACGGTCCTCGGTGACGTCGATCAGCCGCTGGATCGAGTCGGTCACCTGGTCGCAGAAAAGCACGCAGCGGCCCTCGATGTGGCGCGCCGCGCGGCCCGCGGTCTGGATCAGGCTGGTCTCGTTGCGCAGGAAGCCCTCCTTGTCGGCATCCAGGATGCAAACCAGCGACACCTCGGGCAGGTCGAGCCCCTCGCGCAGCAGGTTGATGCCGACCAGGATGTCGAAGGTCGCCGCACGCAGCTGGCGGAGGATTTCCACCCGCTCGACGGCATCGATGTCGGCATGGATGTAGCGCACCTTCAAGCCGGTCCCCTGGAGATACTCGCTCAAATCCTCGGCAGTCTTCTTGGTCAGCGTGGTGACCAGCACCCGCTGGCCCTTCTCGACGTTCTCGCGGCACAGCTCGATGGTCTCGTCGATCTGCCCCTTGAGCGGGCGCAGCACCAGCTCGGGGTCGAGCAGGCCGGTCGGGCGGATGATCTGCTCGACCACCAGCGGCCGCCCCGGCCGGGTCGGGTCGAAGTCGGCCACCGGCTCGTCGCTGCCGCTGGCGATCACCCGCACCTTGCGCGGGTCGAGCCCGCGGCCCTCGTCGCGCCGCCCCAGCGGGGCCACCGGGATGAATCGATGGTTCTCCGGCCGCGAGTTGACCACCTCGAAGGGTCCCGGGGTCGCCGAGACGTAGAGTCTCTGGCCGGTCATCTTCATGAACTCGTCGAAGCGCAGCGGCCGGTTGTCGAGGGCGCTGGGCAGCCGGAACCCGTGCTCGACCAGCACCGTCTTGCGGCTCTTGTCGCCTTCATACATCCCGCGCACCTGCGGCACGGTGACGTGGCTCTCGTCCATCAGCGTCAGGAAGTCGTCGGGAAAGAAGTCGAGCAGGGTGTACGGCCGCGCTCCCGGCGGCCGGCCGGTCAGGTGGCGCGAATAGTTCTCGATCCCCGGGCAGAAGCCCATCTCGCGCATCATCTCGAGGTCAAAGTCGGTGCGCATCCGCAGCCGCTGCGCCTCGATCAGCTTGCCCTCCTTCTCGAACTCGGCGATGCGCTCGTCGGCCTCCTTGCGGATCGCCACCACCGCGCGCTTCATCTTGTCGCCCGGCGTGACGAACTGCTTGGCGGGAAAGAAGGTGTACTTGTCGGCCCGGTCGATCACCGCGCCGGTGAGGACGTCGATGGTCGAGATGCGGTCGACCTCGTCGCCGAAGAACTCGACCCGCACCGCGGTGTCCTCGAGGTAGGCCGGGTGGACTTCGACGACGTCGCCGCGGACGCGGAACTTGCCGCGGCTGAAAGCGATGTCGTTGCGCTCGAAGAGCAGGGAAACCAGCCGCTCGAGCAGCTCGTCGCGGGCGACCTCCTGGCCGACCCACACCGGCAGCATCATGTTCTCGTAGTCCTCGGGCGATCCCAGGCCGTAGATGCACGACACCGAGGCGATCACGATGGTGTCCTGGCGGGTCAGCAGCGAGCCCATCGACGACAGGCGCAGCCGCTCGATCTCGTCGTTGATCGACGAGTCCTTCTCGATGTAGGTGTCAGTCCGCGGGATGTAGGCCTCCGGCTGATAGTAGTCGAAGTAGGAGACGAAGTACTCGACCGCGTTGTTGGGGAAGAAGTTGCGGAACTCGGAGAACAGCTGCGCCGCCAGCGTCTTGTTGTGGCTCATGATCAGGGCCGGCCGGCCGATCCGGGCGATCACGTTGGCCATGGTGAAGGTCTTCCCCGAGCCAGTCACCCCGAGCAGCGTCTGGTGGCGGTTGCCGGCCTCGACCGACTTCACCAGCTTGTCGATCGCCTGCGACTGGTCCCCCCGCGCCTCGTAGTCACTGACCAGTTCGAATGCCACGCCCCCTGCCTAGCCCGGGATGCCCGTCCGGGCAAGGGGGAGCACTCGCAAGCATCATCCGTGACTGGAGCATCCCGCTCCAGGCCGTGCCAGCGGCGGCCCGCCGCTGGCTCTTCACGCGGAGAGGCGAGCAAGCGACCCGGCCACCCCGGCTGTCTCGCTTCCTCCTTGTAGCTTCCCTGACCCCTCTGCTCCCCTGTCGGCCGATGAAGTCCTTGGCCCTCGCCCTCTTCGCCGCAAGCCTCCTCGCCCGGCTCACGTCGGATGCCGCGGAGACGGTGACGTCCCGCCTCAGCGTGTTCAGCCCCTCTTCGCCGGTGGGCGAGAAGCTCAAGCAACTCGACCCGGTCTACCTCGACGCCCTCGAGGTCTCCGAAAAGCCCATCCAGGACTTCCTTGCCAGCTACCGCGCGAGCCTCGACCGGCGGCTGGAAAGCGCCAGGCAAGCGGGTGATCTCGACGCCGTCCAACTCGCCGAGATCGCCATCAGAAAGTGGGACGCCGGCGAGATCCCGCTCGGCGACGGCAAGATGGAGATGGTCTTCGTGATGAAATCCCCCGAGGTCTTCAGCGAAAGCGCGAAGAAACTCGAGATGGTGGTCAGCCGGTTGACCCGGGAGGACCGGGTCGAGTTGGCGAAGGAGTTGAAGGCCCGCGTCGTCCGGATCGGCGAGGACTTCGGCGCCATTCCCAGCTCGCCGCTGTGGAACGACAAGATCCTGACCTACACGTTCACGGTGGATGGCGAGGTTCTCAAGCGACTTGGCCTTGCCTCCGGGGGCATGGCTCCGCAGCGCCCCGCGAGGGAGGCCCTCGAGGACCACGGGGTGACCTTCCCGCAAGGTACCCAGGCGGTGCTGACTACCGGCGAACTCGTCGTCCGCAACACGCGCCGGTACCTCTACTTCGTTCAGGACATCATCGCGAAACGCTGAGGAGCGCCCGGCCGAACGGCGACCCGCCGCCGGCTTCCGCCCTCCCCGCCCGCCGGCACCCGGGCCACCCCGGGCGGACAGGAGTGTCCACCCTCAGGCGACATCCACCTTCCGATACGCCTCGATCACCGCCAGCTCGCCCTCCTTGCCCGGCTTCGAGTTGCCGTGCTCCATGCCGATGACGATCTCGCGCGACTTCGCCGCAACCCGTTCGAAGACCTTCTTGTAGTTCACCTCGCCGGTCCCCGGCTCCTGGCGGCCCGGGTTGTCGCCGACCTGGAGGTAGGCGATCTCGTCCCAGCACTGCTCCATGGTCGGGATCAGGTTCCCGGCGGTGATCTGCTCGTGGTAGAGGTCGTAGAGAATCTTGCAGGCCGGTGAGTCGACCGCCTTGCACAAGGCGTAGGCCTGGTCGGTCGAGCGCAGGTAGACGTCGCCATGGTTGGTCTCCCAGTTGAGCGGCTCGAGGACCATCACCAGCTCGTGCGGCTCGAACACCTCGGCGCAGCGTCGCAGCAGGTCGATCGCGTTGGCCATCTGCGCCCCCTCGCGGAGGCGGCTGCCACCGTAGCGGTTGCCGTCCCGGGTCGGGCCACGATCGATCGAACCCGGCACCACCGTCATCCACTTGGCGCCGACCCGCTTGGCGACCTCGACCGCCTGCCTGAGTCGCTCGACCGGCTCCTCGCGCTTCGGGTGATCCTTTCTCACGAAGACCGGCTCGTTGAAGTTTCCGTAGGCCACGAAGACCCCCATGGTCATGCCGCTCTCGCGCAAGGCCTCGCCGATCCTCTCCTGCTCCTCGGGCGGTCGCCCGGGCAGGCCGTTGTCCTCCCAGGCGGAAAACCCCTGTGAGGCGGCGAAGCGGATCTGCTCGACGATGTCGTCGCCGGCATGGGCCTTGAACATCCCCGGGTGGGGCGCGTACTTGAGCTTGAAGGGGGTGGGATTCATGTCGCTGGGCGTGGCCGGCTCGGAGGATTCCTGGCCGCCCGCCACCTGGGCCACCGAGGTCACCGCGGCCAAACCGGCCGTGGCCATGGCGCCACCGAGGAAGCGGCGGCGGCTGGAGGATGGAGGAAACTCGCCGGGTGTCATTTCAGGGGAATTTTAGGGCCTTCCACCGGGTGGATGGCGAGGAGGAAACGCAGGGGCGGGCTTGGTTCTATCCCCGGATAAAGATCCGGGAACCGACTCAGGAGCCGGTCGACTCGCGCCACGCCGCCGCCGAGCGCTCGACCAGTTCCAGCGCGACCTCGAGGTTGAGGTCCTCGAGCTTGCGGAACCGGACGCAGGACTTCCCGCAACTCACCTTTCCGAGCCGGCCGGCGTTCTCCTCGGCGAGTTAGGTCTTTCCCTCGCAGCCGAGGTAGAGCGACATGTACTGCTTTTGGTTCGCCAGCAGGACGACCGCCCAGTCGCCCTCGCAGCCCGACTTGGTCCGGTAGCGGATCTGGCCATAGCCGATCATCCCGCTCACCATCCGCGGCTTCAGCTCCGGAACACGCGCGACAATCGCCTCGTGGATCGCCCGGATCGCCTCACGGCGTCCGTCCGGCAGGCTGGCGATGTAGCGGCCCGGCGACTTGATCGATGGATCGGCTTTCATGCAGGCAAGGTCGACGACACAATCGGTCGGCGTCCAAAGGATTGCCCAAGTCCCCTGCCCGGAGCCACCCCGACTCCCGATCCGACGGCCTCCCGGACTCGCGATTCTGCATCCCCTGCTCATCAAGGGCCACGCCTGGCTCCCGGGCAAAGGAGGCTCCCCCCTTCCCCGACGATTTCAGTCGGAAACGGCTTTGCCGGGCTCTTTCAGGCTTCCTAAGGTCCCTCGAACGCCTGAACTGAAAGGACCCGCGGTTTCAAATCCCACTCTTGCCGCACCCCGCCCGCCCGTATAGGCTCATGGATAGTGAAAGCGACCGTGACCAAGACCCCGGAAGTCCGCCCGCTGATCAGCGAGGCGCGGATGCGGGAGATCTTGTCGTCGCGGCGCTCGATCACCTCCGAGGAGTTCAGGACGCAGGTGGAGGCTCATCTGGGCCGCCCCCTCTCGCCCGGCAGGAGGCCCGTCTCCGTGAATGGGCGGACCGTCTGGGTCTCCTGCTGAACCCGGAGGAGATCGCCCCCTTCCTCGACCGCGGCGGTCAGGAACACGACATCCTGCCGCGCGGCGACCGTGTGCTCAAGGTCACCCGCAACGGCATGTTCGGCCTCAGCCCGGGGATCGAACTGGCGCTGGCCTCCTCCGCCGACGACGCCCGCCGCTTCCACCTCTGGGAAGCAACCCCAATCGAAGATCTCGAAAGGCTCCGGCTGCAGAACCTGCTCGTCCCCCGCCCTCGACGTGTTGGAGGGCATCATCGCCCAAGATGCGCCCCGTGACCTCGCCATCGTCACCTCCCAACCGCGCTTCGACATCGTCCCGGTGAGCACCCCGGAGATCGACGCCTGCTTCGCTGGCCTCGGTTTCCAAAAGGTCACCGACAGCGCCTACTACCGCGCCGAGGACAACCTCGGTGTTTTCGATGCCCACGACAAGAACCTCGTCCGCGCCGGCGACGACCTGATCCCCTTCGACGTCATCCCCTGCCACCCCGGCGGCGGCTTCCTCCAGTTCATCCAGGACACCGTCTCCGCCGGCCACCAGCTCCGCGCGGTGCGGACGGTGTCCACCGCTTCCTGATCGCCTCGACAATGACCGAACCAGCTCCGTATCCCGAATACAAAGACTCCGGCGTCCATATGCTGATCGTGCTGATCGCCACCGCTAACGGACAGACCATACACCCTTTCCTCGATGGCAACGGCCGCCTCGGCCGGCTGCTGATCACCTTCATTCTCTGTGCCGAGAAGGTCCTCAGTCAGCCGCTCCTCTACTTGTCCCTCCACTTCAAGCAACACCGCGACACCTACTACGAGCTCCTCCAAGAAGTCCGCATGACCGGAGATTGGGAGCGCTGGCTCACGTTCTTCCTGGAGGGCGTGATCGAAACTTCCAACCAGGCCGTCCACACCGCCCGCCGCCTTCTCGACCTCTTCCTGCAAGATAGGGCTCACCTTCAGAACGAAGCGGCGTCGGTTCTCCGACTTCATGAAGCGCTCCAGCACCAGCCTGTCCTTTCCGCCTCCGCTGCCTCAAAGATCATCGGTGCCTCCGCTCCGACGGTGAACACCGGATTCAAGAAGCTCGAATCCCTCGGGCTGGTCCGTGAGCTCACTGGTGGCACCTATGGGCGGCTCTACGGCTACTCCGCCTACCTGGACATCCTTGCCGAAGGGGCAGACCCCCTTTGATCGATCCACTTTCCTGCATTGACCACTGAATCCCACGCCCAGGTCGCCAACTTCATCTGGAGCATCGGCAACCCCCAATTCGGGGTGCCGCGATATGGCCACCAAAAAGCCCTGCAACTCACTGATTTGCAGGGCTTTGAAAGTGGTGGCGGGGACAGGATTTGAACCTGTGATCCCGCGGCCGCGGGATTATGAGCCTCGGTATTCGTCCAGGAGCCTCTGAAGTCCATTGCCTCCCTTCTGGCGCTTGAGCAGGTTCTCCAGCTTCCGGGCCTCGCCCAGTGGCATCTCGACACTCGTCCATTCCAGCCTCCAGGGCCGATACTTCGACGTCCACCTCGAGACCCCAGCATTATGCTGATCCAGCCGGACGCCGACATCCTCGCTGATGCCGATGTAACGGCGGCCAGCTTCGTTGATGAGGAGGTAGACTCGATAGATCTTCATCCCGAAATGGCGAAGGCCCGGTCAGTTGACCGGGCCTCCATTGGTGGCGGGGACAGGATTTGAACCTGTGACCTTCAGGTTATGAGCCTGACGAGCTACCTGGCTGCTCCACCCCGCGATTGTTGTGTTGGCGCCCTTTCGGGCGCGGGGCGGCAGACTACTCCTTGCCGATGCGGGCGCAAGGGATTTTTTGGCAATTTCCGGCCGGCGTGGTAGCACCGCTGCGTGCCCGGCCGACTCGCCCCCTCCTCCAGCTCCACGCCCCACGGCGGGCACCGCCCGGGACCCATACCCACACCCGCGCCCATCCCGGCGGCGGAATGGCGCGTAAGGCTGGAAGCCCACCGCGAGCGGGCTCGAGCTCACACGGTCCCGACCCGCCGCCGGCGCGGGGCCAATCGGCCGCACCCGGTCGAGGACTTCCTGTTCACCTACTACCGCCACTCGCTGGCCAAGCTCGAGCAATGGCATCCCGGCTTTCCCGCCGCCATTGAAGCCGGAGCCGGAGCCGATGAAGAGTTCCCCTCCTTCTGGTGCCGGTCGCCGTACCGTCGGCGGGACGGGATCGTGTTCCAGGATCCAAGCCAGCTGCCGTCCGCCAAGCGCGAGCGCCTGCGGTGGATCCACGACCTGCTGGTCGCCACCGCCGGGCGGCCGCCGATCCTCCACTGCCACGGCCTCCACGAATGGGCCATGGTGCACCGCGGGGCGGAGATCCGTCACCAGGGCGTGCTGCCGCTGCGCCTGCCGCAGGCGGAGATCGATGCCTTCGTCGAGTCGCGCCCGCTGTGCTGCTCGCACTTCGACGCCTTCCGCTTCTTTCCCGCCTCGGCCCGGCCGCTCAACCGGCTCCAGCCGAGCCTCGACCGTCGCCCCGAGTTCGAACAACCGGGCTGCGTCCACGCCAACATGGACCTCTACAAGTGGGCCTTCAAGGCGATGCCGTGGGTGGGTGCGGACCTGCTGATGGATTGCTTCGAGCTCGCGCTGGAGCTGCGTCGGCTCGACATGCGGGCGAGCCCATACGACCTGGCCGAGTTCCAACTCGAACCCATCGCCATCGAGACGGCGGCCGGCCGGCGCGACTACGAGGCGCAACAGCAGGACCTGGCCCGGCGCGCCGTTCCCCTGCGCGGGCGGTTGATCGGGTCCCTCGAAACGATCCTCGCCGCCACGGCCAGGGTTGCGGGGGACTGATTCGAGTTCTGAAAATCCATCCGACCTGGTGAGGCTCCACGGAAGGGAGGCCGCGGATTGCGCAGATGGACGCAGATTTTAAAATCGATCTGCGCTCATCTGGGCAATCGGCGACCATCCCACCCGACCAGGAGAGTCAGCTTGTTTCACTGACACGGTATGAGGCACGACGTCGGCCGACCGGGTGTTCGCGGCGGGATCGCTCCGGGCGGAATGGAGCGTCCGGAGCGGGTGGGATGCCGTCTTGCCGGTTCGGACTTCGCCGACGCCCCTCCGGGGCTCGGGATCGGGGGATGCCCTGGTTCCCCGGGGTGAACCCCGGGGCTACGTGCCTGCGCCCCTATCGGGGCTTGCTCCGCCCGCCGCCTTTCGCCTTTCGCCTTTCGCCTTTCGCCTTTCGCCTTTCAACATCTCCCATCTCCCATCTCCCATCCGCCATCCGCCATCCGCCATCCGCCATTCGCCATCTGCCATCCGCCATCCGCCATCCGCCATCTGCCATCTGCCATCCGACCTCCGACCTCCGACTTCTGACTTCTGACTTCTGACTTCTGCTCTCCGCTCTCCGCCCTCCGCCCTCCGCCCTCCGCTCTTCGCTCTTCGCTCTTCGCTCTCCCAATCCACCCTTGCCCTCCCTCGATACATATTTTAAATATGCAATATGCCGGTTGCGAAAATGGACGCCTTTGATCCGAAGCTGGTGGCGCTGGCCGGGTTCGGCAAGGCGCTGGCCCACCCGGCCCGGATCACCATCCTGCAGTTTCTTTCCAAGCACGGCGAGTGCGCCTCGATGGAGGTCGTCGATGCCCTGCCCCTTTCCCAGCCGGCCTGCTCGCGTCACCTCTCCGAGCTCGTCAAGGTCGGCCTGCTGCGCTCGCGCAGTCGCGGCAGCCACGTCTACTACCGACTCCAGACCCGCGCCCTCAAGCGATTCTGCCGCAGCATGAACGCCGCCCTCCACACCTGAGCCCGGACTCGCCCCCCAACTTCCCAACTTCCCAACTTCCCCACTTCCCCACTTCCCCACTTCCCCACTTCCCCATCTCCCCATCTCCCCATCTCCCCATCTCCCCATCTCCCCATCTCCCCATCTCCCCATCTCCCCATCTCCCATCTCCCATCCCTCAAATCCCATGCCAGACAAGCACATCGTCATCATCGGTGGCGTCGCCGGCGGTGCCTCCGCGGCCGCCCGTGCGCGACGTCACAGCGAAAGTGCCCGCATCACCGTGATCGAGCGCGGTCCCGACGTGTCCTTCGCCAACTGCGGCCTGCCCTACCACATCGGCGGCGAGATCCAGGACCGGTCCGAGCTCGCGCTGCAGACGCCCGACTCGCTGCGCCAGCTGCTCAATCTCGAGGTGCTGACCCGGACCGAGGCGACGGCCATCGATCCCGCCGCCAGGACGGTCACGCTGCGCACGCTGGGCGACGACAAGGAGTCGACCCTCGATTCCCTGGAATACGACCAGCTGATCCTCTCCCCGGGAGCCAGCCCGCTGCGACCGCCGCTGCCGGGCATCGACCACCCGCGCATCCTCACCCTGCGCAACCTGCAGGACATGGACCGCATCATCGAGGCCACCGGAGCCGCCCGCCGGGTCAGCGTCGTCGGAGCCGGCTTCATCGGACTCGAAATGGCCGAGCAACTCCGGCACCTCGGCAAGGAGGTCAGCCTGATCGAGCTGCAGCCACAGGTCCTGCCGCAGCTCGACGCGGAGATGACCCGCCCGCTGGAGCGGAAGCTGCGCGACCAGGGCATCGAGCTGGTCCTCGGCGACGGCATCGACGGCTTCGAGGGAAAGGGCGAGGCGAGCGGCGAGGCGATCGTGGCCAGGCTGAACAGCGGCCGCGGCATCGAGGCCGAGCTGGTGATCCTCTCGATCGGCGTGCGTCCCGACAGCCAACTCGCCAGGGAAGCGGGACTGGAGCTGGGGGACCGTGGCCACATCCGCGTCGACGAATACCAGCGCACCAGTGCGCCCGGAATCTACGCCGTGGGCGATGCCTGCGAGTCGCCGGACCCGATCCTCGGCGGCCGGGTCGCGATCGCCCTCGGTGGCCCGGCCAACCGCCAGGGTCGCACCGCGGCCGACCACATCTTCCTCGGTGACAAGGCCCTGCCCTACCCCGGATCGATCGGCACCGCGATCGTCCGCGTCTTCGACCTCGCGGCCGGCCTGACGGGCGCCAGCGAGCGGCGCCTGCAAGCGAGCGGCACGCCGTACCGGACGGTCACGGTGAACGGCCCGTCGCATGCCTCCTACTTCCCCGGCGCCGAGACCATCACGCTCAAGCTGCTGTGGTCGCCCGACGACGGCCGCATCCTCGGCGCCGAGGCGGTCGGGATCGACGGCGTCGACAAGCGCCTCGATGTCCTCGCCACCGCCATCCGCGGCCGGCTGAGCATCGACGACCTGGTCCACCTCGAACTGGCCTACGCGCCTCCCTTCGGCAGCGCCAAGGACGTGATCAACATCGCCGGCTTCGCCGCCACCAACATGCGCGACGGCCTGCTGGTGCCGGTGCAGGACCTCGGGGACGCGGCCGGCCAGCAGATCGTCGACGTCCGTCCACCGGCGGTCGTCGAGAAGCTCCCGGTCCCCGGCGCCACCAACATCCCCCTGCCGACCCTGCGCGACCGCCTCGGCGAGATCGACAAGTCGCGGCCGGTGTTCACCGTCTGCCAGATGGGCAAGACCAGCTACTTCGCCGCGCGGATCCTCGCCAACCACGGCTACGACGCGCGCAGTATCCTCGGCGGCGCCTGGCACCAGGCGCCGCGCGACGGGGGCTGAGCGGAATCCGCTTCAGCCGGAATCCGCGCCGCCATCATCTTCCCGTCATCCTGGCCGTGATGGAATACCCGCGACGCGACGAAGCGCACCCACGACCATGAAGACTCCACTGATCTGCATCTCGCTCGCCCTGGCCACGCTGGCTTCCGCGGCGGACCCGAATGACCTCATCCGGCTCTACGAGGAGGAGGTCCTCGCGCACGACCTCTACGTCGAGCTCGGCAGGGTCCACCCCGACATCCGGCCGTTCCAGAACATCCCCCGCTCGGAGGAGCGCCACCGCCAGGTCATGGCCGGCATCCTGGAGAAGGAGGGCATCGCGATCCCCGAGGCTCCCGACGGACGACGCTTCGCGACCGACGGGCTCGACCGGATCCATCGCCAGTGGCTGGCGGAGGGACGGAAGTCGGAAGTCGATGCCTGCCGGGTGGGTGTCCGGCTCGAAGATCATGACATCGCGGACCTGCGCCGGGCCCAGCAGGACTTTCCCGACCACCGCAAGGCGCTCGCCCAGTTGGAGGCGGCCTCGAACCATCACTTCCGTGCCTTTCATCGCAACCTGACCCGACGGGGCGGAAGCTACGAGCCCGAGGCGCTTGCCGCGGCGGACATCGAGCTCATCCTCGGAGGAGAAGGCGCGAAGGGCGGCTGCGGCGGAAACTGCGGGAAAGGCGGCGATGGCGCGAGTTCCTGCGGCGATGGCTGTGGTGGGGGCTGCAAGGCGGACTCGGCCCAGAAGCGGGGAGGCCCCGGACCCGGCCCCGGACCCGGAAGAGGAGCAGGAGTCCAACGCCGCCAGAGGGCCGGGCAAGGCGAGCAAGGCCGGCAAGGCGGGGGCGGTCAACCAGGTCGCCGCGGACCCGGCGGTCCGCCGAAGCGTTGACGGGCATCATCCCGCGAGGCTGCGCCAGAGCACGAGCCCGCCCGTCACCAGCACCATGGCGCCGAAGCCCTGGCGGAGGCGCTGAGCCGGCAGCCGGTTGGCGAGGGCCTTGCCGACCAGCGTGCCGAGCACGGCGAGCCCCGCGAAGAGCGCCATCAGTGACGGCCGTGCGGCGCTGCCCGGAAGATGGGACAACCAGCCGGCCAGCGCATTGACGGCGATCACCGCCAGCGAGGTTCCGGTGGCCACGCGGATCGGCAGACGGGCGAAGCGCATCAGGGCCGGCATCAGCAGAAATCCCCCACCCACCCCGATGAAGCCGGTGAGGAGGCCGGTTCCGGCGCCGGCGAGGAGGCATCGCCGCGGCTGGCAGTCCGGCGCGGGCTCCGCTTCGCCGCTGGTGGAACGGAGCATGCGCAGGGCCACGATGATCATCAGCGCCGCGAAGGCGGCCATCAGGACGGCCTCCGGCACCATCGCCGTGAAGCGGGCACCGAGCGCCGCACCCAGGGCCCCCGCAGCGCCGAACATCAGCGCGGCATGGACGTGGAAGTCACCGGCGCGGAAGCGCTGGATGGCCCCGGCGGCGGCCGCCAGGCCAACGATAAAAAGGCTCAGGCCGACCGCCTCGGCCGGCGGCACGCCGGCGAGGTAGACCAGCACGGGCAGGGTCAGGATGCTGCCGCCGGCTCCGGTCAGGCCGAGCGAAAGCCCGATCGCGACCGCCCCGGCGATGGCCGCCGGATTCATCGCCCCGCAGGCACCTCGATGCGCCAGATCCCCCGCAGTTCACCCAGCTCGTAGCCGGTGGCCTCGTCCGCGGGGTAGAGCTCGGCCAGCTTGCGGCGGGTCTCCGCCCCGATGTCATCCCCGCTGCCGTGACACTTCAGGCACAGCGGGTTGTCGAGCACGATCGGCAGGCGCACCACGGCGGCTCCACCATCGCGCCACGCGACCCTCGGCCCGGGCGAGTTCCGCATCGACTCGAGTGCCTGAAGGTCCCCCCCGCCCGCCTGCTGACCCGGGTTTCGCGGACGATCGCTGAGCCGCACCATCGTGACCCCGTGGGCGGAGGCGACCTCCTCGGTGATTGAAGTCGCCTTGTCGGAGCACACCGGGATTGCGTGCGACGGGCCACCCTCGGCGATCGCCGCGGCCAGCTCGCTAGAAAGCCGCTGGAAGGCCGCCTGCGCCGCGGCCTTGGCGGTTTCGATCACCTCCGCCTCCGGGCGCTGCGGACTCCCGCCGCCCTGCTCGTCCGGCGAGCAGGCACCCAGCACGAGGATCACGACCGGCCAGCCCCGCTTCATGCCAGCAGGTCCTCCGGGATGTCGCCAAAGGCGCCGTCGACGTGCACCACCTCGCGGCCACGGCTCGCGACGTAGGCCGCCGCCATGGCCGCGCGCATCCCACTCGCGCAATGGACCAGGACCGGGCCGCCCTCGGGCACCTCGTCGATCCGCTCGGCCAGCCGGGTGTGGGCGACGTTGAGAGCCCCGTCGACGTGGCCCGCGGAGAATTCGCCGGCGCCACGGACATCGAGCACGGTGGCTCCGTCCAGCTTGCCGGCATCGAGCTTCGCGGACTTGATCCGGCGGATCGTCGCCAGCCCGTGGTCCGACTCGAGCGCCTCATCGACGGGCATCCAGCCCTCGACGTGATCCAGGCCGATCCGGACCAGGTCGCGGACGACCTCCTCGAGTTCGTCCTCGTCCTCGAGCAGGACCAGGATGCGGTCGTCCTCGCCGACGTACGACCCCGCGGCGACCGAGAAATGGCCTCCGGTGGCCGGCGTGAAGAGGGAGCCCTCGAGGTGGCGCGCCATGAAGTCGGCGCGGTCCCGGCGCAGGTCGAGCATCACCCGTCCGGGGACCCCGAGCCATTCGCCCAGCTCATTGCGGTGGATTCCGCGGGGTTCCGGCAGGGCGCCCCCGGGCAGGAGCACGGGGCCGCGCCGGTTGTCGCGCTTCATCCGCGCGAAGTAGAGCGGCGGCTCGGGCTGGCCCTCGAGGATGGCGGCGACGAAGTCGTCCTTCTCGCCCTCCAGCGCCATCCGGTAGGGCGCGTTGAAACGACGTTCGTAGTCGAGCACGCTGGTCGGCACCGCGCCGAGGGCCTTGCCACAGGCACTGCCCGCGCCGTGCGCCGGGAGGACCTGGAGGAAACCGGGCAGCTCACCGGTTTGACGAAGACTCTCGTACAAGGTCCGCGCCGAGGACTCCATCACCCCCTGCTGGCCCGCCGCGCTCTCCAGCAGGTCGGGGCGACCGACGTCGCTGACGAAGATGAAGTCGCCGGTCAGCAGCGCCATCGGCTGGTCCGCCCCGCCGCCGCGATCGGTCACCAGGAAGCTGAGGTGCTCGGGCGTGTGTCCCGGGGTCAGCAGCGCGCGGACCTCGATGTTGCCGACCTCGAAGGCATCGCCATCCTTGATCAGGGTCACGCCGTCGAGGCCCCTCGCCCACTCGAACTGCCACTCCTCGCCGCCCTCGGCCGAGAAGTAGCCCTTCGCGCCGTGGCGCTCGACCAGCTCGCGGGCACCGCTGAGGTAGTCGGCGTGAATGTGGGTGTCGGCCGCCGCGACGAGGCGCAGGTCGTTGGACGCGGCCAACTTGAGGTAGCGGTCGACGTCGCGCTCGGGGTCGATCACCACCGCCTCGCCGGTCTTCTGACAGCCGATCAGGTAGGCGTTCTGGGCCAGCCCGGGGTCCGTGATTTGTCGCAGGAACATGGCAGCCGGTGGTTCAGGCGGAACAGGAATCGCCATCGCAGGATCCGCCACCCCGCTGGTTCCATGGTGCCTTGGCGAGCAGCAGGCCCATGCCGCACCAATCGGTGATCCCGGCGAAGGTCAGGCCGGCGCCGACGAAGGCCGCCAGGCCGTAGAAGCCCGGGTGGACCCAGGTGCCGAGGATCACCCCGGCCAGCACCAGCAGGCCGGCGGCGATGCGGACCTGGCGTTCCAGCGACATCACCGCCTCGCCGCGGACGACCGGCAGCCCGGCCTGCTCCCACGCCGTCACGCCACCCTCGAGGACGCGGAGCTTGCCGCATCCCGAGCCTTCCAGCTTGCCGTGTGCCTGGGCGGCGCGCTTGCCCGAGCGGCACACCAGAACGCAGTCCTCGCCGGCGAGCTTGGCGGGCTCGAGCCGGTCCAGCGGCATCAGTTCCGCCCCGTCGATGTGAACCTCACCGAACTCCAGCGGAGTCCGCACGTCGATCAGGCGCACTCCTCCCTGTTCGAGTTCCTCCCTCAGTTGTCTCGGATTGATCTTCATGGCTTATTTTTGTCTTTAAATGAACATATGGTTATACTTGCGCAAGAGATTTTTCTCGTCCATGCTCCGACCATGAAGCTTGAGTTCTCCGACCTCGAACGCGTCGCCGGTTTCTTCCGCGCCTTCGCCGAGCCGACCCGGCTGGCATTGCTGCAGGAGCTCAAGGCAGGCGAACGCACGGTCGGCGAGCTGGTCGACGCCCTGCCGACGACCCAGGCGAATATTTCCAAGCAGCTCCGGGTGCTGCACGACGCCGGCCTGGTGGACCGCCGCAAGGACGGCACGCGGGTGATCTACTCGGTCGACGAGCCCGCGGTGATGGAGCTGTGCCGGATCGCCTGCGACAAGCTCAACCGCGAGGCGCGGCCGAGGAAGCTGCGATTCTGAAGGCGCCGGTGCGGCCCGCGCGGCCGGCCCGCCCTCCTGTCCTTGCCTGTTCCGTCCCGCTCCGCTACCTCCGGCGCGTGATTCCCAACGTCCTCGCCGAGCGCTACGCCTCCCCCGCCCTGCAAGCCATCTGGTCCGCGGAGGGCCGCATCGTCCTCGAGCGCGAGTTCTGGATCGCGGTGATGAAGGCCCAGCGCGACCTCGGCCTGGACGTCCCGCAGGAGGCCATCGACGCCTACGAGGCGGTCAAGGACCGGGTCGACACCGCCGCGATCATGGAGCGCGAGCGGGTGACCCGCCACGACGTCAAGGCACGGATCGAGGAGTTCAACGACCTCGCCGGCCACGAGCAGGTCCACAAGGGGATGACCTCGCGCGACCTCACCGAGAACGTCGAGCAGCTGCAGGTGTTCCGCTCGCTGCAGCTGGTGCGCGACAAGTCGGTCGCCACCCTGGCCCGGCTCGCCGAGCGCGCCGGGCAGTGGGCCGACCTGGTCATCACCGCCCGCACCCACAATGTCGCCGCCCAGCCGACCACCTTCGGCAAGCGCCTGGCGATGTTCGGCGAGGAGATGCTCTCCGCCCATACGGCGCTGGAGGACCTCGTCGCCCGCTACCCGGTGCGCGGCCTCAAGGGCGCGGTGGGGACGCAGATGGACCAGCTCTCGCTGTTCGACGGCGACGCCGCCAAGGTGGCCGAGCTGGAAGAGCGCGTCGTCGCCCACCTCGGCATGCCGGCGGTGTGGACCAACGTCGGCCAGGTCTACCCGCGCTCGCTCGACTTCCGCGTCGTCGCCGCGCTGACCGACCTCGCCAGCGGGCCGTCGTCGATGGCCCGGACGCTGCGCCTGATGGCCGGCCACGAGACCGCCAGCGAGGGCTTCGCGCCCGGCCAGACCGGCTCGAGCGCGATGCCGCACAAGATGAACTCGCGCTCCTGCGAGCGGGTCAACGGCTTCCACGTCATCCTCAAGGGCCACCTGGCGATGGCCGCGGGGCTCGCCGGCGACCAGTGGAACGAGGGCGACGTGTCGTGCTCGGTGGTCCGCCGGGTCATGCTGCCCGACGCCTTCTTCGCCACCGACGGCCTGTTCGAGACCTTCCTCACCATCCTCGGCCAGATGGACGCCTACCCGGCGGTGATCGGCCGCGAGAACACCCACTACCTGCCCTTCCTGATGACCACCACCATCATGATGGAGGCGGTCAAGGCGGGGGTCGGCCGGGAGACCGCCCACAAGGCGATCAAGGAGCACGCCGTGGCGACGGTGAACGACCTGCGCGCCGGCACGGCGGCGGGCAACGACCTGGTCGAGCGCCTCGCCGGCGACGAGCGGATCCCGCTCTCTGCGGAGCAGCTGGCCTCCATCGTCGCCACCGGCGAGCGCAACGCCGGCTCCGCGCGCGAGCAGGTCGGCGCCTTCGCCGCAGCCGTCGACACGCTCGCCGCCGCCCACCCCGAGGCCGCCGCCTACCGGCCAGGCTCGATCCTGTGAGGCGGCGGGGGAATCAGGGCCGGGTGATGTTCCAGCGCATGAAGCAGCGGCCGGCGCCCTGGGGCACCCGTCCCTCCAGCACGCCGTCGCCGTGGCGAACCGAGCTGCCGGTGTCCTGCCAGCTGACCAGGTCGTCCGACCACTCGACCGCGTAGTCGAGTTCGGGCCGCAGGGTTTCGAGGGCCTGCTCGAGGCGCATCTCGCCGGCGGCGGGGTCGAGGACCGGCGCCGCGGCGGGGGTGGCCGCCAGCGGGTCGGTCGAGAAGGCATACTCGATCCCGTTGGCGATGCCGTCGTTGTCGTCGTCGTCGTCGAATCCCCCCACGAGCAGCGGGTGGTCGGCGTCGACCCAGAGATCGTAGCCCTCCAGCGGGCTTCCCACGGTGACCAGCATGAGTTCCTCGCCCGGGTAGTCGCGCCCGCCGAGCTCGGCCACCACGCGGAGGCCGTAGCGGGTTCCCTCCGCGAGCGACTCCCCCGCGGTCAGGTCGTCCAGGCGCCACCTCGGGTTGCCCGGCGAGGCGCTGGTCTCGACCTTCGAGGTCACCCACTCGGAGTTGGTCACGCTGATGTCATCGATGAAGACGCCGATCGCGTACGAGGCCCCCTGGTCGATCGTGTTGATCGCCGAGCCGGGCGCGTGGTCGAGCTGGAAGCGGATGCGGTACGGGCCGAGGTCGGCGGGGACGTCCGCGCTGCGGAGGACGAAGCCCGGGTCATCGATGCTGTTCCCGGGCCCGCCCGCGAGGGAGTCGATCTCGACCCAGTTGGATCCGTCGGCCGAGACCATCACCCGCAGGTGGGTGTTCGGCTGCATGAACCCACGGCGGGCGTGGTAGCGGACCTGCGCCCCGGCCGAGGAGACGATCTCGCGGTCGATCGTGAACGCCTGCGGTTCGTCGTCGAGCAGGGTCGGAAAGGCCAGCCGGAAGGAGTTGTCGCCGCTGTTGCGGAACGGGGTGTAGCTGAAGACGTTCGCACCGCGGAGGGGGTAGGAGGAATGGGTTTCGTCGAGGATGCGGTCGTCGTCCTCGGCCCCCTCGGTCCAGTCGGCCGCCTCGCTGCGGGTCACGACGAAGCGGTAGGCCTCGGCCGACTCCACCGGGTTGTTGTAGTAGTTGGCACCGCTCGCCGGCGGCTGGCTGGTGCCGGCGAGTTCCGGCGTCACGTGGACCCGGTCGGGGTCCATGACGATGACCGAGTAGCTGTGGGAAACCGTCTGTCCGGCCAGGTCGATGCCGTTGACCGTGACCGAGTAGGTGGTGTCCTCGTCGACCGAGGTCGCGGCGACCCCGGCGGGAACCTGCCAGACGATGGTCGGCTCGCCCTGGTCGAGCGTGGTGCGGTCGATGACCGTCGTCGCGAGCGGAGCTCCGGCAGCGTCGCTCATCTCGACGGTCGCGGCGGAAAAGTCCGCGCCCGGGGCGCTCAGCGACCATTGGGTCGGCACGATCTCGTCGGGGAAGTAGCCCGCCGACGGCCAGGCCACGAATCGCGGCGGGACGGCCTCCAGCTCCGAACTGTCCTGGATCACGTAGAGGACGTTGGAGGACTGGTAGTAGCCGGGATATCCCGGCACGTCCCCGCTGGCGAACTCGGTGGCGCTCTGGAGGAAGATCCAGCGGCGGTGACCGACCGAGGGACTCCACGACGACAGGGTGAGGGTGTCGTTCTCGCGGATGTAGCCATCGATCGCATCCGGCCCGTGAAGCCCCAGCGCCAGGTTCGAGCGGTCGGCGGCATTCCAGGCGGCGCTCGTCCAGCAGGCGTAGGGCGATCGGGCCGGGGGATTGTGGGTGATGCTGCCGGCGTAGGAGAACATCAGCGCCGCGTTCTGCGCGGCGGCCTCGCGGCTGGTCGACGGCGGCGGCGTGTGGGGGTCACCGGCTGCCGAGACCACCGTGGCGCCGGCATTCACCACCACCGAGGCCTCGAGCCCGGCCATGGCGCGGTAGAAGTTGATCCGCCTCTCGACATCGACGTGGAATTCCGCCGCCGTGCCGCCCGGGTCGCAGGTTCCGCCGTAGGACCCGGTCCAACCGAGGCGATCCTCGAAGCCCTCGGAAGCGAGGTAGTAGCGGTTCCAGAACGCGACCACCTCGTTGCGCACGCTGGTGTCGACCTCCAGTCCCGTGCTCGGGACCACAGGATGCTCGGCAGCCCCCAACGGCGCACCAAGCACCATGAGGGCATGCGAAAGAAATGCCGGGCGGGACAGCACCTCGCGAAATTAGTTAACAAAACCTGATCTTCCAAGCTTGATTTTGTTAAAAATCGCGTAATTTCCAGCATTTAAGCGCCGAAATCGCGAAAATTCCGGCCGTTTCGGCCCGCAGCACCTCGTCGCCGAGACTCACCGGGCGGCACCCGGACTCGCGGCACAGGCGGTCCTCCCCGGCGGTGAAATCGCCTTCGGGACCGATGAGGATCCGCATCCGGCGGCGCTCGCCGAGCTCGTCGAGGACGCGGGGGAGTGGCTCCGGCGCCCCGCTGAGCGAGGCGACCAGCACGCTGCCTGCGATGTCTTGCCGGCCCGGGTCGACCGCCTCTTCGGCGAGCCAGTCCTCGAGCGGCCGTGGCGGCGGGATGTGCGGCACGCGGTCGCGGCCGCACTGCTTGCAGGCCTCGAGGGCGACCCGCTGCCACTTCTCCTCCTTGCCCTCGCCCGGTCGCACCACCGCGCGCGCGGTGACGACGGTCTCGATCGAGTCCGCACCGAGTTCCACGGCCTTCTGGACCAGCCAGTCCATCGCCTTGCCCTTGAGCACGGCGACGACGATGCCGATCGACGGCCCACGCGGCGTGCTGAGCCGGGACTCGCCGAGATCCAGCTCCACCGCCCGGGCGGACACCGCGGTGACTTCGGCCTCGGCGCGGCGCCCCTCGCCGTCGAAGACGGTGATGCGGTCACCGGGCCTGGCGCGCATCACGCGGGCGCAGTGCCGTGCCTCCTCGCCCTCGAGCCTTGCGCGACCGGCCCAGGCGTCGGGGGGCAGGAAGAAGCGCGGCATCGCGGTGCGGGTTTCAGGATCCGAAGAAGCGCTTGGCCTTCTGGAAGAAGGACTCCTGCATCGGCGAGTTGTGCTCGCCGATCGACTCCGAGAACTCCCGTAGCTTGTCCTGCTGATCGCCGTTGAGGCGGGTCGGGACCTCAACCTGCACCTTGACGTGCAGGTCCCCCTTGCGGCCGCCGGCGAGCGCCGGCACGCCGCGGTCGCGCAGCCGGAACAGGGTGCCGCCCTGGGTCCCGGCGGGGATCCGGATCGACGCGCTGCCCTCGAGGGTCGGGACCTCGAGCTCGCCACCGAGCGCCGCGGTGCTGAACGGCAGCGGGACCTCGCAGAACAGGTCGCTGCCCTCGCGCTCGAAGACGTCGTGCTCGCGGACGTGGAGGAAGACGTAGAGGTCGCCCGCGGGGCCGCCGCGGACGCCGGCGTCGCCGTTGCCCGAGGAGCGCAGCCGGGTGCCGTCCTCGACCCCGGCCGGGATGCGGATGCGGATGCGGCTCGGCTTCTGGACGCGACCGTCGCCGCCGCAGGCGGCGCAGGGGTCGGAGACCACCTCGCCGGCGCCGCGGCACTCGGGGCAGGTGGTCTGCTGGACGAAGATCCCGGCCTGCCGGGCCACCACCCCGCGACCGCCGCAGGACGAGCAGGGGCGGGTGCCGCCACCGCCCCTCGAGCCGGTCGAGTTGCAGTTCGAGCAGGCGTTGAAGTGCTCGATCTCGAGCTCCTTCTCGGAGCCGCGGGCAGCCTCCTCGAGGGTGATCTCGAGGTCATAGCGCAGGTCGCTGCCGCGCTGCTTGCCCGAGCGCTGGCGCCGGCCGCCGCCGAAGAACTCCTCGAAGCCGCCGCCGAAGGCGCTGCCGAAGACCTGCGAGAACAGGTCCATCGGGTCGTGGAAGCCGCCGAAGCCGCCATCGCCGCCGCCGCCGCCGGCCGCGCCGCTGGTGAAGGCCTGGTGGCCGAGGCGGTCGTAGGCCGCGCGCTTGTCGGCGTCGCTGAGCACCTCGTAGGCGTGGCCCAGCTCCTTGAACTTCTCCTCGGCCTCGTGGTCGCCCGGGTTCTTGTCCGGGTGGAACTTCACCGCCAGCTTGCGGTAGGCCTTCTTGATCTCGGCAGCGCTGGCATCGCGCGCGACGCCAAGCACCTCGTAAAAGTCGCGGTCCGCCATCGTCCTCACCCCTCCTCGCTTTCAGCGGACTTCGCGACGACGACGCTCGCCGGACGCAGCAGGCGGTCGCGGAGCAGGAAGCCGCGCCGCGTCACCCGGACGACCTTGCCGTCCTCGACGCCCTCGGCCTCCTCCTGGGAGACGGCCTCGTGGAGGTTCGGGTCGAACTCGCCGCCCTCGGCCTCGATCTCGGTGACGCCGTTGCCGGCGAGGTAGTCCTTGAACTGGTTGCGGACCATCTCCATGCCGACGTAGATCATCGAGTCCTTCTCCTGCGCCGCGGCCTGCATCCCCATCTCGAAGTTGTCGAGGATGGGCAGCAGCTCCTCGAGCAGCGACTGGTTGGCATAGCGGATCGACTCCTCCCGCTCGCGGGCCGCCCGCTTGCGGTAGTTCTCGAGGTCGGCGGCGGTGCGCATCGCCAGTTCCTTCCACTTCAGCACGTCGGCCTCGAGGGCCGCGAAGGGGTCGTCGCCCGCCTCCCCGGCGGTTGCGGATTCCTCCTCGCTCCCTTCCACGGCCGGGTCGAGCTCGCCCGCTGCCTCGGGATCGACGCCCTCCGGACGCGGGCCGGTCTCGGGTTCCGGCGCCTTGCTGCGCTTCGATTTCATGGCCGCTACCTGTCACGACCCGGCCGCGGCGTCAACCCCCGGGGGGTCAGCGCTTCTCGAGGGCGAGCATCGTGATGTCGTCCATCTGCGGCCCCTCGCCCGAGAACAACTCGAGCTCGCGCTGGACCGCCTCCACCGTGGCCTCGGCACCCAGCGGCGCCGCCTCGCGGAAGACCCGGCGGAGCCGCTCGGGACCGAATTCCTCGCCCGACTCGTCGACCGCCTCGCAGACCCCGTCGGTGTAGAACAGCAGGCAGTCGCCCGATTCCATCGCGACCTCGGCCACCCGGGTGACGCGGCTGAAGACCCCGCCGTCGTCGATGCCGAGGGCCAGCCCTGGCGGCTTGACCGCCTCGACCGTGCGCGCGCCGGCGCGGAAGTGCAGGGCCTCGTCGTGTCCGGCACGCGCCAGGCGCACCGTGCCGCTGCCCTCCTCCACCACGGCGTAGAACAGGCTGATGAACATGTCCTCGCGGATGTCGGGAAAGAGCTGGTGGTTGACCAGGGCGAGGACCTCGGCGGGGTCCATGCCACCGAGCGCGCGCGAGCGCAGCACCGCGCGGCACATCGCCATCAGCAGGCCGGCCGAGACGCCCTTGCCCGACACGTCGGCGATGACCAGGCCGTGGCGGCCCTCGCCGAGGTCGAGGTAGTCGTAGTAATCGCCACTGATGATGCGGGCCGGGATGTTCATGCCGGCGAGCCGGAACCCGGGGACCTCGGGGGCGGCCTGCGGCAGCAGCACCCGCTGGACCTCGCTGGCATTGCGCAGGTCCGACTCGATCTGGCGCTTCTCGTTCGCCTCGCGGTAGAGCAGGGCGTTGCCGAGGGCGAAGCCCGACTGCTCGGCGGCCGAGCGGAACACCGCGAAGTCGTTCTGCGAGAACTCCTGCCCCTCGCCGTTGCGGGTCAGCGCGAGGACGCCGAGGTCGCGCTCGCCGTGGCGGATCGGCGCGAGGAGCACGTGAACCCGCCGGCGCCCGCCCGGGTAGCCGTCGCGAAAGCTCTCGTCCGCCGCCAGGTCCGGCACCTTGAGCGCGTCGCCCAGCGCCAGCGTGCGGCCGAGGACGCCGGTGTCGGCGGGCACCCGCTGGAGCCGCAGGTGGCTGTCGATGGCCCCGGGGTTGGCGCGCTCCTGCTCGAGGACCTCGTCCGGCACGGGCACCAGCGCCGGGGTCTCGTCGGTCAGGCACTTCGGCTCGAGGAACTCGCCGGCGTCATCGAGCAGGTAGAGCGCACCGCCGTGGGAGGCGATGACCTCGCTGATGCCGTTGACGATGATCCGGTAGAGGCCGGCGTTGCTCGAGTCCGAGCCAATCGCCAGTCCGAGGTCGTGCAGGAAGTCGAACATGCGGACCTCCTCGCCGACGAGCGCGCGCAGCTCGGCCTTCTTGCGGTTGAGCCGCCGCCTGAGGTAAACCACGGCGCCAAGCAGCACGGCGATGGCCGCGATGGCCGGGCCGTAGGGCAGGATCCACTTGTCCCACATCACCTCGAGTCGGAATCCCTGCCGTCGGTGGTGACCTGTTCCTTCAGGACCTTGACCACGTTGGCGAAACGCTCGGCATTCTCGGCGCTCGTTCCGGCGAGGATCTGGTGGGACTCAAGCACATGCCGTGCCCGTTCCCGGACGTCCCCCGATGCCGAGGGCAGGAAGGGCTTGAGCTCGTCGCGGATCTCCTCCTCGCGACCCCGCCAGTCGGCGTCCTCCGGGTCGATTGAGAGCAGGCAGTCGAGCCCGAGGTTCTCCAGCGACCGGCGGTTGCGGTCGCCGGCGGCAGCGACCTCGACCCCCCCGCTGTTCTTCGACAGCCGTGAGGCGAGTCCGGCGAGGTACCCCATGAAGGTGGAATCCATCCCGCTGCAGTCCTCGAGGTCGATGACGAAGCGGCTCTCACCGGCCGCCCGTGCCTGCTCGACGCACTCCTTCAGGATGGGGCTCTGCAAAAAGGAACCCTTGCCTTCGCAGCGGATCCACGTGAACCCGCTGAAGGTGCCGAATCGGATGGCAGTTTCCTGGCTCACGGGTCTCTCGGGCAACTCAACCGTCTGGTGAAAATCTGCCCCCGGATCCTTGCCGGGTCAATCGCTCATCGGGTCGGTGACTCCCAAAGGTAGGAGTGACGCCGTGCAAGTTCTCGGTTTCCCCGTTCCAGGCGGCAACGCCAGGCGATCACCCTTCCCTGTTTGAGGTAGTTGTCGCCGGTCACCTGGAACTCCGTCTCGCCCGATCCGGTGGTGGAATCGAAGTCCGCCACCTGGCGGTGGACCCGGCTTCCGGTGGCCGCCTGCTGGTACTCGAACACGACCCGGACATCACCGCCACCAACACCCTCCTTGTCGTGCCAACTCACCTTGTAGTACTGCCCGCGACGCTGCTCGCGTTCCCTCACGCTGACCGCCCCGTAAAGCCGCCGCATCTGCTCGCCACGAAGCATCGGCTCGTCCTCGGCCGTCGCCGTGATCTCGCGCAGGTGGTAGGGCTCGACCTCGAGGGCCGACGGCCCCGAACAGGACGCCAGCCCGGCTGCCAGCAGAAACGCGGCGAATGCTCCCTTCATCGGGCGCATTCAACCAAGCCCGACCGACTTGCCAACCCGGAAACGCGGCGGCGGCGCGAATCCCCCCCCCGGCGAGGGGTCCGAGCGTGTCGCTTCGTGAGACATCCGTCGTCCGCCCGACAGTCTTCCTGGCGGACTCCACCACTCGTCCGCCCGACAGTCTTCCTGGCGGACGCCCCTACCCGAGCCGCTGGCCGCAGCGCCGGCAGTACTTGGCGTCATGCAGGTGGCCGTGGACGCCACAGGACGGGCAGGCCGCCGAGCTGGTGTTGCCGTCGACCTTGGAAATCTCCGCGGTGACGATCCCGGTCGGCACCGCGATGATCGCGTAGCCGGTCAGCACCAGCAGCGAGGTGAGGAACTGGCCCCAGGGCGTGGTCGGGGTGATGTCACCGAAGCCGAGGGTCGTGATCGTGACCACCGCCCAGTAGACCCCGACCGGGATGCTCGAGTAGCCGCCCTCCTCGCCCTCGATCAGGTACATCAGCGTCCCGGCGATCAGGGTGATGGTGAACAGGGTCGAGAAGAACACCGTGATCTTGGCGCGGCTGGCATAGAGGGCACGGACCAGGATCTGCGCCCCGGCGACGTGGCGCACCATCTTGAGGATGCGGAAGATCCGCAGCAGGCGGAGCACGCGCACGACGAGCAGCGCCTGGCTCCCGGCCAGAACCAGCTCGAGGTAGCTCGGCAGCAGCGAGACCAGGTCGACCACCCCGAAAAAACTGCGCGCGTACTTCATCGGACGCCGCGAGATCCACAGCCGGGCGATGTATTCCAGGGTGAACAAGCCGGTGAACAGCCACTCGATGACGTCGAGCCAGAACCCGTAGGCATCGCGGATCGAGTGCACGCTCTCGAGCATCACCGCGACCACGCTCAGTCCGATGCACCACAGCAGGGCGACGTCGAAGGCGCGGCCCGCCGGCGTCTCCGCCTCGAAGATCACCTCGCGGAGCCGCTCGCGGAAACCGGCCGCCGGCGCCTCCGCATCCTCGGGTCCTCGATCCATCGGTGGGCAAACTGACAGCCCCCCTCGCCGACCTCAAGCACCGCCGCCGAATTCGCCCCATCGAAGGAGTTGCCGCCCCCCGGATTGCCGGTCACAGTGCCAGCCATGGGCGAGGAGGAATCCAGCGACGCCAAGCCGGCCAAGGGCCGGAAGGCGGCCAGGCCGGCGAAGCCTGCCAAGGCGCGCAAGCCCTGGTGGCGCCGCAAGCGCTGGTGGACCCTGGCGATCCTGGCCGGCCTGCTGGTGTGGCTCGACGGACCCGGCTGGCGCTGGATCGGTGAGAAGGCCGCCGCCCATTTCCTGCCCAAGGCCGGCCTCGAGGGCGGACTCCAGCTGCGCGGTCGGCTGACCAGCGGCGAGATCGGCATCGACAAGGTCGACCTCGGCGGCAGCGCGACCCTCCAACTCGTCGGGCTCGACCGGGCCCGCGTGCGCTACAAGCTCAGCGACATCATCCACGGCAGGATCCAGGCCGTCGAGCTGCACGGCCTGCGCGCCGAGATCGACCTCGCGGGAAAGCCGGACAAGGAGGAAGAGGAACCCGACGACGAGGAAGCCGAGCCGAGCGACCCCGCCGAGGTCCTCGCCGACCTGCGCGAGCGCCTGCTGCCGGCCGACCTCGACCTCACCGACATCAGCGTGGTGGTGCGCCGCGGCGAGGAACTCCTCTTCGCGCTCGAGCCCACCTCGCTGCAGCACCGCGCCGGCGAGGAGGACTTCGTGCTGGATCTCGGCAGGATGGAATTCACCGGCGACCTCGAGGTCGCCGCGCAGGAGGCGCGGCTGAGCTGGAAGCCGGAGGAGCTCCTGCTCGACCAGCTGGAACTGGCCCCGGACCTCAGCCTGATCGATGTCCGCGCGCGCTTCGCCGCCGGCGCCGACCCCGACTACGCGCTCGGCCTGGCCGTCGACACCGCACGCTTCGCCCTCGCCACCGACCTGAAGACCGCCGAGCTCGAGCTCACCGAGGGCCCGCTCGTCGCCCGCCGGGTGGCCGGGAACTTCAAGCTCGAGCTGCCGCTCGACGCCAAGCTCGACCGGCTCGAGGTCACGGTCCGCGGCATCGAGGGTGGCACCGAAAGCATCGAGGCCGACGCGCTGCTCGGGCTCAGCGGCATCGACTACGAGGGCTGGACCTCGCAGAGCCTCGCCCTCGCAGCCAAGCTCGAGGGCGATGCCGTCGAGGCCAACCTCCAGGGCGATGCGCTCGGCTCGAGGCTCGACCTCGACGTCGGGGCCCGGATCGATCGCGCCGCCGGCATGCTTCCGCTCAGCGCACAAGTCGATGGCGGCATCACCGAACTCGAGAAGGCCCTCGCGACCACCGCCGCGCGGCTCGCACCCGCCGAAGAATCCGCTGAAGCCGGGGATACCCCGGAGCCACCGGAGTCATCGCTCCAACTCGGTGCGGAGGTGGATTTCACCGAAGGCGCCCCGCAGGAGGTCCGCGGCAAGCTCGCGCTGGTCCCGGTCGACCCCGACTCGGCCCCGCCACTGAATGTCGCCGGGACCTGGGGCCCGGAAGCCGGCGTCACGGCACGCCTCGAGCTGCCCGGGGTTGCCGTCGGGGGCGAATTCGACCCCGCGGCGACCCGCTACGAGGCCACGGCCACGGTCGAGTCCTTCGACCCGCAGCGGCTGGACCCCTGGCTGGCGCCGTTCCGGGTCACCCTGCCCACCGGCATGGAAGTCAGCACGGTCTGGTCGGGTTCCGGGGTGATCGAGGACAACACCCACGAGGGCGGGTTCGAGCTGCAGTCCTTCGAGTGGCGGCGCGAGGGCGTCGACCAGCCGCTGATGGCCTTCGCCAATGCCGAGTATGCCTGGCCGGTCTCGCTCGAGCTCGCCTCGCTCAACGTCCAGCAGGGTGCCCACAAGATCGAGAGCCGGGTGAACCTGCGCGACCGCGTGCTGCGCCTCGACGAGCTGTCGTGGTCCGACGGCGACGACCGCCTGTTCGAGGGCACCGCCACGGTGCCGGTGCCGGAGGACCCGGCCGACTGGCGCGCGCTGCTGCAGGAGACCCGGCCGCTCGAGGTCGACCTCAAGAGCGCCAACCTGCCGCTGACCAAGCTGCACGACTTCCTGCCACCCGAGACGCGCTTCCCGGCCGACAGCCGCGTCCAGCTCGACGTCCAACTCAGCGGCACCCCGCGGGAGCCGGAGATCGCGGCCACCCTCAGCGGGCGCGAGCTCGGGCTCGAGTCGACCAGCGACCTGCCCCGCGCCAACCTCAACCTCAAGGCCAACAGCAGCGGCAGGACGCTCAAGGTCGAGGGTGAGGTCGGCTTTCCCGAGTACGACGACATCGTCCTCTCCGCGGTCGCCCCGTGGAGCCCCGGCGAGTGGGCCGAGGACCCCGACAGCCTGCAGGACGCCAACATCGACGCCACCGCCCGCATCAACGACTTCGACCTGTCGAAGCTCCTCGTGCTGCTCGACGGCGCCGGCATCCGCAAGCTCGGCGGCACGCTCAACGCCGAGGTCGTCGCCAGCGGTCCGGTCCGTGAACTCTCGCCGCAGGCCACCCTCACCCTCCGCGACGGCTCGTTCCGCTCCGAGGACGACTCGATGCCGCGTGCCAAGGACGCCGCCTTCACCATCCGGGCCAACGGGGATCGGGTCGACATCGAGTCGCTCTCGGTCGAGCTCTCCGGCGGCACCCTCGCCCTTGGCGGCACGCTCGAGCTCGAGGAGTTCCAGCCGTCGGCCATCGACCTCTCGCTCACCGGCCGCGGCCTGCCGGCGATGCGCAACGAGCTGATGATCGTCCGCCTCGACACCGACCTGACCCTCGAGGGGCCGTGGGAGCGGGCCACCCTGGCCGGGTCGGTCACGGTCGACGACAGCCTGTTTTACAAGGACCTCGAGATCATCCCGATCGGCATCCCGACGAGCCAGCCGGCGGCACCGCCCTCGCTCCCCGCGGCCGACCCGCCCGAGCCGGCCGAGCTGATGGAGGCGGTGCCCGAGCCGTTCCGCAACTGGCCGCTCGACCTCAGCATCAAGACCGGCCGCCCCTTCCTGATCCTCGGCAACCTGGCGACCGGCGAGGTCTACCTCGACATCGACGTCGGCGGCACCGCCGGCGCACCGGCCCCCGACGGCGCTGCGACGCTGCGCGAGGTCGAGGCGGTGCTCCCCTTCAGCACGCTGACCATCAACGAGGGCAAGGTGAAGTTCCGCCCCGGCCAGCCCTTCGACCCGCTGCTCGACATCCGCGGCGAGTCGACCATCCGGCCCTACGAGATCCGCGTTTACATCCTCGGTCCGGTCTCCAACCCGCAGATCCTGCCGACCTCCAGCCCGCCGCTGCCCGACACCGAGATCATGACCCTGATCGCGACCGGCGCCACCACCGCGGGGGTCGAGGACTCGCAGGCGGCGACCAGCCGGGCGATCCAGCTCTTCGTCAACGAGGTGCGCCGCGGCCGGGTCCGCTACACGAAGTGGATGCGGCCGGCACTCTCCCTGCTGGACCGGGTCGACTTCCAGGTCGGCGCCGAGAACCCGTACAGTGGCGAGAAGTTCAACTCGGCGACGATCGAGCTCGACGACAACTGGCTGATCGAGGCCGGCATCAACGACGAGGGCAACACCCGCACCACGCTCAACTACCTGTTCCGCTTCCGCTGAGATGCCCCCCCTCCCGCGCATTTCCCTGCTCGCCGCCACCCTGCTGGCCGCCGCCACCCTGGCGGCCGCGGGCGCGTGGTTTCCCAATCCCTTCGCCGGCGACGGCGACGAGGCCGCCGGGGAGGCGGAAACGAAGCCGCGCGAGGTGACCCGGGTCAACCTCACCGGCCTCAAGTCGATCAGCGAGCAGGAGGTCCGCCTGGCGATCGGCGGGCGCCTCGCCCACATCCGCGCCCAGCCGGCCAACCGCGCCCGCGCCAGCGACGCCGCCTTCCTGGTCGAGCAGCTGTTCCACAAGCGCGGCTTTAACAATGCGGTCGTCTACTGGCAGATCGCCGGCGCCAACGAGATCCGCCTGCGGATCGAGGAGGGCCCGCGCGACACGCTCGGCGACGTCGGCCTGCTCGGGGTGGCGGACAAGAAGCGCGCCGAGAGGCTGCGCGAGCTGTTCCGCCTGCCCTTCGAGAAGCGGGTGGTCGGCGGCGAGGAGCCGCCCTTCGAGGAGCCGCTCGTCGACGAGGGCCTCGGCTACATCGTCGCCGAACTCGAGAGCATCAGCTTCTGGACCGCGCGGGCCGAGGTCGAGAAGCGCCGCGCCGACCCGGAGACCGGCGCGATCGACGTGCTCGTCCGGGTCCACCCCGGCCCCTCGCACACCATCGCCGCGCCGAGCTTCGACGCCGAGGAGGCCGCCGAGCTGCGCGAGGCGACGCGATCCTCGGTCGGCAGGCCGGCCACCACCACCGAGATCAACAAGATCCGCCTCGAGGTCGGCAACTACTACGAAGCCCGTGGATTCGTCGACGCCGAGGTCAAGATGAACTGGGAAATCCGCGACGGCCGGCTGTTCCCCACCGTCAAGGTGACCCGCGGCAAGCGCTACACCCTCGGCAAGGTCGACTTCGAGGGCCTCGAGAAGACCGACCCCGAGCGCATCGCCGTCCGCCTGCACGACCTCGAGGGCCGACCGGCCAACGAGGGCCTCGGCGCCAAGCGGATCCGCCAGATCATCGCCACCGGCGCCTTCTCGAGCGTGCGGATGGAGCGCAAGCCGCGCGAGGGCGACGTGCTCGACGCCACCCTGCACTTCGAGGAGGGCAAGGCGCGGGGTGTCAGCCTGACCGGCGGCGCCGCGTCGTACTACGGCCTGATCCTCGGGGCGTCCTACTACGACCGCAACTTCCGCGGCACCCTGCGCAACTTCAACGCCGGCTTCGAGTACACCAGCCGCTCGCTGCTCGGTGAGATCTCGCTCGCCGACCCGTGGATCCGCGGCACCGACCTGAGCGGCAAGGCCCGCCTGTTCTCGCTGAGCAAGAGCTACGAGGGCTTCGACGTCTGGCGCAGCGGCCTCGAGGGCAGCATCGCCTGGCCGGTCACCGACAACTACCTGGTCACCGCCGCGCTCGGCCTGGCCTACGTCACCACCGAGTCCGACGGCGTCCCGCGCGCCAACCTCGGCGAGCCCGACTACGCCAACCCCTACCTGCGGATCACCCAGCGCCTCGACTACCGCGACAACCCGGTGCTGCCGACCAGCGGCTGGCACCTCGAGATGCCGATCGAGGTCGGCTCGGCCATCGCCGACCTCAGCACCGGCTACCTCAAGGTCGGCCTCGGCGGGTCCTACCACTACCCGCTGAGCGACAAGGACCAGCTCGCCTTCGGCCTGCGCGGCGGCATCCTGATCCCGGCCGGCGGGTCGACCAACCTGCCGATCGACCTGCGCTACTTCAACGGCGGCGCGCGCAGCATCCGCAGCTTCAAGGAGCGCGAGCAGGGCCCGCGCGCGCCCAACGGCTACTGGATCGGCGGCGAGTCCTACTTCGTGGCCAACCTCGAGTACGTCCGCTCCATCGCCGGCCCGCTCAAGGCGGTCGCCTTCGTCGACGCCGGCGGCCTCGACACCGCGTGGGAGGACTTCGGCCTCGGCAACCCCGATGTCGCCGCCGGCCTCGGAATCCGCCTCGACCTGCCGATCGGTCCGGTTCGGTTTGAATACGGCCACAACCTCACGCAGGATCCCGGCGAACCGAGCGGAACCCTGCACTTTGCGATTGGCACCACCTTTTGAACCATGGCGATCCTGATTCCCACCTGCGAGACCGCGGTCTCCACCGTGCCCGAGTGGCACAAGGCCAGCTTCAAGGGCAGCGAGGATCGCCTCGCCTCCCAGGCCGGCTGGTCGCCCGGGGCGCTCAACCTGGCCCAGGGGATCGCCATGAAGCACCACACCCCGCTGATCCACGCCGAGATGACCCGGCTACTCATCGACCTCACGCGGCACCCGCGGGACGACGAGCGCTGGAGTTCGGTGTCAAAGTCGCTCACCCCGGAACAGCGCCAGAAGCTCGACGAGCGGCAGAAGAAGGTCTACCTCGACGCCATCGAGCAGCGCGCCCGCGACGGGATCGCCCGCGGCGAGACCATCGTCCACCTCTCGGTCGACACCCAGCCCGACATGGGCGAGACCTGGCTGCGCTTCCTCTACGACAGCAGCCGCGTGGCCGAGACCGACTGGGTGAAGCAGTGGAGCTCGAACCTGCGCGAGCTGTTTCCCGAGATCCGCATCGACGAGCAGAGCGCGCCGACCCGCAGCCTGTCCGGCTACCTGCGCTCGACCTTCGGCGACGGCCTGCTGTCGATCTGCGTGGTCGCCAACCAGGCGCTCTTCCTCGAGGGCCGGCCGGTCCGCTGGGACCTCTTCAAGAAGAAGTTCACCACCTCGCTGCCCAAGGACTAGAGGGCTGGGGTCCGCGAGCGGGCCGGAACGAAACCCGGCAACCCGGCAACCCGGCAACCCGGCGGGCAACGGCTCAGGGTGAACCCGGCATCGACGGCGGGGCCTGCTTGCGCTTCAGCTCGCGGTCGAAGGCGGCGCCAATGCGCTCGGCGAGCATGCCGGCCATTTCCTGGTCCTTGTCGGAGACGACGAAGAGGATGGCGTCCTGCTTGCCGCTGGCCTGGAAGCCGGAGGCCTGGCGGGCGAGTTCGACCGCCTCGCCCTCGCTGGCGACCTCCCAGGTGGCGATCAGGTCGAGTTCCTCCACCACGGGGAGGAGCACCTCCTCGTCGTCGAGCACCTCGTTGAACTCGGCGAGCAGGGTGTCCATCTCCTCCGCCGACATCTCGCGGGTGAGCTTCATCTCGGCCTTGAACTCCCAGCGTGCATTCTCCTTCGCCTTCTGGCGATAGTAGAGGCGCCGCGCCAGGAAGGCGGTGCCCGCCAGGGCGACGAGAAGCGCAAGGACGACGATGACCTTCAGAATCCCCTTGTTCTTCATGACACATCGATAGACTCCGGTGACGCCCGCTCCAAGCACCAAGTCATGCAGTTTCCACCCACTCCAGCGACCCTCCAGACCCGCCCCAACGGCTTGTCCCTCGTCCTCTCGCCCGATTCACGGGTCCCGGTCGCCAGCATCCAGCTGTGGGTCGAGACGGGCAGCATGCACGAGGGCAGGCACACCGGCTGCGGGCTCTCGCACTTCCTCGAGCACATGGTCTTCAAGGGCGCGGGGCGCTTCCAGGCGAGGGAACTCGCCGAGAGCGTGCAGGCGGCCGGCGGCCACTGGAACGCCTACACCTCCTTCGACCGCACGGTCTACTACATCGATGGTCCCGCGAGCGGGCTCGACACCTTCCTCGAGGTGCTCGTGGCGATGGTCTTCCACCCGCACCTGCCGGAGACGGAGTTCGCCAAGGAGGGCGACGTGATCCGTCGCGAGATCGACATGGGGCTCGACGACCCCGACGACGTCGCCACCCGGCAACTGCTGTCGACCGCCTTCGTGCGCGACCCGCGCGTCCACCCGGTCATCGGTCACCGCACGCGGTTCGACGGCGTCCGCCACGACGACCTCGCCGGCTACCATCGCGAGCGCTACACGCCGGACAACTGCTGCCTGTGCATCGGCGGCGACTTCGACGCCCGCCGCATCGAGGAGCGTGTCGCGGCCCTGGTCGACCCGCTGCCGCGCGGCCGCGGCGACCAGCCGCACGTCCCCCGCGACCCCCGCCAGCTCGGCCCGCGGCGGGCCCACCGGACCTTCGACGTGCCGACCAGTCGGATCGCGCTGGCGTGGAAGATCCCGCCGCTCGAGCACCCCGACACGCCGGCGCTCGACCTCGCCGCCGCGATCCTCGGGCGTGGGCGGTCGTCGCGTCTCTACCGCTCGCTGCGCGAGGAGCGCGAGCTGGCCCTCGAGGTCAGCGCCTGGGCATGGAACCAACCCGACCGCGAGGGGCTGTTCGCGGTCAGCGCCGAGGCCGAGGTGGCCAAGCGCGACGAGCTGGTCGAGGCGATCCGCAGCGAGGTTGCGAACTTCGCCGACACCTCGCTGGCCGCCGAGGTGGAGAAGGCCAAGCGCCAGATCGCAGCGAGCCAGTTCCGCACCCTGACCACCGTCTCGGGCCGGGTCAGCGACTTGGCGTCGAACTGGCACGAGGCGCGCGACCTCGACTTCACCCGCCACTACCTGGCGCGCCTCGAGGCGGTCAGCTCCGAGTCGCTGCGCCGCGCCTTCGGGCAGCTCGACGACTCGCTGGAAACCCTCGCCATCCTCGATCCGGAGGGCACCGCGCCGCCGTCCCCCCCGAGCATCATCCGCACGCGCCGCCCCGAGGTGGAGTCGTTCACCCTCGCCAACGGCACCTCGGTGGCCCTGCTGCCCGACCCCTCGGTTCCGGTGATCGCCCTGCACGCCGCCATCCGCGGCGGCAGCTGCGCCGAGACCCCGTCCAGCGCCGGCCTCAACCGCTTGCTGGCCGCGACCCTGCCGCAGGCGACCCAGCGCCACGAGGCCGCCGACCTCGCCCGGCTCCTCGAATCCCTCGGCGCCGCGGTCACCGCCAGCGCCGGCAACAACTCGCTGCGGGTCCAGCTCGCCGGGCTCAGCCCCGACCTGCCCACCCTGCTGCCGCTGTTCGGCGACATCCTCACCCAGCCGGCGCTCGACGCCGAGTCGATCGAGCGCGAGCGGGCGAGCCAGGCCGCCACGCTGCGCGAGTCGCTCGAGGACCCGCTGGCGCTCGCCTTCCGGCTGCTCCGCGAGGGCCTGTTCGGGACCTCCGGCTACGGCATTCCCTCGCTCGGGTCGCTCGAGTCGCTGGCGGCCCTCGGGCGCGACCCGCTGGCCGACTTCCACCGCCGCCACGTCACCGGCTGCAACCTCAACCTCGCGCTTGCCGGCGACTTCGACCCGGAGCGGGCCAAGGGACTGCTCGCCGCCGGCCTCGAGTCGCTCCCGGTCGGCGACTTGTTCCAGCCGCCGGACTCGACGCCCTGCGACGCCGTCGAGCGACTCGCCCGCCTGCCGAAGAAGCAGGCGGTGCTGGCGATCGGCTACCCCGGTTGCGGCGCGCTCGACCGCGAGCGCTTCGCCCTGCGCATGCTGCAGGAGTGGTGCTGCGACATGGCCGGCCCGCTGTTCATGAAGATCCGCGAGGAACTCGGCCTGGCCTACCAGGTCGGCGCCACCCAGTTCCACGGCCACGACACCGGCCTGTTCGCCTTCTACCTCGCCACCGACCCCGCGCAGGCGCGCTTCGCCGAGGCCGAGCTGATGCGCCAGGTCGAGCTGCTCGCCACCCGCGGCATCCCCGAGGGCGCCTTCGAGCGGGTCCGCTCGACCGCGCTCTCGGCCGTCGCCCTCGACCAGCAGTCGCCGGGCACGATCGCCCGCCACGCCGCACTCGACCTGATGTTCGGCCTGCCGGCGACCCACCACGCCGAGCTCGCCGCGGTTTTCGGCGAGATCTCGCCCGACGAGGTCCGCTCGGCGGCCCGCAAGTTCCTCGGCAACCGCCCGCCGACGGTCATCCGCGTCCTTCCCGAATCGCATCTGGACTCCGCTGCGGGGTCTCTTCCATCCTCCCCGCATGGCTGACGCCGATCCCCGGTTCAACGAATTCATCCTGCTCCAGGCCCAGAACGCGGGCCTGTTCCTCGGCCAACTGCCCAACCCGGCGAATGGCGAGAAGCAGCTCAACCTGCGCGCCGCGCGCTCGGTCATCGACTCCCTCGAGATGCTCGAGGCCAAGACCGCCGGCAACCTCACCGAGGAGGAGACCCGCCTCCTCTCGACCGCCCTTGCCAACCTGCGTCCCCTCTACGACAAAGTGAGCAACGCATGAGCTACGAACCCTTCCAGATCGGCTCGGTCCCCATCGGCGGGCCGACCCCCTTCTTCATCCTCGGCCCCTGCGCGCTGGAGTCCGAGGAGTTCGCCTGGGAAATGGCGCGCTCGATCAAGGAGATCGCCACCAAGACCGGCGTCCACTTCCTCTTCAAGGCGTCCTACGACAAGGCCAACCGGACCTCGGTCGCCTCGTTCCGCGGTCCCGGCGTCGAGGACGGCTGCCGCCTCCTCGGCGAGATCGGCCGCGAGCTCGACCTGCCGGTCACCACCGACGTCCACACTGCCCGCGAGGCCGAGATCGCCGCCGAGCACATCGACCTGCTCCAGGTTCCCGCCTTCCTGTGCCGCCAGACCGACCTGCTCGAGGCCGCTGCCAGGACCGGCCGCGCGGTCAACGTCAAGAAGGGCCAGTTCCTCGCCCCGTGGGATACGGTGAACATCGTGGAAAAGCTCCGCGCCTTCGGCTGCCACCACTTCCTCATCACCGAGCGCGGCACCACCTTCGGCTACAACAACCTGGTCGCCGACATGCGCTCGCTCTACTGGATGCGCAAGGAGGACATCCCGGTGATCTTCGACGCCACCCACTCGGTGCAGCGGCCCGGCGGCCTCGGCGGGGCCACCGGGGGCGACGGTGAACTGGCCCCGGTGCTGGCGCGCGCGGCGGTGGCCACCGGCATCGACGGACTCTTCATGGAGACCCACTCGGATCCGCAGAACGCCCTCTCCGACGGCCCCAACCAGATCCCCCTCGAGTTCCTCGAGGACCTGCTGGTGCGCCTCGTCGCCATCCATCACGCCGCCCACGGCGCCTGATCCCGTGAACCGCCCGCGCCACGCCATCGCCACCCTGCTGCTCGCCCTCGCGCTGCCCGTCGGCGCCCAGGGTCTGGGAATCGGCGCCGGCGAGGCCGTGGAGGAGGAGGAAGGCGGCCTGCCCGCCCTCGACCTGCTCCCCGACGGCAGCATCTTCCAGCAAGTCGTCCTGCCGCGCTACGACCGCGACCGGCGCCTCACCGCCCAGCTGCTCGCCGACAGGCTGACGCTGGTCGACCGCAACACGATCCGCGGCGAGGAGATCCGCCTCGACTTCTTCCACCACGACCGGAGCCTGCGCGCCCGCATCGACATGGAGGCCGCGGTGCTCGACAACCACTCGATCCTCCGCTCGGGCGATCCAGTATCGCTCGCGGCCGACGACTTCACCGCCCGGGGCACCGGGCTCGTCTACCACCTCGACAGCTCCCGCGGCATGCTCCTCGGGCCCGCCACGGCCACCGTCAACCTCGACCGCCAGACCGCCATGCACGTTCCCATCCGACCCGCCGTCGCCGGCGCGGCCCTGCTCGCCACCGCCGCCGTTTCGGGCAGCGAGCTGCCCCGCCTGAGCCCGGCCGAGATCGACGAGCTCAACCAGCTCGCCATTCCGCTGCGTCCGCTGGCCGAGTCGTCGCGGGAGTCCTCGCTCCAGCTCATCACCACCAGCGAGGGCGAGAGCCGCAGCGCCTCGGCCGCGCTGGCCTCCTTCCTCGCCGCGGCCCAGCTCGGCGGCGGGTCCGCCACCCCGCCCGACCTCGGCCGCGAGGTGCCCGAGCCCGGCGAATCGGGGTCCGAGGACGCCTCCAAGCTCACCCGATTTTCGGCCGACGAGGGCATCTACTTCGACTCCGAGGCCGGCGTCGTGATCCTCCTCAAGGAGGTCACCGTGGACCACCCGGAGTTCCGCTTGAGCGGGGCCGACGAGGCCAAGATCTTCCTCGAGAAGGACGAGGAGCCCGCGGCAAATGGAGAAGCGCCAGGCGCGGAGGAAGCCGCCGACGGGGACGGAGGCGAGGACGACGGCGCGGTGGCCGACGGCGGCGGGGCCAAACTCGACGAGATGATGGGCGGCGCCGACTTCGGGGATCCCGTCCGGGTGGTCGCCACCGGCACCCTGGTGGTCGAGAAGAAGCCGACCGAGCAGGACCCCGACCGGGCCCAGGCATCCGGCCGGCAAATGGTCTACGACCTGACCAACGACACCCTCGTCATCCGCGGCGGCAAGCCCTGGATCATCGCCCCCGACCTCCAGGTCCGGGTCATCGAGCCCGATGGCTACATCACCATCAACCTGAAGACCGGCAAGGCGTCGGCCGTCGGCCGAGTCGAGGGCGTCGGACAGATCAACCGCTGAGCCAACAACCCACTGGAGCCCATGGTCGGACCGATGCCCGTGAACGAACTGCTCCTCGAGGCCGAGGGGCTGCGCAAGTGCTACGCTGGCCGCGCGGTGGTCGACGGCGTGACCCTGTCGGTCGCGCCGGGCGAGATCGTCGGCCTGCTCGGCCCCAACGGCGCCGGCAAGACGACCTCGTTCTACATGATCGCCGGCCTGGTGCCCCCCGACGAGGGTTCGGTGCGCTTCGCCGGCCGGGAAATCTCGCGCCTGCCGATGCACCGCCGGGCCCGCCTCGGCCTCGGCTACCTGCCGCAGGAGGAGTCGGTGTTCCGCAAGCTGACCGCCTACGAGAACCTCATCGCCGTCCTCGAGACCCGCCCCGACCTCAACGCCAGGCAGCGCAAGGAGCGCGCCGACGCCCTGCTCGAGCGCTTCAAGATCACCAAGGTCCGCAAGTCGGCCGCGATCACCCTCTCCGGCGGCGAGAAGCGCCGCCTCGCCATCGCCCGCACCCTCTGCACCGAGCCGAAGCTGCTGATGCTCGACGAGCCCTTCGCCGGCATCGACCCCAAGGCGGTCGACGACATCCAGGAGATCGTCCGCGAGCTGCGCGGCCGCGACGGCCTCGCCATCCTCATCACCGACCACTCGGTGCGCGAGACGCTGTCGATCGTCGACCGCGCCCTGCTCATCCACGACGGCCGGGTCATCCTCGAGGGCCCCGCCGACCGGCTCGTCAACGACCCGGTCGCCAAGAAGCACTATCTCGGCGAGGCGTTCCGGATGTAGCCGCGTCGCGGCTGTCAGCCGTGCTGGCGCGGGTGAACCTTGGAGTCCGCCTGCTGGGCGGCCTCCTCCCCCCCGGCGATGGCGGGGGCGGCCTGCTCGATGGTGAGGAACGGGCGGAGGGCCTGCTCGACTTCCTTGGGGGGGATCGACTCGAACAGCGCGTCGTAGCAGTGCCGGGTGATGCGTCGGGTGGAGGGCATGATCGATATTCTTACCACGAACCGGCGTCATCACACAAGTCCCTGTTGACTACGACTTCACGTAGTTGAGGGACCGGAAACCCGCCTTTCGCCCCCTCCAGGGTTTGCCCCGGACCCGCCCTCCCGCCGTGGCCGGGCAAAAATGAGGCGGGCGCCGGCATGCGCCGACACCCGCCGAACTCTCGGGGAGGAGAAAATGGTCTTCCAGGCGGCGGAGCCTACTCGGCGGCGGGCTCCGACTGGCCCGGCAGCTTGTCGCCGGCGAGCTTGCCGACGAGGCCGAAGGTGTTCTGCAGCGAACGGTTGCGGTCAGCGGTGCTCACCGCGTCCTCACCCATCAGCATGGCCATCTCGGCCTCCATGTTGGGGTCATCGTTCGGATCGACCGAGTCGGGATCCACACCCATCTGCTTGGTGGCGTCGGCGACGTGGCTGCCGCGCTTCTTGATCTCCTGGAGGGCCTCGTCGTATTCACCGGTGATGTTGCCGATGGTCTTGATGTCGTCCTTGCCCTTCTTGAGGTTGTCGGTGACCCAGGCAACCTTGGCCTGTAGGGTCGGGGAAACGCAGTAGGAGGTGGCGGCTCCGCCGATCAGGCCGAGCAGGATCAGCCACACGGCGGCGCGCTGGAACTTCATGCGCTTGCCGAGCCGCTGCTCGCGGTCGGCCACCAGCTCGGCCATCTCGGCATCCGAGCGGTGCATGTCCGGATCGGCCGGATCCTTCCGCTCTTCCACTTCCGCGCTGGCAGCGGAGGAGTCGGCCGACGGATCGGCCGGCTGGGAATTCCCGGCCGCCGAGGTTGCCCCGGCGGGGGTGCCGAGTTGGTCGGCGGCGGGCTGGAGCGGGGAGGCCTTGACGGCTTCCTCCTCGGGTTCGTTCTCGAGGATCTGGCAAAGCTCGGCAATCTTGGTGCGTGTGGTCATGGAAGCATGGTTGCCCGAAATGTTTCGCCTCCTCAAGTATTTCGGACTTCCGAAATCACGGCTCCGCGATCGCGTAAGTCCCTCTCCTGTCCTCCACCTTCGCGACCCACGCAGGCAGGCATGGGGCGATGCAAGGAAACACCCGCGAACCCACGCCCCGACGCAACCGATCTACGAGAAGTTCAGTCGTTCGACAGACCCACCCGCGCCCACCCCCGTGGACTCTCCGCTCCCAGCTCTCAGCTCTCAGCTCTCAGCTCCCAGCTCTCAGCTCCCAGCTCTCAGCTCCGATTCAAGCCGAGCCGCTCGTCGTCCTCGAGCTTCTTGCTGAGCGCCTCCCAGCCATCGGGCACCTGGAGGTTGAAGACGGTGAGGTAGAGGGTGACCAGCCTGGGGTCATGCTTGTCGATCAACTGGTCGACCGCGGCGTCGAGCTTGGCTCCATCGAGCGTCTCCGGGAGTTCCCCGGTGACCTGGCCCTTGCCGTCGTGCTCGATCCCCATGGCATCGCAGAAGGTCGCCAGCATCTCCTGGTTGCCCGCCATCATCCAGGCTTGGAAGAGGTGCTCGCCGATGGTGTCGGACTGGCGCAGCTTGAGGGTCTTGAGCAGCCAGGCATACTGGTCCGGGACCGACTTGCGCTGCACGAAGACCGGGCGCAGCTTGCGGTTCTGGGCCAGGCTGGCGACCGCCGAGCTGTAGACCTTGCGGTCGTTCTCGCGGAACCAGTCGAGCATCTGCTTGAACAGGTCGGGGTCGAGGGCGGCGTAGATCTCGTGCGCTTTGTCCATGGATTCGAGGCGGATTCCACGCCGCCGGCGGGCGATTGCCAAGCACCGATCCGCGCCCCCGCCAACACCCGCCCGACCGGGTGGGCCGGTCCGCGACTCCAAAGCGGATCCGGCTTTCCACTTTGCGCGGGGCCGGCAGCGCCTAGATTGCCGGCATGTCCGGCTCCCACCCCGAATTGTGGAAGACCCTGCGCTGGTTCGGCCTGCTCGCCGCCGTGGTGGGCCTCGCCCTGCTGGCGGTGCGCTTCACCGAGAGGGGCCTCGGCAGCGCCCAGCGCGGCATCCGCGACAGCCTGGACCAGGTCCTCGGCGCGATCACCCACTCCGACACCCGCATCGTCGAGGGCCGCGTCGAGATCAGCTCGACCAGCGAGATCTCCGAGCTCTCGCTGATCGAGATGCGCATGTCGGCCACGCGCAGCTTCGAGAACGAGACCTTCGTCCTGAAATACCTCCCCGCCGGCACCAAGCAGATCATCGTGCAGGGCCGCTACCGCGTGACCGCGGGCTACAAGCTCGAGCCGGGCGTGTCGCTGCGGGTCGAGGACGGCCGGGTGATCGCGAGGTTCCCGGAGCCCAGCATCCTCAGCGTCGAGCTGCAGGACTACGAGGCGCTCAGCGAGAAGGAGGGCTGGGCCAACGGGATCACCCCGGAGGACCGCGCGACCCTGCTCCGCGAGCTCAACCAGCAGATGCGCCGCGAGGCGATGAAGAGCGGCATCCTCGACATGGCCGACGCCGCCCTGCGCACCCGCCTGCGCGACCTGATCGGCAGCGAGCAGGTCACCGTGGAGCGGGAATAGGCGGGAACGCGCGGTCAGGGATCCCGGACGGCGGGACCGGGAGGGGCAAGGACCCGCGGCTACTCGACGACCTGCGGCAACCCACGGCCCCGGCGGCGGTCGCGGATCTGCAGGCCGACGAGGCAGAAGAAGGAAATCAGCAACAGCAGGAGCGAAAGCAACACCCCCTCGATGACGGTCATCGCGTAGGCCATCCCGAAGCTGTCGAGCTGGTCGGGGAGCGGACCCGTGGCGGAGCCCAGCAACTGGACGACCCAGCCGACCACCATGGCCGCCCCGAGCCCGCACCAGAAATCCGGCAGGAAGAAGACCACGACCCCCGACTCCCCGACCCCGTTCGGCCCGGCGGTGACCACCGGAAGCAGCGCCACGACCGAGATCGCCGTCACCCAGATGCGAATCGTCGTCCCCAACCGCACCGCGCGGGCGGCGATCGACCCCGGATCCGAAAAAGGCCCGCGGAACGAGGTCAGCAGGGCGTAGCCGAGGGCGAAGGTGGCGATCGCCGCCAGCATCGCCAGGGTCGCCGCCGGCTTCTGCCACAGCTCGAGCAGCCGCCCGGCAATGAGGAAGCTGGGCAGCGCGTTGACGCACGCGTGCAGGCTCCAGTGCGCCAGCTGGCGCGGAAATCGTTCCCTCTCAAACGTCATCGGCCGGAGCCTGGGCCCCGGCCGATGAAATCAGGATGAGCGCCGCGTGAAAAGCCCGGCGGCGGCGTGGCAGGGCTCAGTGCTCGCGGCAGAACTGCTCGAAGCGGGTGATCCCCTCGTTGAGCACGTCCAGCGTGGTGCAGTAGCTCAGGCGGATCCCCTCGTCGTAGCCGAAGGCGATGCCCGGGACCGCCGCCACCAGGTAGCGCGACAGCAGCTTGTCGCAGAGGTTCTGCGACTTCAGGCCGATCTGCCCGGTGTAGACGAAGAAGTAGAAGGCACCCTTCGGCTCGACCACGCGGATGTTGTTGATCGCCTTGAGGCGGCCGAGCACGAACTGGCGGCGGACGTCGTACTCACCGCGCAGGTCGCTGAGGAAGCCCTGGTCGCCCTCAAGCGCGGCGAGGCCGGCATACTGGGCGAAGGTCGTGGCGTTGGAGACGGTGTGGCTCTGGATCTTGTCGATCGCCTTGGCGATCGGCTCGGGCGCCGCGGTGTAACCGAGGCGCCAGCCGGTCATCGAGTAGGCCTTGGAGAAGCCGTTGACCGTGATCGTCAGGTCGTGGAGCTCCTGGCTCAGCGAGCCGATCGAGACGTGCTTGGTGTCGTCGTAGACCAGCTTCTCGTAGATCTCGTCGGAGAGGATCACGATGTCCTCGTAGAGCGCCACCTCGCCGAGCGCGCGGAGCTCGTCCTCGCTGTAGACGGTGCCGGTCGGGTTGCCGGGCGAGTTGATGATGATCATCTTGGTCGCCGGCGTCATCGCCTCCTCGAACTGCTCGGGGGTGATCTTCCAGCCGTCGGACTCCTTGGTCTCGACGATCACCGGCTTGCCGCCGGCCAGGCGCACCATCTCCGGGTAGCTCACCCAGTAGGGTGCCGGGATGATCACCTCGTCGCCCTCCTCGACCATGGCGAGGATCGCGTTGAAGCAGGCCATCTTGGCCCCGGCCGTCACGCAGACCTGCTTGGCGTCGTACTCGAGCTGGTTGTCCTCGAGAAGCTTCTTGGCGAGCGCCTCGCGGAGTTCCGGGATGCCACCCGACGGGGTGTACTTGGTGCGGCCTTCCTGGAGCGCGACCATGGCGGCCGCCTTGATGTGCTCCGGCGTGTCGATCTCCGGCTCGCCGCCGGCGAGGCCGTAGACTTCCTCGCCACGCGCGGCCATTGCCTTGGCCTGGTTGGTGACCGCAAGGGTCAATGAGGGGGAAACCTCGTTGATTCGGGATGAAATCGATTCCATGGATCCTGTGGTGGTTGCCGCCCCGGACCGGGCGACGGATCATGGTGTGTCACCCCCTCCGGCGGGACGGGGGGCTTTTCTGCACGTCCGCCGCCCGCCGCGCAAGTGAAATGGCGGGACAAGTTCGCCCGCCCCGGCGGGCCGCCGCATTTCCCCTCACTTGGCGCCGGTCAGGTCCCGCATCCAGCCGCCCCGGGCGCTGACCCACTTGCCGCGGGTGACCACCGTCGGAAAGCCGAAGCCCACGCCGGCGGCCGCCTCGAAGACCTCCCAGGCCTGGCTCTTCAGGATCCCGGAAAGGACCAGGTCGCCGCCGGGCCGGAGCAGCCGGGCAAGCACCGGCAGGGCCTCGATGAGCACGCTGGAGAAGATGTTGGCGAGGACGACGTCGAACTGTTCCGCAGGCTGCCACTTCAGCAGGTCGAGTTCGGCAGCCTCGATCCCTCCGGCGCCATTGCGCTCCGCATTGCGGCGGGTGACCTCGACCGCGAAGGGGTCGTAGTCGCAGGCGAAGACGCGTCCCGCGCCGAGCTTCACCGCCGCCACGCTGAGCACTCCGCTGCCGCTGCCCAGATCGATGCAGCTCCAGCCGGCTTCGCGGCGGCGGGCCAGGTCGACCAGGAAGCGCAGGCAGGTCGAGGTCGTCGCGTGGTCCCCGGTGCCGAAGGCCATCTCCGGCGGGATCGAGATGATCCCGCGACCGGGGAACTCCGCCTCCAGCGCCACCAGCTCGGCAGGCTCCGAGGCCTGGGTGACGAGGAAGCGGTCGCGGACCTTGAGCGGCGGCGGGACCACGTGGGCGCGCTGCCAGTCGTCCTGGCGGAGCTCCTTCACCCGCCCACCGAAGCGGGCCACGATCGCCTCGGCCTCGTCCCGTGACGCGCAGAACACCTCGACGCGCAGGGTCTTGCCGCCCTTGATGACATGAATCACCAGGTTGGGGTTGCCGAGGAAGCGCTCCTCCCAGGCATCCAGCCACTTCGCCGCCGACAGCTTTTCCCAAACCCACATGCCCCGGGTCTAGGCGAGTGCGCGCCCGTTTCCAAGTCCTTCAGGATCCGGGGGTCCCGTTCGCCCCCCGGAACCGCCCCCCGGGCCGACGTCGGGCCCATCGAATCGCCCCGCGGTTTTGTAGTGGTTCCCACCCGCGAAATCCCCTGTCATCCGACCATCGATGAAGGAAATCTGGGAGGTTGCAACGAGTCCGGGAGTTCTCCCGCTCACCTTGCTGCTCGGTCCCATGGTGTTGTTCTGGGCCGTCTGCTTCATCGGCACCCTCGACTTCGACTTCATCGGCGTCGACTTCGGCGACGGCGGTGCCGACTCCGGCGACGGGGTCACGCTGTTCGGTGGCACGGTCCGCTGGCTGTTCCGCTTCGTCCATGGCGACGAGGTCCCGCTCGCCGCGCTGGCGAGCTTCTTCCTGACCTACGAGTGGGGCGGCGCCATGCTCGGCAACCTCTTCCTCAATCCCGCGGCCGAGCTCGGAACGGCGGGCTGGATCGCCCTCGGCGCGAGCGTCCCCGCGCTGCTGCTGACCAAGCTGACCGCCCATGCCCTGCGGCCGATGTTCCGGGTCCTGCGCGGCACCGAGGGCGAGGCCAAGCCGGTCATCGGCCGCCGCGGCCGCGTGCGCAGCCGGGTGCTCGACGCCCGCTCCGGCCAGGTCGAGGTCGAGGACCCCGAGGTCCCGCTGCTCATCAACGCCCAGCTCGCCCCGGCGGCGCCCGCGCTGTCCCGCGGTGACCGCGTCGTTGTGGTCAGCCACGACCGCGATCGCGACACCTACCGGGTCGAAGCCCTCACCGATCCCACTTCCCAAGTCACCTCCCTAGAAACATGAAAACGAACGTATTGGCCTTCCTCGACAGTTTCCCGGCCTGGCTGGGCATCGTGGTGCTCGTCATCGCCATCACCGGCGGCGTCGTCATCGCCGTGAGCCTCGCCTACGCCATGCTCTACCGCAAGGTGAAGAAGGGCACCGCCTTGGTGCGGACCGGCTTCGGCGGCACCCGCGTGAACTTCAACGGCATGCTGGTCTTCCCGGTCTTCCACCGCCTCGAGACCATGGACATCTCGCTGAAGCGCATCGAGATCGACCGCACCCTCAAGGGCGGCCTGATCTGCAAGGACAACATGCGCGCCGACATCAAGGTGGCCTTCTTCGTCCGCGTCAACCACGCCGACGAGGACGTCCTGCGCGTCGCCCAGTCGGTCGGCTGCGAGCGCGCGAGCTCGCAGGACGCCATCCGCGAGCTCTTCGACGCCAAGTTCTCCGAGGCCCTCAAGACCGTCGGCAAGCGCTTCGACTTCATCCAGCTCTACGAGGACCGCGACACCTTCCGCGACGAGATCCTCAAGGTCATCGGCACCGACCTCAACGGCTTCGTCCTCGACGACGCGGCGATCGACTACCTCGAGCAGACGCCGGTCGAGTCGCTCGACCCGGACAACATCCTCGACGCCGAGGGCATCAAGAAGATCACCGACCTCACCGCCGCGCAGGCCAAGCTCTCCAACAACATCCAGCGCGACAAGGAGAAGGTCATCAAGCAGCAGGACGTCGAGGCCCGCGAAGCGATCCTCGAGCTGGAACGCCAGCTCGCCGAGACCGAGGCCAAGCAGGCCCGCGAGGTCGAGGTGGTCCAGGCCCGCGAGGCCGCCGAGACCGCCAAGGTCCGCGAGGAGGAGCGCCAGAAGGCCGAGCGCGCCCGCATCACCGCCGAGGAGGAGATCGGCATCGCCGAGGAGAACAAGCAGCGCCAGGTGCTCGTCGCCCAGCGCAACAAGGAGCGCACCGACGCCGTCGAGATCGAGCGGGTCAAGCGCGACCAGCAGATGGAGGCGATCGAGCGCGAGCGCCTCACCAGCCTCAAGGACATCGACAAGGAGAAGGCGATCGAGGTCGAGCGCAAGGCGATCCAGGACGTGATCAAGGAGCGCGTCGCGGTCGAGAAGCTGGTGGTCGTCGAGCAGGAGCGGATCAAGGACACCGAGGCCTTCGCCGGCGCGGACCGCGAGAAGCAGGTCAAGGTGACCCTCGCCGAGGCCCTCGCCCAGGAGGAGGTCATCCGCCGGGTCAAGGAGGCCGAGGCCGTCGAGCAGGCCGCCGAGCTGGCCGCCGACCAGCGGCTCTACGAGGAGGTCAAGGCCGCCGAGGCCTCGAAGAAGTCGGCCGACCTCAGGGCCGAGGAGGTGGTGATCGCCGCCGAGGCCGAGCTCAGCGCGAGCGAGAAGCAGGCCGACGCCAAGAAGCGGCTCGCCGAGGCGACCACCAAGGAGGCCGCCGCCGTGGGGCTCGGCGAGGTCGAGGTGCTGGTGGCCACCGCCGACGCCACCCGCCAGCAGGGCACCGCCGAGGCCGAGGTCGAGCGCCTCAAGTTCGAGGCCGAGGCCGACGGCATCGAGAAGAAGGCCGCCGCCATGAAGCTGTTCGAGGAAGCCGGGCAGGAGCACGAGGAGTTCAAGCTCAAGCTCGACAAGCAGAAGCAGGTCGAGCTGGCCGGGATCCACATCCAGAAGGACATCGCCGAGGCCCAGGCCGCGGTGCTGGGCGAGGCGATGCGCTCGGCCAAGATCGAGATCATCGGCGGCGAGAACAAGTTCTTCGACCAGATCGCCGGGGCCATCTCGCGTGGCAAGTCGGTCGACCGCCTGGTCGAGAACAGCGAGACGCTGAGCGATGTGAAGGAGACGTTCTTCAACGGCGACCCGGACTACTTCCGCGCCCAGCTGAAGGAGTGGGCCGGACAGTTCGGGGTCAGCGCCGAGGAGGTCAAGGACCTCAGCCTCGGCGCCGTGCTCGCCAAGCTCCTCGTCGATGCCGACGGCGAGACCCGCAGCCGGCTGATCTCGCTGCTCGGCGGTGCCGACCGCTTCGGCCTCGCCCAGGAGAAGGCCGCCGACTTCCTCAAGTGATCCCCGCCGCGGCGGGCGCGGGGGCCTGAACTCCCCCGCCCCGCTCCCGTGATCCCATGACCGACGAGGAACCAGCAGCACCCGAGCAGCTCGAAGGCGGCGCCTACGAGGTCATCCGGGCCCGCCTCGACAAGCACGCCGCGACCCTGCGCCAGGGCCTCGAGGCGCTCAACGACGAGCGCCTGCGGGTCTTCGGCGGGGTCGAGACCGCCCTGCTCGGCACCGAGCGGGTCTCGACCAGCCTGCGTCGCCCGCGACCTCGCCGCGATCGGACGCCGCCGCTTCCTGTTCGGCTACAACATCCAGTTCGGCCTCAAGCAGACCACCGAGATCGGCGACGTCTTCGGGGCCTACGACCACGACCCCGCGACCAACACCTTCACCCCGGTCCCGCTCGGCGAGGTGCTCGACTCGTCGTCCTTCATCGAGGACTTCAACTACCTCTACAAGTACTACCGCGAGACGGTCTTCCTGAAGTTCATGGCGATCGGCCCGCACCTCTACATGGCGATGCGGACCGGCAAGTCGGTCGACGACGTCAAGGTCTTCAAGTGGCTCCGCGAGATGGACGGCTCGCTGGAGTACCTCGGCAACCGCTTCGACCACGAGTACGCCTACCCGCCGCAGCACGATTTCGAGTGGATCCGCGCCCACCGCGGCATGCACCGCGCCGGCGAGCACCCGCATGTCTCGATCGAGGACCGCGTCTTCGTCGAGACCGTCGGCGGCGACCTGACGATCAAGGTCGAGGACAACACCGCCGACGGCCGCGGGATCTACTCGGAGCCGGTGACCGACAGCGACCAGACGCTCGACGACGCCGAGATCCTCTACGCCGTGGTCGGCTCGCTGATCATCCTCAAGGTGCTGCCCTACCGCGAGGAGCTGCACCGCCACCTCGTCTTCAACGAGAAGACCCAGACGGTCCACCGGCTCGACGCGATCGGCGACTCCTGCGTGCTGCTGCCCGACGACCACGGCATCATCTTCGCCAACGGCTACCTGCTGCAGAGCGGCGAGGTGAAGGCCTTCGACCACGGCATGGTCGACATGCGCTTCGAGCGCCGGGTGGCGAGCACGAACGGTGAGGACGTCCTCTACTCGTTCTACAACCGCGCCCGCGGCGAGTACGTCCTGCTTTCCTACAACCGGATCCAGCAGTCGGTCGAGACCCCGATCACCTGCTCCGGCTTCTCGCTGTTCGGCGACGGCCGGCTGGTGCTGTTCCGCTCCGACGGCCAGCCGCAGAAGCACCACACGCTCCAGCTGTGGCAGACGCCGTACCTCGACGACGAGGCCACCGCCGAGACCGCCGGCGACCAGGATTCCTTCCTCTTCAAGGTCGGCAACCCCGAGCTGGTCCGCGGCATGGCGGAGGCCCGCGAGCTGCTCACCCTGCTGGGCAAGGACGACTCCTACGGCGACCTCTACCTCGACCTGGCCAAGCGGGCCGGCGACCTGCTGGACAGCTACTTCTGGCTCGACCGAGCCGAGTGCGGATCGCTCGCCGCCCCCTTGAAGGAGATCCGCGGCGCGGCTCAGGCGGCAATCGGCGAGTTCGAGCGGGTCCAGGCGCTGCGCCAGGTCGCCCGCGACCGCACGGCCGGCACCCGCGGGGAGGTCGACGAGGCCCTGCGCGCCGCGGCGACCACGCCCGGCGACGACCTCAAGGGGCTGGTCGAACAACTCGCGCGGCTGCGCCGGCTGCGCGGCGAGGTCATCGGCCTCGGCGAGGTCCGCTACGTCGACCCCGCCGTCGTCGAGGAGCTGGAGAGCCGCACCGTCGAGGAGACCGAGGCGATTTCCCACCGCACCGTCGACTTCCTCGCCGGCGAGGAGTCGCTCGCCGGCTACGCCGCGGCGATCGAGTCCCACGAGGCGGAGGTCGCCAAGCTGGCCGGCGTGGTCGATGCCGACGAGGTCGCCGCCGCGCTCGACCGCTCGGCCGGCGAGCTGGAGATGCTGATCGAGGTGGTCAGCGGCCTGAAGATCGCCGACGCCACCCGGACCACGGCGATCATCGAGCGCATCTCGGCCCTCTTCGCCAAGCTGAACGGCACCCGCGCGGCGCTGCGCAAGCGCCGCAAGGAGCTCGCCCGCGGCGAGGGCGAGGCGCAGTTCGCCGCCCAGATGAAGCTGCTCGAGCAGTCGCTGGCGAACCAGATCGACCGCTGCGACACGCCGGAGAAGTGCGACCAGGCGCTCAGCCGGCTGACCCTCCAGGTCGAGGAGCTCGAGGGCCGCTTCGCCGAGTTCGACGACTACATCGAGGAGCTCACCACCCGCCGCGAGGAGATCTACGACGCCTTCGAGGGTCGCCGGACCCAGCTGCTCGAGGCCCGCCAGCGCCGTGCGGCCACCCTCTTCAAGTCGGCCGAGCGGATCCTCGCCAGCATTGCCAACCGGATGGCCGCAATCGACGAGGTCGAGGGCATCCACGCCTACTTCGCCGGCGACGCGATGGTCGAGAAGGTCCGCGACGTGATCGGCCAGCTCGAGGAGCTCGACGACTCGGTGAAGGCCGACGACCTGCGCACCCGCCTGAAGACGCTGCGCGAGGACGGCGTGCGGCAGCTCAAAGACCGCAAGGAGCTGTTCGTCGACGGCAAGAGCGTGCTGCGCTTCGGCAAGCACGCCTTCAGCGTGAACACCCAGCCGCTGGAGATGACCATCATCCCCCACGGCGAGGGCATGGCCTTCCACCTCACCGGGACCAAGTTCCACGAGCCGGTCGACGACGAGCGCTTCCTCGCGACCCGCGCGGTGTGGGAGCTCGAGGTACCGAGCGAGAGCCCCGCCGTAGCGCGGGTGGAATACCTCGCCTGGCGCTTCCTCGTTGAGGGTGGCGAAGGTGGCGAAAGCGACGGGGAGGCGGAGACCACCGACGACCTGCTGGCCTCCATCCAGCGCTTCATGCAGCCGCGCTACGCCGAGGGCTACACCAAGGGCCTGCACGACGAGGACGCCGCGCGGCTCCTCGAGCCCCTGCTGCCGATCCACCGCTCCGCCGGCCTGCTCCGCTTCGGCCCGCGCACCCGCGCCGCCGCGCTGTTGTTCTGGGCGACCTGGGATTCGCCGGAGAGGGCCCTGCTGGGCGAGATGTTCTCCAGCGACGGCCGCCGCCGCAGCCTGTTCCCGCAGGGCGAGGGCACCGACCGCTGGCGCCAGCGGCTCGAGGAGGGCTTCACCGGGTGGAAGGCCGCGACCCCCTTCGCCGACGTGATCTCCCACCAAGTGGCCGGCTACCTCGCCGCGGAGTTGTCCGACGGCGACGACTTCGTGGTCTCGGCCGAGGCCGCCGGCCTGCTGCGCAGGTTCGAGCAGGCCCTCGTGGCCAAGCGCGCCGCGCCGCTCTTCGGCGACGAGCCGATGCCGGTGATGGTCCGCTTCGAGATCGCCCGGGTCTGGCTGCTCGGCTGCTCGGGCGCCGAGCCCGAGCTGCTCGACTCCACCCCGGCGGAGCTCCGCCCGGCGGTGGTCGACGAGGCCGCCATGCACCTCGCCCGCGGCGGCTTCGAGCAGCGCGCCGTGATGGACGTCCCGCTGTCGATCCGCGCCACGGGCCTGCGCTCCGACCACCCGCGGATCACCGGCGGCACCCTCGAGCTCCACTACAGCGAGTTCCTCGAGCGCCTCGCCCGGCACGAGGAGAACGAGGCTCGCGCCTTCCGCCGGCTTTCCGCGCTGAAGCACGAGCTGACCGCCGAGCGGCGCCGCACGATGCGGCTCGATGAGTTCAAGCCGAAGGTGATGAGCGCCTTCGTCCGCAACCGGCTGCTCGACGAGGTCTACCTGCCGCTGATCGGCGACAACCTGGCCAAGCAGCTCGGCACCGCCGGCGCCGAGACCCGGACCGACCGCATGGGCATGCTGCTGCTCATCTCCCCGCCCGGCTACGGCAAGACCACGCTGATGGAGTACGTCGCCAACCGGCTGGGCCTGACCTTCGTCAAAATCAACGGGCCGACCCTCGGCCACGGCGTCGTCTCTCTCGACCCGGCGGAGGCCCCCGACGCGTCGGCGGCCGAGGAGGTCAAGCGCCTCAACCTGGCGCTGGAGATGGGCGACAACGTGATGATCTACGTCGACGACATCCAGCACACCAACTCGGAGTTCCTGCAGAAGTTCATCAGCCTGTGCGACGCCCAACGCAAGATCGAGGGCGTGTGGCGGGGCCGGGCGCGGACCTACGACCTGCGCGGCCGCAAGGTCGCCGTCGTCATGGCCGGCAACCCCTACACCGAGAGCGGCGGCAAGTTCCAGATCCCGGACATGCTCGCCAACCGCGCCGACACCTACAACCTCGGCGACATCCTCGGTGGCCACGACGCCGCCTTCAAGTCGAGCTACATCGAGAACTCGCTGACCTCCAACCCGGCGCTTTCGCGCCTCGCCAGCCGCTCGCAGAAGGACGTGCTCACCCTGATCCGCATCGCCGGGACCGGCGACCGCGAAGGCGCGGACTTCGAGGGCAACTACACCCCGGCCGAGATCGAGGAGATGATCGCGGTCACCCGCCACCTCCTCGCCGTGCGCGACACCATCCTGCGGGTCAACCTGGCCTACATCGAGAGCGCCGCGCAGGAGGACGACTACCGCACCGAGCCCGCCTTCAAGCTGCAGGGGTCGTACCGCAACATGAACCGGATCGCCGAGAAGATCCTCCCGCTGATGACGCAGGAGGAGGTCCGCCAGGTCGTCGTCGACCACTACCGCAGCGAGTCGCAGAACCTGACCACCGCCGCCGAGGCCAACCTGCTGAAGTTCTACGAAATGGAGGGCCTGCTCGACGGCGAGCAGGCGGCGCGCTGGGCGGCGATCAAGAAGGAGTTCGGCCGCCGCAAGCTGCTCGGCGGCTCGGACGACCCGGTCGCCCGCGTGGTCGCGCAGCTGAGCCAGTTCAACGACGGCCTGTCGGCGATCGGCGAGCAGATCACCCATGCCGGCTCGAGCTACGCCAAGCCGCAGACCCTGGCCGACAGCTCGATCGAGAACCTGCGGGAGATCATCCAGGGCCTCCGCGCCGTTCCGGTGCAGGTTGACATCAAGGTCGTTCCGGTGCAGGACGACGAGGGCACCATCGAGAGCGTCCGCAAGACGCCGCCGATCGACATCCAGCCCGAGGTCCGGCAGGACCCGGAGGATTGAGCGGGGTCCGGGCATGAGTTGCCCCGCATCCCGGTGCGATGCCGGCGATTGAACGGGCTTGGGAAGCCACGTCACGACACGCCCGGACCTCCCATGCCCCGGAGGTGGCTGGCATCCCTCCGGGATGCGGGTCTTCCAATCGCTCCCCACCGGGGGTGTCGCTTCGCTCAACCCCCGGCTAATCGCTGCGATCCCTGCCGGGATCGAAGAGGGGGACGCCGGGTTCGCGGAGTAGGATCACTAAGGGATCCAAGCCATTGGCCGGCCTGGGAAGCCACGTCACGACAGGCCCGGGATTCCCGGGGTTCCCGGGGGTGGCTGGCATCCCTCCGGGATGCGGGTCTTCCAATCGCTCCTCACCGGGGGTGTCGCTTCGCTCAACCCCCGGCTAATGGCTGTGATCCCTGCCGGGATCGAAGAGGGGGACGCCGGGTTCGCCGAGCAGGATCCCAGCCATGAGCCGGAGCTTGAGGGCAAACGCAACACCTCTGCATCCCGGAGGGATGCCAGCCATTAGCCGGGGGTTGAGGAGCAACGCGACGACACCCCCGGATCCCCGTGACACGCCATCCGACCCCGGCAGGGGTCGCAGCCGGCCCGGAGCGCCATGGCTGCCCGACTTTCGCTTACACCTTCCCAAAAGGGGCGTGAGTTCGAACCTCATCACCCGAAAAAAAGGGCCCGGTCCTTTGAAGACCGGGCCCCTTGGAAAGCTGGAGCGGGTGATGAGATTGCACGCCGACGCTGCCGCGCGGCGCGCGGTCTCCGCTACGCTCCGGCTCGAACTCCCATGGGGGCGTGAGTTCGAACCTCATCACCCGAAAAAAAGGGCCCGGTCCTTTGAAGACCGGGC
>JAUIJB010000111.1 GCA_030430455.1 Verrucomicrobiia bacterium | reverse complement strand
GGGGCATGGCGATCGAGCAGGCCGGTCGGGAGCGAGGAGGGACAGGGATACGAGGGGAACTCGATTCCAGCGCAAGCGACCTGCGGATCTCGCAGGTGGTCCGGCATCGGGTGCGCTACTTCACCGATGGGGCGGTGATCGGCGGGCGGGGCTTCGTCGAGGAGGTCTTCGAGAAGTGCCGGGAATACTTCGGCCCGAAGCGGACGAGCGGAGCGCGCCGTCCAAGGGGAGTGTTGTCGGCACTGAAGGGCGAGTTGTGGAGCGCACGCGACCTGAGGGTCGACGCCGGGTAGGTCCGGGTAGGGCAAGGTCTGGAGCCCCATTGACGCCTCGTCGGAACCCGTGATTCCGGGCTTGTTCACCCATTCCCTGCGGGGGACAGTCCCATCAAGAAATGGAGCTTTGGTATTACGGTTCGCATGGAGAGCAGTCGGGCCCGGTCCCGGGCGACGAGATCCGGGCAATGATCGCAGCCGGATCGATTGGTGCCGGAACCCTGGTCTGGCGCGACGGGATGGACCAGTGGCTGCCCCTTGGCCAGGTGCCCGAGTTCGCGGGGATACCAGGCACGAGTGAGGCACCTCCCGGAACGGCCATCGTTCCCGGGGGGAGCCCGGCAGTTGCTTATCCGCCGGCAGCTCCGACGAGTGGCCTGGCCATCGCCAGCCTGGTGTGCGGCATTCTCGGAATCGTGGCGATGTGCGCCTACGTCGGCGGTTTCTTCGGCCTTCCGGCGGTGATCTGCGGCCATCTTTCGCTCGGGAAGATCCGCCAGTCCGCCTTCGATCCCATCCCCCTTCAGGGGCGGGGAATGGCAATTGCCGGATTGATTACCGGCTACATCGCGATGGCACTCCAGGTCGCGGCCATCCTGTTCTTCGGCTTCTTTTTCGCCGCCGCGATGTCCTCGGGTGGCGGAAGCATGCCGTAGTCAGCCGGAGGCGGTCGGGATGCGAAACCCGAAAGTCCCGCTCAGGCGATCTCCGGGGTCCCCAACCCACGTGCCTCCACGAGGCGGGCGAGGTGCTTGGCGAGGAGGTCGGCCTCGAGGTTGACCCGGTCGCCGCGCTTGCGGTTCGCCAGGTTGGTCTCCTCGTGGGTGTGGGGCGTGATCCAGAAGCGAGCGAAGTCCTCCTCGAGGTCGGCGATGGTCAGCGAAATACCATCGACCGCCAGTGATCCCTTGTCGATGCACAGCGGGGCGACGAACTCGGGAAGCTCGACCTCGAGGACGTGGTCGCTGCCACTCGGCTCATAGCGGAGAACCGTGCCGGCGGCATCGACGTGGCCCTGGACGAAGTGACCTCCGAGGCGGTCGCCGACACACAGGGCACGCTCGAGATTGACCCGGCAGCCGGGTTTGAGGTCGCCCAGCGAGGTGACCCGCAGGGTCTGCATCAGCACGTCGAAGACCGCGCCATCCGGGACGAGTTCCGCGACGGTCAGGCAGCAACCGTTGACGGCGACCGAGTCGCCGAGCGTGAGTTCGGCAGCGAAGGGGATCGCAAGCTCGAGCCGTGCCTGCTCGCCGCGCGGCTCGAGCGCGACCACCCCGCCGGTGGATTCGACCAGGCCCGTGAACATGGGATCAATGACCGGGTTCGACCACCTCCCCGGCCTGCACCGGGACCTTCTCCGGCTCCGCGAACATCTTGTCGATGCCGGTGTCGGGGAAGAGCATCATGTAACAGGCGACGATGATCGTCGGGATCAGGGCGCCGGCGGCGAGCTTGCCGGGCGAGACGCCGTCGCCGAAGAACTTCGACAGCAGCGCCTGGCCGGCCGGGTTCGGCGCGTTGGCGATCACGGTGAGACCGCCGCCGGTGACCGCGCCGGCAAGCACGGCATACTTGAGCGCGGGTGCCAGTCCCTCGACCTGGCTGGCGAGGAAGGTGATGGCCGCGTTGTCATTGAAGGAAGTCAGCAGGACGGAGCCGACGAACAGGGGCCACTCGTCGAGCGAGGTGATGATCGGCGCCAGCCACCAACCCTGGAGACCGCCGTGGATGACCAGGCCGGCAAGGAAGAAGCCGACCAGCACCGGGCCGCGCAGGTCGACGGCGTGCTGGGGGTGGGCGGTCGCCTGGCGGAAGGCGAGGAAGAACAGGAAGCCGAGGATGAAGATCGGCGGGTAGTGGGCGAAGTAGACGGTGAAGGCCATGAACAGCAGGTGCGTCACCGTGATCCAGACCGGGATCGGGCGGTGGCGCTGCTGGAGGTCGCCGCGGCCGTCGCCATCGGTGTCCTGCAGCTTGCTGCCCATCTCGCGCAGTTCCTTGCGGAAGAAGAGGAAGTAGAGGGTGGTCGAGGTGAGGATGCCGAGCACCGCCTTGTCGCCATAGTGGAGCAGCATCTCCGGCGTGGTGATGTCCCAGGCGCGCGCGACCATCAGCACCGGCGGCGCGGCGAAGTTGGTGAGTACGCCGCCGACCGAGATGTTGACGAAGAGCAGGCCGAGCGTGGCGTAGGCGAACTTCGGCGAGGGCTTGAGCCAGTAGAACTTCTTGGCCAGCAGCATCGCGGCGATGGTCATCGCGCCGGGCTCGGTGATGAAGGAGCCGAGGATCGGGGCGATGATCAGGATCGAGAGCCACCAGGCGGAGACGCTTTCCTTGCCGAGCTTGGCGGCGAAGCGCAGGGCGTCCTCGGCGAAGTTGAGCACGGGGCGTGTCGAGGCGAGCGCCATGATGACGACCACGAAGATCGGCTCGGTGAAGTTGACGCCGAGCATGTAGTGCTTCACCGCCTCGACATCGTAGTAGAAGAACATCGCGCCGAGCAGCGCGATCACCCAGATGCCGAAGATGGCCTCCACCTCGCCGAGGAAGTGGAGGATCGTCGCCTTGAAGCTCACCATGTCGGCGGCGTAGGCGTGCTCGCCGGCTTCCTCCTTCATGCGGCGGACCCGGGCGTCGTGGTCGTGCTGGATCTTGTGGGCGATCTTGGTGATCGGGACGGCGAAGAAGGTGTGGACGATGGCGCAGACGAAGATGATGGTCGCCACCAGGAGGAAGGGGGCCTGCTCGACGCGGAACTGGAGCTTCTCCATGATGCCTTCCATGCCGGCTGCCTCCTCGAGGGCGGGGAATTCGGCCATCTCGGTCACGAAGGGCGGCGGCTCGACCCCGTCACCGCCGCCGGCTGCGAGGGCGGCGGGTGCGAGCAGTGCCAGCAGGAGCAGGATGAAGACGGGGGCGTGCTTGGTGGTCATGTCGGCGCGGTCGTGATCGGCGGGAGTTTGCCGGTGAGAGCGACCCGGGCAAGGGAAACCGGAGGGAAGCGTCATGCTTCGGCGGGGCCTTGCGGGACGGCGGGGCGGGGCCTAGCTTCGCCGCATGCCCCGCTGGTCCGCGCTTTTTCCACTCCTCGTCCTGCTGACGGGCTGTTGGGGCGGCGCTGACGACCCCGTCGGAGGGGATCCCCTGGGCCCGGGTGCGATCCCGCCGCAATTGACCGGCGGCGGCACGATCGTCGACCCCGGCGGCAACCTCGAGGAGGCCTTCGCGGGAAATGCCGGGGTCGTGCTCGACGAGGAGGACATCGTCTTCACCGACCCCGACGCCGAGGACATCGACGGTGCGATCCCGGAACTCCGCGAGTTGCTCAGCTCGAAGCCGCAGCAGGGACCGTGGCGGGACAGCTACACCGTGGCCTTCCGCGAGGCCCGCAAGCAGGAGAAGCCGGTGCTGATGTGGTTCACCGACTCGAAAAACAGCCCGTCCTGCAAGGCCCTCAGCCAGGACCTGTTCAACCGCGAGGAATTCGAGGACTGGGCTTCGCACGAACTGGTTCGCCTGCGGATCGACCAGAGGATTTCCGGCAGCACCCTGACCGATGACGTCTCGCGCAAGCTCGACTGGGTCAAGGAGCTCAAGAAGCGCTACCGCATCCTCGGTCAGCCGTACCTGCTGGTGCTGACGCCGTCCGGCGAGGTGATCGGGCGCTACAAGGGCTACCGCCGCGGGCAGGCCGAGTTCAAGTGGGGCCAGATCCGCCAGGGAACCCGGCTGGCCAACAAGCGCCACGAGGAGTGGCGGGCCTCGATGGAGAAACGCGGCTACCGGACCTGGCGCGACCCGCGGGGGCGCAAGATCTTCGCCAAGCTGAAACGCTACCACAAGGGGGAGTTGCTGCTGGTGGAGCCCGACGGCAACCGCGTCCGGACCAAGGTGCGCCACCTGTCGCCAGCCGACCAGGACTGGATCGAGGAGCAGAAGCGCGCGCGGGGGATCGAGTGACGACGCCGGTGGGGCGTGGGGCGGGGCCGGAAACGGGGCCGCCGGACGGGTGAGCCGGCGCCGCCGGGGTCGCACCGAGGAGCCGGCATTGACGGCGACCGGATTCCGCCGGAATACTCCGCCTGCCCGAGGGCTCCCACCACCCCAGAAACATGGAAGACGTCATCATCATCGGAACCGGCTGCGCCGGCTACACCGCCGCCATCTACACCGCCCGCGCGAACATGAACCCGCTGATGCTCACCGGCACCCAGCCGGGCGGCCAGCTGACGACGACCACCGAGGTGGAGAACTTTCCCGGCTTTCCCGAGGGCATCATGGGGCCCGACCTGATGATGAACATGCAGAAGCAGGCCGAGCGCTTCGGCACCCGCATCGAGTACCTCAACGTCGAGCAGGTGAGCAAGCACGCCGACGGCCACTTCGAGGTGAAGGCCGGCGACAAGACCCTCGAGGCGAAGACCGTGATCGTGGCGACCGGCGCGGCGCCGCGCCACCTCGGCCTCGACAACGAGAAGGAGCTCATCGGCCACGGCCTGACCTCCTGCGCGACCTGCGACGGTGCGTTCTACCGCGACGTCCCGGTCTGCGTGATCGGCGGCGGCGACAGCGCCGCGGAGGAGGCGACCTTCCTCACCAAGTTCGCCAGCAAGGTCTACCTGATCCACCGTCGCGACGAGCTCCGCGCCTCGCGCATCATGGCCGAGAGGGCCCTGGCCAACGAGAAGATCGAGCCGGTGTGGAACAGCGTGGTCACCGAGTACCTCACCGATGACGAGGGCGAGATGCGCGCGGTGAAGCTGAAGAACGTCCAGGACGACACGGAGAGCGAGCTGGAGGTGAAGTGCGTGTTCGTGGCGATCGGCCACGTGCCGAACAGCGGCTTCCTCGGCGACCTGGTCGACACCGACGACAACGGCTACATCGAGCAGAAGGGCCGCGGCACGGCCACCCGGACGCCCGGGCTTTTCGCCGCGGGTGACGTCGCCGACCACGTCTACCGCCAGGCCGTCACCGCCGCCGGCCAGGGTTGCGCCGCCGCCCTCGAGGCCGAGCGCTACCTCGCCGACCAGGAATAGGGAGGGGCGGAGGTCGTCCGCCGTCGCGCGCGCCTTCTACCAGGAGGCGGCCGGAAACTGGTTTGCCAGAAGGTCGGTCTGCACCGCGCCGAGGCCGGCGTCGGCGGCGAACTCCGGCCAGCGCCGCAGCGCCGCGAGGACCTCGTCGATCCGGTCGTCCACGGCCCGGATGCCCTGCGACTCGCCGAGCTTGCGGAGCTCGGCACGGTCAATTCCGGCGAAGCGCCCGTTGATGGAGGCCGCCCGGATGCCGGACGCCAGCGGATTGGAGCAGAGGGTCAGGTCGTAGGCCGGGGAGACCCTCCATCGGCCCTCGGCGCTCATCACCAGGGAGTGGTTGCGGCCGTGGTCGTCGTGGTTGCCCGCGGCGACATTGAACACGGCGCGCAGGAACACCTGCTCGACCTCGCGCGCGTCGTTCGTCAGGTGTCGGGTCAGGTTCATGAGGTCGCCGTAATCGAGCCCGCTGCGCACCGTGGTGTGGGTGAGCCCCGAGTAGCTGTGCATGTGCACCGGAATCCCGCCGTCGATTCGGTCGAAACGTCGCGCCATGAAATGGACCGAGCCGTCGCGGGTCGGCAGCAGCCGGGTTTCGGGAACCTCGATGCCGGCGGCGGCAGCCATCCGGGTGAAGGCCTGCTCCTCGCGTCCGACCGGGAGTTCGGGGTCGAATTGGAATTTCAACAGCCAGGGCGAGTAACCCTCGGGGGTCTTCCCGCCGCCGGCGACGCACTTGCTGAAGTCGTCGTTGAAGGCGAGCAGGACCTTCGGCTGGGCGCCCCCCGGGGTGATGCCCCCGCGAACGAGGGCCGGAAGGACCTCCTTGGTTTCGCCGTGGACGAAGTCCCGGGCGGACTCGACCAGTCGGGAGACATCGGTCACGAGGACGTCGCGGAAGTGGGAGCCGGAAAGGTCGGGCTCGTAGCCGAGCGCTCCCATGGCGTGGCTGCCCTGGCAGGCGAGCTTCTCGAGCTCGGTCACCTCGCCCCAGGGGATGCCGAGGTTGGCGAAGTGACGCTTCATCAGTTGCTCGCCCCACCAGTCGGGCAGCGAGTCGGCGAAGAGCCCGAACAGCGGACCAACCTCCGGCGTGGGCGTGGTGACCGATCCACCGGTGTCGAGGGGCAGGTAGAGCGGCGACAGCTCCAGCCCGCGGGCCGGCCAGTCGGCATCGTACTCGAAGAACACCCGCCCCCTCGCATCCTCAAGCAGCCGGCCGATGACCGGTTGGCCGGGCAGGGCGCGGTGGCGGACGGTGAGTTTCATGACGAGCGCTTGCGGCGGGGTGCCCGCTGGCGGGTCGATGCCTCGACCGCGTCGAGCGACTCGTAGGACTTGGGCTCGGCGAAGAGCTGGCGCAGTTCGCCGTCGAGGTTGAGGGCGACGGCGATCTTGGCGAGCCGCTGGAGGGACCCCTTGCCCTCGTGTTCGAAGAGCTTGAGGGTCGAGAGCCCCACACCGGCACGCTCGGCGAGCTCCTGCTGGGTCCACCCGCGCGCCAGCCGCTGCTCCCTCAACCGCGCCCCGATCGCCCGGACGAGCTCCGTCGGGTTTCGGAATTTAAGGGATGATATTTTATCCATTAATCGGAAAATAAGCCAAGATAGCCAAAATAGCAACGATTAAATCAGGTCTTGGCTGGCCCGGACTGGAACTGCGACCGCCAGTAATCCAGCCGCTCCTTGATGCGCTTCTCGAGGCCGTTCTCGGTCGGCGTGTAATAGGTCTTCCCCTCCGGCAGGTAGGCCTGGGGCACGTAGCCGCCCTCGTAGTCGTGGGAATAGAGGTAGCGCATCTTGTCCTCGTCGGTGCCACTGGCGGCGGCGAGCTTCTTGCGGGTCTTGGTGCGCAGGTGCTCGGGCACGGCGAGGGTGCGGCCGGACTCGACATCGCGCATCGCCTCGCCGAGCGCGGCGTAGGCGCTGTTCGACTTGGGCGCGGTGGCCAGGTAGACCGTGGCGTGGGCGAGGGGAATGCGGCCCTCCGGCATGCCGACGAACTCGAAGGCCTGCTGCGCGGCCATCGCGACCCGCAGCGCGTTCGAGTCGGCCAGGCCGATGTCCTCGCTGGCGGAGATCACCAGGCGCCGGGCGATGAAGCGCGGGTCCTCGCCGGCGTGCAGCATCTTCGCCAGCCAGTAGAGCGCGGCATCCGGGTCGGAGCCGCGGATCGATTTGATGAAGGCCGAGGCGGTGTCGTAGTGGGCGTCGCCGTCGGCGTCGTAGACGATCGCCTTGCGCTGGATCGATTCCTCGGCGACCTCCAGGGTAAGATGGATGGCGGGCTCCTGGTCGTCGATGGAGGACGAGGGCGTGGTCAGCACCGCGAGTTCCAGGGCGGTGAGCGCCTTGCGCACGTCGCCGTCGGACATCTCGGCGAGGTGGCGGAGGGCCGCGGGATCGGCAGTCACGTTCACTTTCCCCAGGCCGCGCTGCGGGTCGGCGATGGCGCGCTCGAGCAGCGGGATCAGGTCCTCGGTCGACACCGCCTCGAGCTGGAACACCTGCGAGCGCGAGACCAGCGGCGAGTTGACGTAGAAGTACGGGTTGTGGGTGGTGGCGCCGATGAAGCGCACCGTGCCGCGCTCGATGTGAGGCAGCAGGACGTCCTGCTGGGCCTTGTTGAAGCGGTGGATCTCGTCGATGAAGAGGATCGTCGTCTGGTCGCGCAGCTCGCGCATCGTGCGCGCCTGGTCGACCTTGGCGCGGATTTCGGCGACGTTCGACTCGACGCCGTTGAGGGCCTCGAAGCGCGACCCGGTGCTGCGCGCGATGACGCTCGCCAGCGAGGTCTTGCCGGTCCCCGGCGGGCCGTAGAAGATCAGCGAGGTGAAGCGGTCGGACTCGATCGCCCGCCGCAGCAGTTTGCCCTCGGCGAGGATGTGCCGCTGGCCGGCGACCTCGTCGAGCGTCCGCGGCCGCATCCGCGCCGCCAGCGGCTCATCCGCCGAGGGCTCGGGGAGGCGGGTCGGCTCCGGGGCGCCGCTTTCGCTTTGGAAAAGGTCGGCCATCGGCCTGATTGAAGATTGGGGGTTGCCGATTGACGATTTCGGAATTCAATCGGGGGCCATGGAGAGCCTCAAGACGCTACTGGACGGAAACAAGGCCTGGGCCGCGGCGCAGGTGCAGCAGGACCCGGAGTTTTTCAGCCGGCTGGCCAAGCAGCAAGCCCCGGAATACCTCTGGATCGGCTGTTCCGACAGCCGCGTGCCGGCCAACCAGATCACCAACCTCCAGCCCGGCGAGGTCTTCGTCCACCGCAACATCGCCAATGTCGTGGTCCAGACCGACATGAACGTCCTCTCGGTGCTGCAGTTCGCCGTCGAGGTGCTCAAGGTGAAGCACGTCATCGTCTGCGGCCACTACGGCTGCGGCGGGGTCAAGGCGGCCCTCGAGAACCAGCGCCACGGCCTGATCGACAACTGGCTGCGCCACATCCAGAACATCGCCCGCCGGAGGGAAGGGGAGCTGGAGGGCCTCGACCCGGCCAAGACCCTCGACCGGCTCTGCGAGCTCAACGTGATCGCCAATGCCGAGAACGTCGCCCGGACGACCATCATCCAGGACGCCTGGGACCGCGGTCAGAAGGTCGACATCCACAGCTGGATCTACCGCCTCGACAATGGCCTGCTGTCGTCGATCGCCCCGGCGATCCAGGGACCGAGGTAGGGTGGGGGACCGGAGGGGTCCGGGGGGGCGCGGATCGGGGACCAGGATGGATGGGATGGATGGGATCGCTCTTGATCCGAAAGCCTCGAAGGGGCTCCCCATACGAAAAATCCCATCCATCCCATCCATCCTGGTCCAAAACGCACCGGGCTTTGCACCCGCGAACCCGCTTTTCCAGGTTGATTCCGCGCCGGCCCGGGCTAGGATTCCGGTCCACCCAGTGGACGGGGGCGTTCTGGTTTCGACGGAATGTTCGACGCGCTGGCTGCACGTGGAGGTTGGTCGGTTGGCCTCCTAAAAAGCCGTCCAAACACAATAAATGCAGACTCTAACGAGCTCGCACTTGCTGCTTAATTGACAGCAACGCCTGAACCCCGACGCCTGTTAAGGGGGATGGCGACTACCTAACGGGCTGGCCGGCGGATCGGGCATCCGGATCCGCCGGTGAGATTCAACAGGATGCTAGGAAAGGGAACGCGGTCGGCGGGCCGAACCTCTCCGAAACCACCGAACGCCGGCTAAACGTGTAGATGCCAGTACC